>JBKDPB010000273.1:0-11924 GCA_046342615.1 Planctomycetota bacterium | reverse complement strand
TCGTCACACTGGTGAGGCACAAAGATCGCGCCCAGTGCGACGGAAACTACGAAACCATGATGTCGGATCCCAACATGCGAACAGCCTTTCAGAAAGCGTTCCCCTCGGGTCCGCCAATCGCTTCCCTGACCCGTCTGTTTTTGAAGCCGACGGACTATTCCCCAGCATTGGATCTCGAAGCCAAAGGCGAACGAGTTTACGAACTGCGTTCCTACATCGCCTCGGCGGGAAACCTCGATGGACTCAATGCGAGATTCCGCAACCACACCATGAAACTATTCGCCAAACACGGAATGAACAATGTGATCTATTGGAATATCGATGACGGCGGCTCCATGAAGGCGGTCGAATTGCTCGGTGCCGTGTCGCCAAAGAATCAAGCGGCAGCCGAAATCGCTGTCGACTTGCCGGCACAAGGCAACACCCTCGTCTATTTTCTGACGCACGCGTCCCAAGATGCCGCCAAGGCTTCGTTCGATGCGTTCCGCCAAGATCCCGAATGGTCGAACGTTCGAACCGAATCCGAGAAAAAAGCCGGAGGATCGCTGACTGCCAACAGCGGTGTGAAAAGCTGGTTTCTCAAACCGACCGAATTCTCTGCATGGAAGTAGCGGCGAGGCGTACGCCTAGCGCACGCGAGCCCAAAACGCTTTGAGGTACGCGGTTTCCGGACAGTGAAGCGCCAGCGGATGATCCGGAGCCGCGCCGCGGATCTCGAAAACTTGAACGGTCCGTCCGGGGATGCGATTCCCTTTGTCATCGTACCCGCCCGACCGCGCCGCCGATTGCACCGTGGACTGAAAGGCTTCCATGCTCAACAACCCGGCGCACGAACAGGTCAGCAGCAAGCCTCCCGGTCGAACCAGTTGAATGGCCAGGCGATTCAGGTCGTAGTGCTTCTTCTGGCCCTCCTCCAATTCCATACGGGATCGGATCAGCTTGGGAGGATCCAGGACGACGATGTCGTATTGGACCCCGTTTCGCAACATGTCACGCATGTAGGCAAACGCATCGGCATGAACGAACCGGACCCGCACCTGATTGATCGCCGCGTTCTTTTTGGCGATCGTCAAGGCTTTCTCATCGAGATCCACCGCCGTGACTTCCGAAGCCTGACCTGCCTTCGCGGCGGCGATCGCAAATCCACCGCTGTAACAACATAAATCCAGGACTCGAGCTCCTTGGGAATGCTCCGCCAAGATGCGACGGTTGTCGCGTTGATCGCAAAAAAAGCCCGTTTTATGGCCTGCGCCGAAGTGAACGCGGTACTTGACTCCATGCTCCTGAATCGAGATCGAATCAGGGCACGCTTCGCTCCGTATCTCCGGAAGTGTGGCCCCCTCCTGACTCCCGAATTGCGGCGAGGGAGCGATGAGGTGGTGCTGTGTTCCAAGCTTGGCATGCAATCGCTCGAGCACGGCCTCGGCACGCTGGTACATGCCCAGCGAAAACGCTTCCGCGCTCAAGCAGTTGCCGTAGCGATCGATCACCAAACCCGGGAATCCGTCCGCCTCTCCGTGCACAATCCGATAGGCATCGGTTTGTTCCGCCAAACGCAGTGTTCGATGGCGAAGATCGATGGCTTCATCGATCTGGCGATCCCAGTACGCTTCGTCTGGAAATCGAGCGTTCCACGAATAAATGCGTACGGCAACTTCCGCTTTCGGGTTGTAGATCCCGTAAGCGAACAAAGCATTTTCGGGTTCCGCGCCGTAGATCGCGACCCAGTCGCCCGGACCAGGGTTCCCCTCGATCGAGAGGAGTCGCTTGCGAAAGATGTTCGGATGGAGTGTCGGTCTCTGGATTGTGACCGAGGGGATGGGATCCCCGAGGGTGGGAGACAAAAACTGCTTGCGGCTTCGATGGGATTCTTGTTGGGACATAAAATCATGGACAACAACGCTGTCCGAAAGTGGAAATCGATTCAACGTTGAGGACGCCAAAGGGCCGAATCCATCCTGGACAAAACCGATCCAATATTCGAGGGCGTATTTTGCGATTCGGCGATCCAAGCGTCTCGCAACGCGCGCATTTGCTCCAGGATCTCCGATGCCCTGGAGCTAACCTCGTTCTGCTGCCACCGATCATCCGGCATCGCATAGAGAGATTCCTCCGAACTTTCGTCGGTTTCGGTTCCATGCCAGGTCGCTCCCCAACTGGGAACCAGCAACGCATGGTGATGTCCATGGGTTGCTAACGCGCCGCGAAACTCTGCCGGCCAAGCCTCGCGACGCAGGCTGCTCATGGCGACCAAGGCTTCGATATTCGGCGAATCGCCCCGGACCGCACTCTCGTCCCCGATCGCTTCGCTCCAGCCATCGCGCTCGATCCACGCATTGATGAGCTGCCCGAGATGATGAGGCTGCAAAAATGGAGAAAACCGAACCCCCAAGGGTAGGTGATTTCCTGGCCTCAAAATCAGCGGAGTGTGCAGCGATTCCGCACCCATTCCCGATATCGATCCAAAATGGGGATCTTCCCTTTCTGACTTCGGTGCAGTGACTTGTTTAAGCATGGGCGGCCAGCCGACGGTGCCATGCCCCCCGAGGGGATAGCCCAGGACTCCGGCCAGGGTGACCAGGCACGAGGGGGCGAGATCCAATTGCTCGAGAGCGGATTCCATCCACTCCCAAACTTCGTCCACGACCATCGCTTGCGCGCCGGCGCCGCATGCCCAGCCGAAGATCACATCGGGATCCGTATTTTTGTCAACCTTGGCAAAGGGAGGATCGATTCCCTCGGGGGGAAGCGGGTCTCCTTCGTCGCACATCGAGCAGCGGTAGGCGTAGGGAGCGTCCCAAGGCCCCAACAGACCCCGGGAATGAATCCACAGCCATGGCATCGAGTCCAAGACCGGCAGCCACTGCTCGATCGCTTGCTCGACGAGCGAACCAAGTGCCGTGTGGTTTCCTGCCGGAGGAGTTGCGAGGACCGCTTCGCCATCGAGCATCGATTTGGCGAGTTGCATGGCTTCGGGGGAATCGGTCACCAACAACCCCGGCGATTCGATACAGCGGCCGAGTTTGCCTGGACCGCCTCGGCTTGCGCCTGGCGGATGGCCCATCCGGACCGAGCCATGGATCCCTTGCCACATCGACGCGAGTATTCGATGGGGAACACAACCGTCCATCCAGAATTGATCGCAGACCAGTCCTCGAGATGCAAATCGATCGAGGTGCGGAGTCGGAGTGATCGCATTGCCGTAGGCGCCGACCAGATTGGTCCCGAGCCCTTCAATCGTGACAACAACAGCCGTCGTCGGTCGAGCCGTAGGATTGCTCACGCTATTTCGTTTCGATGCGAATCCAGGGTTCGGGTTTGCCATCCCGCATCCGGAAGACCTGCTGCGCATGGGGATCGACCATCGCGGGGGTATCGTCCACCAAAAACATACCGACGGGGTTTTGGAGGGGATCTCCCGAGAAAGCGATTCGCGGTTCTTTGCCGGGTTCGACAACCCATAGCGCTTTCTTGTAGCCGTCGGTGACCCAAGCTCGTTCCTGCGAATCGACGACGACCTGGTGAGGAAATTCAAATCGCCGATCTCCGACGATGACTTCCTGCGTGCCGTCCGCTTGGATGCGAAGGAGTTGTTTCTCGTCCTGGGAGACAACCCAAAGCCGATCTTTCGCATCCACAAACAGTCCACGCGGGTTCACGGAGGCGAAGATCGTGGGCTTGGCCTGCGCGTTGTCTTGCTTCCAAACGACGCGACGCTCCACATCCGCGATGTACAAGGTGCCGCTGCTCGAATAAGCCAGATCGACGGGGATTCCGATCAGTCCTCCGACCGTAGGTTGCATTTCACCTTGTTCGTTGCGGCGGTAAACTTCGCGCGTGGCAGGATCGCCGACCGTCAGCTGGCCTTGGGGAGAGATTGCGATGCATCGTACGGCGTTGAGAGGTTTCCGAAACGTCTTGTCGCCCGCGATCGCCAGTTCCAGTTTGTCTTGATCGTAACGCCATACTCCAGGTCGATTGCGATCGACAACCCATACGGCTCCTTGGGGGTCGACGACGCCATCCAGGGGATAGACGGCACTCGCGGGCCGGGTGCCGGCAGTCGTCGGTGGCGTCGGCGGTTGCGCCCATGCTGGCGAGGCGAAGGCCAACAGCGCAGCGAAGAGCGTTGTCAAGCGCGAACAAGCCAAGGTGCCGATTCCAGCTTCGAGCCAACTCATATCGAGATCCTGTCGCGATGCGAAAACAACCATGCACTGAATGTACCAGAATAGCGAATCGGGAACATGTCAGACCAACAAAAAAGCGGCGCGATGGCGCCGCTTCTGCAAGTTGGATTTGTGAGCCGAGATCGCTCTAGGGCGTAATCGGCGAGACGACAGGAGCGTTGTTGTTCTTGTCCGCTTGGACGATCGCTACGGCTGCCAATGCACCCAGGGCAGCCCAAGTTCCCAAACCTCCGTGGCCACCCATGCCACCGCCACCGCCACCTCCGCCACCGCCGCTGAAGCTATTGCCACAGCAACCGCCCATGGTTGGGCAACAGGCGCCAGCTTCACTGACGAGCTGCTCTTCGATGGGGATGATCTCCGAGGGGACATAGCAATTCGGTTCGGCCAATTCGACGTTGAGGTGATTGGCCGCTGCGGCTGGAGCAGGGATCGTGGCAGGATCCTGGCGTCGGACGTAAATCTCGTCACCATTGCCCGCCGCGGTAGCGACATCATCCGAAATCGCGGTGAAACCAATCGCTGCAATTCCTTCGCGACCGGACGCGACGAGCCCGTAGCCTCCAGGAACAACGTTCTCAAAACGGTAGGCTCCCGAGCTCGATGCACGAGTTCTCGCCACTTCTTGTCCATCTCGGACGAGGTACACCGCAGTGCTGCCAAGGTCGACAGTCGCGTTCGCTCGGGCCAGGGTGCCTGAGATCCCCCCCCGCGCGTCGATTCGGATTTCGCACGATCGAGCGAATGTTCGGATCGGCGCGATGGGATCTGAGGATTGTTGACTGCCAACGGTCCACGTGGGCATGGTGTTGCTGCGAAGCAATTCGGAAACGCGCGGGCTCACTGGACCCAGCGAGCGAATGTGGACGCGATCCGGGAGATGCGGGCCATCCTTTTTCGACAATACCGTCAAAGAGCAGATGGCGAGTTGGTTCTCACCCAATGCAACGAGCGAGTAAACGCCGGGCTTGGCCTTTTCGATCATGAAGTCCCCTTCGACATCCGTGAGGGTTTCGTGAACGGTTGCACCGTCCTGAATCAGAGCGATCGGGACTTTGCCTTGGCGAACATTCTGTGATCCTACCAAGAGACTGATGGACCCTCGGATCAGGCCATCATCCGAGATGCGAATCCATTGGTTTTGATTCAACTGGTTCGCTTGTGTCGAAAGACTTTTCTCGGATCGCAGAAGTTCGCTGGTGCTCGCCACCGCGATGGATGCGGGCGAGTCGACCGATTGCGCATTACTCGAACCGGCATAGCCAAGGACCATAGCCATCGAGGCTACCGTCTTCCATTTGGAACTCATGGTGTTGTACATCTCGGAAGGATTAACGAAGCATAAAACCAACGGCTTACCACCACTCCAGGGGGGCCAGATTTAGCCCTCAATATAGTCGTTGCACGGCGACCTTCAAGGATTTCCCAGGGGGGGCGCCGATTTTCTTGACAGGAATTCACCCAGGAAACGGGTGGTTCGGCTGGGCTGGTTGACGGGAGAAAGCCTTGGAAATCTAATGCTCTGCATGGAAAAACCACAAATCGCCGCGTTTCCCAAGTGTTTTCTGGATCTGATCTCCCGCGATCGGAAGATGTCGGTGTTCGACTGGATCGCCATGGCCAGGGACTTGAAAGCCGACGGGCTGGAAATGTACGAGGGGTTTCTGGTGAGCACGGACAACCGCTACTTGGACTCGGTCAAGGATGCGATCGAGGGGGCGGGATTCGTCATGCCGATGTTGTGCTGCTCGCCCGACTTTACCCATCCCGATCCGGAGAAACGCCGGCAAGCGATCGAGTACCAAAAAGGGATGATTCGAGTCGCAGAGCGCCTCGGAGGACCAGGGACCGTGTGCCGTGTGCTGAGTGGCCAAGCATGGCCTGAGGTCCGTCGCGAACAAGGGCTTGAGTTTGCATCTCAGGCGATTCGGGAGTGCATCGAATTCGCAGCTCCGCTGGGGATCGTTCTGGGGTTGGAGAACCACTACAAAGATGGTCATTGGCTATACGCCGAGTTCGCGCAACAGAAGGATGTCTTCCTCGATTTGTTGGACCGTATTCCTGCTACGCCTTTCTTCGGAGTGCAATACGACCCCAGCAACGCTGTCGTAGCGGGAGATGACCCGGTCGAGCTGCTGCGGTCGGTCATCGGACGGGTCGTCAGTATGCATGCAAGCGACCGTTATCTGGTTCCCGGTGCAACGCTCGAGGATCTGAAAGCGGCGGAGGGAAGCGCGGGCTACAGTCAACTCCTCAAACATGGGGTTACGGGCAAAGGCTTGAACGACTACGACACCATCTTCCAACTCCTGAGTCAGTCCGGCTATTCCGGTTGGATCAGTATCGAGGATGGAATGAACGGGATGGAGGAGATGCAGCAGTCCTTGGAGTTTCTGCATTCCAAAGTCGACGAGTATTACCTCGGTTGAGCTGCAGTTCCGATTCGCTGCAGGTCATGCTCGACCATAAGGCGAGCGAGCTCCGCGAGGCTCGTTTTGGCTTTCCAGCCCAGCATCTGTTCGGCGTGTCTGGGGTCTCCAAGAAGATTCGCTGGATCCGCAGGCCGTTCGAAGCGCGGATCGAGTCGATAATAGTTCTCCCAGTTCAATCCGACGGTCTCGAAAGCCAACCGGAGGAATTCTCGCACCGAATGGGTCTCTCCTGTCGCCAGGATGTAGTCATCCGGTTTTTCTTGCTGCAACATCCGCCACATGGCCTCGACGTATTCGGCAGCGTAGCCCCAATCCCGTGCCGAATCGATGCTTCCCATCGACAACTCGCGCTGCAAGCCGAGTTTGATGCGAGCCGCTGCCAGGCTGATCTTTCGGGTGACGAAGTTCTCGGCTCTTCGAGGACTTTCGTGGTTGTAGCAAATCGCATTGCAGAAGAACAATCCGTGAGCTTCGCGGTAGATCCTGACCATCTGCGTCGCAAACGCTTTTGCCACTCCGTACGGTGAATTGGGATTCATCGGTGTCCGTTCATTTTGAGGGACTTCGGTCGGTGTCCCGAAAATCTCGCGGCTGCTGGCATGCACGAATCGGGGTGGATTCGCTTGGTCTCGAAGGATCTCGAGGATCCGCAACGTTCCGATCGCGGTGAGTTCGCAGGTGCTCTCGGGAATCTCAAAACTCAATCCGACGTGGGATTGGCCGGCGAGGTGGTAAAATTCCTCGGGAACAATGCGTTGGATGATCCGTCGGATCGAAGTCACGTCGCTCAGATCTGCGTAATGCAAGAAAAGGCGTTTTCCATACACCGTGTCGTCGTAGTACTGCTGGGCCAATCGGGGGCGGTCGAGCGTGCTGGAGCGCCGAACGATACCATGCACTTCGTAGCCTTTGCCGAGCAGCAGTTCGGTCAGGTAGGACCCGTCCTGGCCGGTAATCCCAGTGATGATCGCGCGTTTCATGTTGGGGGTCCTATCAGCTCGTAAACGAGCGACCATGAAGCTCTCGCTTGGCCAGTTCCAGGTCGTGCTCGACCATCAATTTGGCCAGGGCGCGAACATCGGTCTGGGGCGTCCATCCCAGTTTTTGCCGGGCCTTGGACGCGTCTCCGAGGAGCAGATCCACCTCTGCAGGTCGGAAATAGCGAGGATCGACTTCCACATACTTGTTCCACTCCAAATCCAATTCGCTGAACACCAGATCCAGGAACTCTCGAATGGAGTAAGTCGCACCGGTCGCGATCACGAAATCATCAGGCTCGTCTTGTTGCAGCATCCGCCACATGGCTTCGACGTAGTCTTTGGCGTAGCCCCAATCCCGCTTGGCATCGAGGTTCCCAAGATACAGTTTCTTTTGCAGACCCATCTTGATCCGCGTGGCCGCCCGCGTGATCTTGCGCGTCACAAACGTTTCGCCACGCCGCGGCGATTCATGGTTGAAGAGGATTCCGTTGCAAGCGAACAAACCATAACTGCGGCGATAGTTGACGGTCTGGAAGAACGCGTAAACTTTGGCGCACGCGTAGGGGCTCTGCGGATTGAACGGGGTGGTTTCGCTCTGCGGTGTCTCAAGAACCTTGCCGTACATCTCCGACGAGCTGGCTTGGTACACGCGCACCGGCTTGCGGCGATGCAGGATCCGGGCTGCTTCTAGGACATTGAGCGCTCCCACCCCATCGGTCATCAGCGTGTAGACGGGCTGGTCAAACGATACCCGCACATGGCTCTGCGCTCCCAAGTTGTAAATCTCGTCGGGCTCCAAATCGAGCACCAGATTGGTGAGGGCCTGGCCGTCGGTGAGGTCTCCATAGTGGAGCATCAAACTCGGGCTTTCGTGGATATCGCGATACAGATGATCGATCCTGCCCGTGCTGAAACTGCTGCTGCGACGGACGACTCCATGGACGCGATACCCTTTTTCGAGCAGCAGCTCTGCGAGATACGAGCCATCCTGACCAGTGATGCCCGTGATAATCGCCGATTTCGTCATAGTGAAAACCAGTAACCAAGGTTGGAAAAAGAAAGGTGCATGGAATCGTTCAGCAGCCTCATCGACTGCGCAAATCGCCACGAGCGAGCTGCTGGAGGTAATCGTCGTACGCCCTCCGCAATCCCTCGTTCAAATGTACTTTCGGGCTCCAACCCGTGGAACGCAAAAGCGAGGAATCCGTTAGTTTTCGAGGAGTGCCATCGGGTTTCGAAGGATCCGTTACGATCGATCCACCGTAGCCCACCAAATGCGCGATCGAGTGAGCAAGTTCGATAATCGAAACATCGCTTCCATAGCCGACGTTGACCCAATCGGGTGGTTCGTCGATGGACATCAGATGGATCAAGGCGTCGGCCAAATCGTCCACATACAGGAATTCGCGACGAGGAGTCCCTGAGCCCCAGATCGCAACCTGGGGAATTCGAGATTCCTTCGCTTCATGGATCCGTCGGATCAAGCCTGGAATGACATGGCTGTGATCGGGATGGTAGTTGTCGCCTGGGCCGTAAAGATTGGTGGGCATGGCGGAATGATAGACCACGCCGTACTGACGACGGTAGTACTGGCACAGCTTCAATCCCACAATCTTCGCTAAGGCGTACGCCTCGTTGGTCGGCTCCAAGGGAGAACTGAGCAACGCTTCTTCGCGGATCGGTTGCGGCGCAAACTTGGGATAGATGCATGTCGAACCGAGATACAGGAAACGATGCACCCCGGCCTCATGGGCTCCTTGGATGGTTGCGGTGGCCATCCGCACGTTGTCCGCCAAAAACTCGACGGGGTACGAGGCATTGGCCATGATTCCACCCACGCGCGAGGCAGCGAAGAGCACCGCATCCGGACGCTCGTTGCGAAAGAACATTCGAACCTCGGACGCGTCGCGCAAATCGAGGTCCTTGCGATCCCGAGTGATCAACTCCAACTCGGGATAGGACTGAACGAGCTTGCGGCAAACCGCAGATCCCACCATTCCTCGGTGGCCGCTGACGAAAATCCGTTTGAACGAGAAAGACATGGCCTAGCGAAGCGTCTCGGGGTCACACGGCAGTCTGGAGTGCCTGGAATTCGCCAGAAATGTCTGACCGCAATCGACCATGCAACGGCCTGCCAACGCGTCCCGCCCGATCAGCAACGGAAATTGCATCGTGGGGCGATGGGCGAGCGTTAGCTCAATTGTCCAATAAAAGCCGGCGAGAACCATCATTGTTTCAATCACAGGACGCTGGGTCTGATGACCACTAGACGATCGTATGCGGCGAAATCCTATCAGCCGCGACTCGCACCGACAATCTTCCTTTGTCATCCCGACCGTGTCTCCGAGCTCAAACCGAACCCAATCGCCATGATGCCGTCGAAAGTAGCGGATGTTCTTCGCGTGCATCGAGGAGGAAACGGCCCCGGTATCGAGCTTCACGGTCAGTTGCGAGATACCTAACTCCGGCAAATCCGCCATTTCCTGCCACCCGACGAGAACCAGCGAATCGCGATCTGCTCGGGGGAAAGGACGCGAACGCCACGATAAAGGGCTCGAGAGGCTCGGCTTTCGCGGCAGGCGTTCATTCATGGTGGTGGGGCGCTCGAGGACTCGGAACAGGGAACTCCCAGTTCCCGCAACAACTCCATTGTAAATAGCCCCGAGCTGTGACCGTCAGAAAAAGTGATGTTGTAAGCATAATTGCCCACCGGCCTCATTTCGAGCACGTCGAGCTCGACCGCTTCCCCAGGCTTCAGCACGTTCAAAAGGCTCTTGGGTCCCTGGGATTCCGCCTTCTTCCGCTCCTTGCACGTCGCGCACGGACAGGCTTGCCGCAATTGGCCAAGGGGATACTCCAAAAGCATGCCGTCGCTCCATCGGATGCGAAGGCTGCGCTGCGAGGTCTTCTCGAGCGCGGTCGGAAGCGCGTGCGTCATGGTTCTCGGGCTAAAGGTGGGCGACAGGTGAAAACAAAGTGCAACTTCCATGCATTATAAAGTCGCCGCCAGTTTTTGGAGCGACCAACGCGCGGTCTCTTCCAGGACCGCATCCCCACAAGCCAGGAAGTTTTCGATCGCGGGCACGGCATCCCGCCGCGCCGTATTGGCGGCCACAATCATGGCGTTTCGACGCATTCCCGAAAGCCGCGAACGCCAAAAGGGAGTGTGGCGAAACCGCTCCCGAAACTCCCGTTCATCGAGATTCAACCAAAACAGACAGTCCCTCTTGTCGTCCCAGTCCACCGGCGCGAACGACCCATCCACCTCGGTCTCCACCTTGCGATTCCATGGACAAACCGTTTGGCACGCGTCACACCCGAACAACCAGTCCGAAAGCTCGGGCCGGATCGACTCCGGAATCGATCCCCGAGGCTCGATCGTCCAATAACTGATGCATCGCGTGGCATCCAAGACATACGCCGAGGGAAAAGCCTGCGGGGGGCAGGCGTCCAGGCAGGAGCGGCAAGTAAAGCAATGCGCGGTCGCGATCCCCTCGCTCCACGGAAGGCTCGCCTGAGTCAAAACCGCCGAAAGAAAAAAATAACTTCCTAGCTCTTGATTGAGGAGCAACGTGTTCTTGCCAACCCAGCCCAATCCAGCCAGCCGCCCAAAACTCCGCTCCAACAAGGGAGCCGTGTCGACCACCCCCCTCGAACGCTTCCCCGGATACATCCGATCCAAGGCTGCAACCATTTCCGCATGACGCTCGTGAATCACATCGTGGTAATCCCGTGCTCCCGCGGCATACGCCGCAATCGTTCCCGATCCCGCGTCCCCCTCGATCGCAGGGGATGGCGGAGAGGCTACGCCCTTGGACGAGCGAGTTCGAGGGTGCTTCGCATAAGGCATCGCCAACATCATGACCGATTGGCAGTCCTCCAAGACATGGCGAGGGTGACGGTAAGCCTCCCGCCGCCGAGCCAGATACTCCATCGCACCCTCGTATCCATGATCCAACCAGTCGCAAAATCGCCCGAAATCCGGCGATTCCTGGGCAGGGGCAATTCCTAGCAAGACAAATCCAAGCTTTCCAGCCAGATCGCGAAGGTTCTGAACGGCCAGCTCATCTCGGATCAACGGCGACCGCCTCCCGCCAAGTAGTTGGGATGATTCTCCACGGCGGCCGCATGCGCATCGGGGCTCTGCAATTCCTCCGCCCGCGCCATCTCCGCAACCATCTGACGCTCCGCCGCAACCCGCTGGGGACCCTGTACCAGGGATAAGCGAAGCCTTTCATCCAAATAACGCTTGTCCATCCGCTCCGGATCCACCTGTGTCCAACTCTCCCGATAAATGCGGCTCACCAAATGCCGCACGACCT
>JBKDPB010000272.1:0-10831 GCA_046342615.1 Planctomycetota bacterium | reverse complement strand
CTGTGACAGTCACGATCGTAGTCTCGGACACCCCTTACCAAAACCCTGTCAATCCGTTCAATGTCGACGATGACTCCAGCGTTTCCCCGCTGGACGTGTTGGCGATCATCAACCTTCTCAATACTCGCGGAGCATCGATTCCGGTAGACGAGCTTCCTGATTCAACGGATTACGTCGATGTCAATGGCGACAATCAAGTGGACCCTCTCGATGTCTTAGCGTTGATCAACTTTATCAATGCAGGTGGAAACACAAATAGAAAGGGTGAGGGAGAAGGGGAAGGGGGCGAAGCGTCTCGCGCGGGATGGCAGAAGTCCCTTCATAGGGATGCATCCCTCGGGGCGCCGATCGTCAATATTGCGAGTATCGATGGTTTATCGGACGCGGAATCGAAGAGACAACCAGCACGGATGCTTCGTGCCGATTCAGGATTGTTCCTAAGCCATATCGGTACGCCCGCACCTCGATTTGCCGAGCGCATCTTCGAAGGCAAGGAGAGGAGCATCGAGCATTTTGACCTCGAATCGGAAGAGGGTACTAGCGATACGGATCTCGTTGATCGCGTGTTCGAGGAGCTTTTTCTCGATCGGTGTGCATAGCCGGTCGAGCGATTGCAACGTCAAACGCGACAGGGTCCTCTCCCTAAGCCACCGTCGCCAGACGATGCTCGCCTCCTGTTTTTCTAGCCGAGATGCGCAAGCATCCGGGTCGGAACAGAGCGAAACGAGGCAAGGTTTGCCACGGTTCCACCCGACGGGTCGCGCTGTTCGGCTAGCATGAGGCTCGTATTTCGAACCTAAAGCAACTACTCGAGGGCGCTCTCGACGATTAGAGTAGGTATTCACCTGCCGCTGGCATCCGTCACGAAAGCTCCATCGATCTTGAGACTTCCGACATGATACTCTTGGATTCCATCCCCCTCTGGTTGCTCGTCGGCACGGTTGCCTGTGGTGTCCTGGTTGCGATCGAACTCGGCTATCGCATGGGACGGTATCGAGCGAGTCGTCCCAATCACGAAGTCGAAGCCCCGGTTGGAGCGATCGTGGGTGCCATCTTGGGACTGCTGGCGTTTATCTTGGCGTTCACATTCAGCTTGGCGGCCACCCAATTCGAAGCGCGACGGGAAATGGTGGTCGAGGAAGCGAATGCGATCGGCACCGCGTTTCTGCGAGCGGGTTTGCTGCCAGAACCGCAGTCGGTGGATGTCCGGCGCCTGCTCAGCGATTACGTCGACGTGCGCCTGGACATCATTGAGAAACGGAATATCGATGAAGTCCTTCGGAAATCGGATGCATCGCATCGCGCGTTGTGGCGAGAAGCGGTGACCGCTAGCAACCAGCAAAATTCCTCCGTCCCCGTCGGCCTGTTTACCGAAGCAGTCAATGGAGTGATCGATGCCCATGCCAAGCGTATCCAAGTCGGCTTGCGCAATCGTTTGCCGCCACTTCTGTGGTGGGTGCTGCTGCTGCTCACGTTCTTCTCGATGGCGGGGGTTGGGTACCATGAAGGGCTTTTCAAATCCCCTCGATCGCCCGCAACTTGGATACTGGTGATCTCGTTTTCGATTATTATCGGGTTGATAGCCGATCTCGATACGCCGCAGGATGGCATACTCGTGGTCAGCCAGGAAGCGATCGTCCAACTCAGGGAATTCCTGCGAGCAACGCCGTAACGCGAGTGAAGCCATGGGTAGCAAGAAGAAAGCCAAAGACTTCGAACCAATCGCAACCAGCCCGTCGCTCCAGGCACATCCGACACGCGAAGATCTGGTCGCCTATGGAAAGAGTCTGCGGGACAAGTGCCCGCGCCAGAGCCATGGGTTCTGGCAAGCTCCGCCAGCCAGGCGTAATCCCCTCGAACATATCCATGAATCGAATCAAGGTCGGCTTCAGCAGTTGATACCGATTCGGCACGGCCGGATGCTGCAGTCGCCATTTGCCTTCTATCGAGGGGCAGCCCTCAACATGGCTGCGGATTTGGCCGCAACACCTGTCAGCGGACTGCGCGTGCAAGCGTGCGGCGATTGCCATCTGATGAACTTTGGCGCGTATGGAACCCCCGAACGCCGTGTGATTCTGGACATCAACGATCTCGATGAAACACTCCCCGCCCCGTGGGAGTGGGATGTCAAACGGCTGGCGACGAGCTTTGTATTGGCCTGTCGCAACAACCGGTTCAGCGAAGACGACGCGCGCGACGCAGTCTTGCGTTGCGTCCGTGCCTATCGCGAGCGCATGGCCGAATACAGCCAAATGACTGTGTTGGATATTTGGTATGCCAGCATTGACATGGAGAAACTCATCCCGTCGATCCGCGACAAGGAAACTCGCGAACGCGCCGAAAAACGATTGGCTAGCGCCCGCGAGCGAAGCACGTTGGAGTATGAGTTTCCAGAATTGGCGACTAGCGAAGGGCTCAAACCTTCGATCAAGGAATCTCCTCCGCTGATCTTTCACCCTCGCGAAATCGGGTATGAAGAACATCTCGATGCCTTTCAGCAGGCATTCGATTCCTACAAGAAGACACTCCAGGAAGACCGACGTATCCTCCTGGAACGTTTCAAGATCATGGACTTTGCGATCAAGGTGGTCGGTGTCGGAAGTGTTGGAACCGTGTGCGGGATCGTGCTGCTGATGGCTGGTGAACAGGACCCTCTATTCCTGCAGGTCAAACAAGCCCGCCCCTCCGTGCTGGAACCGTATGCCGGAAAATCGCGCCACGCCAATCATGGCGAACGCATCGTTCACGGATATCGCATGATGCAGTCAGCCAGCGACCTGTTCCTCGGTTGGACCGAGGGGAGATTGGGACGGCACTTTTACATCCGACAACTCAGGGATATGAAGATCAAGCCGCTCGTCGAGTTGTTTACAGCGAGCGTCATGCTCCAATACGCGGAGATCTGCGGATGGATGCTCGCTCACGCCCACGCCCGATCCGGGGAACCGGCCCAAATCAGCGGGTACCTCGGGAAGAGCGACAAGTTTGATCAGGCCATCGCGGATTTCTCGAAAGCCTATGCCGATCAATGCGAGCAAGACTACGCGGTCGTCGTGCAGGCCGCAAGAAAAGGGGAGCTCGAGGTTTTTGTCGAAGAGGGATAGAAGACAGGACTCGTCCCATTCGGCACTCATGAGTTACGGTCCGGACATGTCCCTGCGCCGAAGCGGCATTCCTTGCTACAATACGTGTCGCGATGGCTGAGCGCCGCTCCGGTTGGGCAGCGCGATCATGGCACGGTAGGCCATGCCAAGAATTTTAAGGTGCGAAGGGGGGATCCATGTCCAAGAAGATGATTGCGTTTGCGTTGCTCCTGGTCGCAGTCGCGGGAGGACTTTACGGCTACCAAGCTTGGAAGGCTGCTCAATTCACCTTGCCGGTCGGTATCGCATCGGGCAACGGACGGGTCGAAGCCAAGCAGGTTGATATCGCAGCCAGGGAAAGCCTTCGCGTCAAGGAGATCCTGGCCAAGGAAGGGGACCTCGTCGAAAAAGGGCAAGTGATTGTCCGAATGGATACCTCGACTCTCGAATCGCAGCTCAATGAAGCCAAGGCCAGTTTCGCCGCGTCCGAAGAACGCGTTGCTGCAGCAACATCCGCCGTCATCCGCCAAAAGAGTATCGCCGCCAACGCAAAGATCGAAGAGAACCGACTTGCGGAACTTCTCAAGACGCAATCGGCTTCGGAAGCGGAATACGAACGAGCCAAAACGGCTGCAGAGGCATCTGCGGCTGGTGTCGGCGAAGCAGCCGCGTCCCTCCGTTCCGCCGAGCAGCAAGTCAACGTGGCCAAGGCCAATATCGAAACGATCCAAACGCGCATCGACGACGCGACGTTGAAAGCCCCGGTGCGTGGTCGGGTGCTGTACAAGTTGGCAGAGAACGGAGAAGTCCTCGGCGCGGGAGCCAAAGCCCTGACGCTCGTCAATCTCGAAGATGTTTACATGGAGATTTTTCTGCCCGGTCCCATCGCCAGCAAGCTGAAGGTGGGGTCCGAAGCAAGATTGACCGCCGATCACACGCCTGATCGCTGCGTCGCTGGCGTCGTATCCTTCGTGTCACCCGAAGCCCAATTCACCCCCAAGCAAGTCGAGACCAAGAGCGAGCGGGACAAGCTGATGTTCCGCATCAAGATTCAGGTCCCCGAGGAATTGGTTAAGGCTTACATCGAACGGGTCAAGACTGGCGTGCGCGGGGTCGGCTATGTGCGATACGACGAAAAAGTGCAATGGCCGGGATTCTTGGGGTCGCCGTTCGGAGCTCCCCCCGCGCTCCCTCCTCCGGAAACCAACCCAACCGAATCGAAGCAAAACGACCAACCCGCTTCGTCGTCCACCGAAAGCGCGTCGCACCACAGCACGTCGCCTGAGAGCTCCGCACCGTAGAACACGGACCCGCGATTCACCTCCATGCAAACCGCTCCCGTTGTTTCCATTCAAGGCGTCATGCATCGCTACGGCAAAAGCGTGGCGTTGCAGGGCATCGATCTCGAGATCCCCGCGGGCAAGATGGTGGGGGTCATCGGTCCAGACGGTGTCGGTAAATCCACGTTGCTCGGCTTGATCGCGGGATCGAAGCAACTGCAGCAAGGCAGGATGCAAGTCCTCGGCGGCGACATCGCCAGCGCCAGCCATCGACGCGACGCCTGCCCCCGGATCGCGTACATGCCGCAGGGACTCGGCAAGAATCTGTATCTCGAGTTAAGTGTTCGAGACAACATCGACTTCATGGCGCGATTGTTCGGTTTGTCGCGCGAAGAGCGTCGCGTCAAACTCGATCAACTCCTTGAGGCCACTGGACTGAGTCCGTTCCCCGATCGACCCGCCGGAAAATTGTCCGGCGGTATGAAGCAGAAGGTCGGCCTGTGCGGCGCGTTGGTCCACGAACCCGATCTGCTCATCCTCGATGAACCTACGACTGGCGTAGACCCCCTCTCGCGCCAGCAATTCTGGGCGCTGATCGATTCGATCCGACACGATCGACCGGACATGAGTGTCCTTATCTCCACCGCTTACATGGACGAAGCCGCTCGCTGGGATTGGCTGGTTGCGATGGACGACGGACGTATCCTGGCGACGGGGACTCCCGAGGAATTGATGGACAAAACCGGCACCAACGACCTTGAACATTGCTTCATCAAGCTCCTTCCGGAATCCAAACAGGAAGGGCATCGCGAACTGGTGATTCCACCTCGGCCGATGAACACCGAAATCGCAATCGATGCCAAAGGATTGACGCGGCGCTTTGGCGATTTTGTGGCCGTCGATCACGTCACGCTCGCGATCGAACGTGGCGAAATCTTTGGCTTCCTCGGTTCCAACGGGTGCGGCAAATCGACGACGATGAAGATGCTGACAGGGCTTTTGCCGGCCACAGAGGGGACGGCAACGATCTTTGGCAGGAGTGTGGAAGCGGGCAGCTTCGAGGTTCGGAGAAACCTGGGTTACATGACCCAGTCGTTCTCGCTCTATGGTGAATTGACGGTTCGAGAAAATCTCATCCTGGACGCGCGGTTGTATCATCTCGACGCTGCCAAAACGAAAACGCGGTTGGCGGAGTTGGTCGAGAAATTCGGGCTGGAACCGTATCTGGATGCCAACACCGACAGCCTCCCGATGGGTCTCAAGCAGCGGTTGTCACTCGCCGTTGCCGTGCTCCATGAACCGTCAATCCTGATCCTCGACGAACCAACATCGGGAGTCGATCCCGTGGCACGCGACAGTTTCTGGGAATTGCTGATCGATTTGTCACGGAATCAAGGGGTCACGATTTTTGTCACCACCCACTTCATGAACGAGGGGATGCGCTGCGATCGCATCTCGCTCATGCACGCGGGTCGAGTTCTCGCATGCGATGCCCCACAGAAACTCGTATCGGACCGAGGGGCCGCGAATCTGGAAGAGGCGTTCATCGGTTACATGGAAGACGCCATCGCGGAATCGGAGCGCGGAAAACAATCCACGAACAAGGCTGCGTCCGCAGCGACTGCGACAGGCGATGCACCGGCCGCAAAGGCAGCCGCATCTCACATCGCGTCGCACACCACCCCTTCGAATCTCGGAGCCAGGCGATTGATGGCCTATGCCTCCAATGAAGCAAACCAAATCCTGCGCGACCCGGTGCGACTGGCTTTCGCCTTCATCGGATCGGCCTTGATGATGCTCGTTTTCGGGTTCGGCATCACGACGGACATCCAAAACGTGAGGTTCGCGGCCCTGGATTATGACCAGAGCCCCCAAAGCCGAGCCTACATCCAACAGTTCGCTGGCTCCCAGCCCTACTTTATCGAGATGCCTCCAGCGCGCTCGTCGGATGAGGCTCTTGAGCGACTCAAGTCCGACGAAGTCTCGCTGATTCTCGAGATCCCCCCCAATTTCGCACAGAATCTCAAGCGCAACCGCCAACCCGAGGTGCTTGCCCAAGTCGATGCCGCCATGACGTTCCGCGGCGAAACGGTCGCCCAGTATGTCCAAGGCATCCACAACCACATGCTCAAGGAATCGTCGGACGTCCTCGATGGCAAGCCGCTCCGCTACGTCGCCGACATCCAGGATCGGTTTATGTACAACCCGACCTTTGAAAGCATCTATTCGATGGTTCCCAGCATTCCGGCGCTGCTGCTGGTCCTGATCCCAGCCATTCTGATGGCGGTCAGCATCGTGCGCGAAAAAGAACTCGGCTCAATGATCAATTTCTATGTTACTCCGACGCGCAAGCTCGAGTATTTGATCGGCAAGCAGCTACCGTATGTGCTGATCGTCATGGCCAATTTCTTCATTTTGGCAGGGATGGCCGTCTTTGTGTTCGGCGTCCCCGTCAAAGGGAGTTTCATGGCTCTGACCGCCTGCACATTCCTGTACGCGTTCGCCACGACCGGCATCGGGATGGCGATCTCGTCGTTCACGAGCTCGCAGGTCGCTGCCGTCTTCATCACCGCGATCGTCACCATGTTGCCTACGCTACAATTTTCCGGATTGATGCAGCCCGTGTCCACGTTGACCGGCAATGCCAAGTTCATCGGGATGATTTGGCCCACGACGTATTACATGCATGCGAGCGTCGGTGCGTACACCAAGGGCCTGCATCCCGTCCTGATCATTCAGGACATGCTCTTTCTCGCAGCCTGCATTCCCGTCCTGTGGGGCATCAGCTGGCTGGGGCTTCGCAAGCAGGAAAAGTGATCATGACATCGCTGATCAATATCTACTGGCTGGGAGTCAAGGAGCTGCGAAGCTTGCTCAGCGATTACGTCATGGTTCTGTTCCTGCTGTATGCATTTACTGCGGCAATCTATGTTCAGGCGACGGGTACGTCGAGCGAAGTCAATAATGCATCGATTGCGTTTGTTGACGAGGACGAGTCATCCCTCTCCATGGAACTGATGAACGCGTTTTATCCGCCGCGTTTCCAGGTCCCCGAGTTGATCTCAGCCAATCGAGTCGACGACCTCATGGACCGCGGCAAGTACATGTTCGTCGTCACGATTCCCCCATCTTTTGAGTTTGATCTCCGAGCCGACCGCAATCCGGAGTTGCAATTGAATATCGATGCGACCGCGATGCAACAAGCTGGGATCGGCTCCAATTATATCAAGAACATCCTCACCGACCGGATCGCCAACTACATGCTTCGTCGCGACAAAACCAACGAGCAGCCGATCCAGTTGGTCGTGCGCAAGATGTTCAACCCCAACGGAACCTCCTCGTGGTTCACGAGCGTGGTGGCCATCATCAATCAGATCACGCTGCTGACCGTGGTGCTGACGGGCGCAGCGGTGATCCGCGAGCGCGAGCACGGTACGCTCGAGCACTTGCTGGTCATGCCTCTCAATGCCTTTGAGATCGCGCTTGCGAAGGTTTGGTCCAACGGCTTGGTGATCCTGGTGGCGACCGTCGTGTCCCTGTACGCCATCGTCGAACGAGCCCTTCAAGTACCGATCGCAGGCTCGATCGGATTATGGCTCTTTGGGGTGATGCTGTATTTGTTCTTTGCGACCGCTCTGGGGATTTTTCTGGGGACGATTTCGCGATCGATGGCCCAATTTGCACTGCTGATCATTCTCGTGATCGTGGTGCTGCAGCTCCTCTCCGGTGGCAATACGCCGGTCGAGAGCCAGCCGGAATGGCTCCAGTACCTGACCTACCTGCTCCCCTCCCGGCATTTTGTCAGTTTTTCGCAAATCATCATCTATCGGGGTGGCGGATTATCGGCAGTCTGGGAAGACTTTGTCGTGGTCGCGGCGGTGGGGATCCTCTTCTTTGCCTACAGTCTCCAGTTATTCCGCAAATCGATCGCAGTGACCAAGTAGCCCTGCTGCCCGATTGGCCACGCAATGAGACTCGGCGACACGTCTCTGCGACGAAGTCGAATGGTGGCGACTAGCAGTTGGCCGGGCTCCAAGTTACCATGGGCCCATCTCCATGTTTTATCGTCTGCCGATCGGCATTTTTTTCTTCCAGGAGCGAATACCGTCCATGTCTGGTAATCAGCTATTTCGCAAGAAATCCCTCGACTCCATGGTCGATGAGTTGGGAGTGCATCATTCGCTCAAGCGGTCGCTGGGGCCGGTGGCACTCACCTCGCTTGGTGTCGGAGCGATTATCGGGACAGGGATCTTTGTCCTGGTTGGCAAGGCTGCGGCCGAACAGGCGGGACCGGCGATCATGCTGTCGTTCGTCGTGGCAGGCTTGGCATGTATCTTCGCAGCGCTCTGCTATGCGGAATTCGCGTCGATGGCTCCGGTTGCAGGTTCGGCTTACAACTACGCCTATGCGACGCTGGGGGAACTGATGGCTTGGATCATCGGTTGGGATTTGATTCTCGAATATGCAGTCGCATCCTCCACGGTGGCGCATGGATGGTCGAAATACTTCCAGAAATTGCTGAGCCAATTCGGTGCCAATGTGTTTGGCCAAGGCGAGCCGTTGCATCGATTTTCCGACGCCCCGTTCGACTTTCAGGGCAAGGCGGCGGCGGCAGAGATGACGCTGGCGAGCGGCGATAAGTTAATGGTCGATCCCGGCTCGTTCTATGCGACTGGGTATTTCTTTGATTTGCCAGCAGTTGCGATTGCGCTGCTGGTCACGATCATCCTCGTGCGAGGGGTCAAGGAGAGCGCTTGGACCAATGCGATCATGGTCGCGGTCAAGGTTGCGGTGGTCTTGTTCGTGATCATTGCCGGGATACGGTTCGTCAACATCGAGAATTGGACGAACAATTTTGCACCGTACGGCTACGGCGGTGTGACATTGTTTGGTAAACCGGTGTTTGGCGGTTCCACGACGGGAATGATGGCCGGGGCGGCAGGGGTGATCTTTGCCTACTTGGGCTTCGATGCGGTTTCCACCCAAGCGGAGGAGGCCAAGAATCCGGAACGCGATCTACCGATCGGGATCATCGGCTCTCTGGTCATCTGCACCGTGTTGTATGTGATGGTTGCCGGGGTTTTGACCGGCATGGTTCCTTACGATCAGATCGACAAGAACGCACCGGTCGCGACCGCCTTCGAACAAGTGGGTTTCAAGTCTGCTGAATTCATCGTCACCGTAGGGGCGTTGGCAGGGATCACGTCGGTGCTGTTGGTGATGATGATGGGGCAACCTCGAATCTTCTTGGCGATGGCCCGAGACGGTTTGCTGCCGTTCGGCTTCTTTGGTGCAGTCCATCCATCTTTCCGCACGCCGTACAAGTCGACGATTTTGACCGGTCTCGTGGTCGCTACGGCTGCGAGCCTCTTGCCGTTGAGCATCTTGGCCGAATTGGTGAGTATCGGAACATTGTTTGCGTTTGCACTCGTCTGCGGTTCGGTTTTGGTGTTGCGGATCACCGACCCGGATCGGCGCCGCCCGTTTGCCTGCCCATTCTCGCCATGGTTTCCCGCGGCCGGGGTAATTCTGTGCGTCTTGTTGATGCTGTCGCTGCCCGGCGAGAATTGGTTGCGTCTGGTGATTTGGCTCGCGATTGGGTTGGTGATCTACTTCGCGTATGGATATTGGCACAGCAAGCTTCGGAAGCAGAGCTAGGGGGAGTTCGATCCATGTCAACCAACAATCCGTATGCTCCCCCGCCATCCAGTTCAAGCCATCCCGTCCCATGCAAATACTCCGGGATTGGCGTCTATTGCGACAAAGGAACCTTGGTTTTATCGCGTGCCAACCACAAATTTCCAGCGATTTGTCTGAAGACAGGGGAAGCAACCGATGGCATCTACCCAGTGAGAGTCAGAGTTCTCCCCAAAGGACGGCTCTACGCGATCGCGATCGTCTTTGGCATCCTTGGAGTTGCGATAGCTCAAGCCTTGTTTGGAACGAATTTCAGTCTCGATGTCCCGATGGTGCACGGTTGGGTCAACCCAAAAATTCCATCTGCTGAAAGAAGCAAGCGAGGTTGGGGAGTTGTTGGCCTTGGGCTTCTTTTGATCGTCTTGGGTATGGGGCTTTCACTCGTTTCCGAGAGTTTCATCATTCTCTGTGCTCTTGGAATGGTCGTGGGCATTGTCGGTTTCTTCGTAGGTGGCTATCGATCCACGAAGAAGCCCTACGAGATCTCGACATTCAACTCAAAGTACGTTTGGCTCGACGGGGTCGACAAAGAGATTGCATATCAGTTTGAACCACTTCCGTCCAAATAGTTCGCCGTGTCTGGGAGAGCGAGGAATTCAGAATGAGATTTGATTCCCTCTCCCTCGTCCTTGTGATGTTTGCCATCTGCGGGCCCGTGTCCTTAGGTTCCGATTGGATTCCGCCGGCCAACCGCGACCCGCAGACAAGTCCCTCGCCTCACTTCGGCGCATCGACTTGTTCAAAACCTCAAGCCAGCGCGTTTTGGAACAA
>JBKDPB010000271.1:0-3961 GCA_046342615.1 Planctomycetota bacterium | reverse complement strand
CGAATGCCGAACAGTTCACCGTTCTTCAACCCGAACTCGAAGAGTGCGAAATCAGCCGCCATCACGCGGCGAGACTCGAGGGACTCGAACAAAACTCGCCTTTTCGATCGGGCAAGCCTTTTTCGCACGGCAGGCCTTTTTTTCAATAACATGCTGGCGAACTTGGAGAAAAAACTACCTGCAGACATGTCGGAACCTTTCTTTTTTTCCTGCGGATGCTTCGAGCAATGTGCCCTACCTTCCAAGGGGGTATTCGTGTCCTGGACGTCACGGAGGACGGCAAAAAAATTCGGAAAACCCTCGATATCCTGAGCTTCTTGTCCCGATTCCACGCGACCCACAGCTGCCCCGGCTACCTGTTGCGTGGTAGACGGCCAGCTAACGTTATCTGCAGATGTCAAGGCACCCCCATTTTGCCTATTCGATACTTGCGATTGTTACCTTTTTTCGTTGTTTCGTCCTACCTGACTAGAGAGGGTTGGCTCCGAGGGCGTTGGTCCCCCCACGACGGCCGACGGGCCCCTTTGAACAGTCGCGCAGGATTCTCAGATCTTTGGTGAACAACGAGGAAAGACGATGGCCAGAAAACGTAATCGCAAAAGCAATCCACGACGACTCCGAGAATCCCTTCGCATGGAGCCGCTGGAGGCCAGGCAGTGTTTTTCCGCAACACCCTTTAATGACTCCATTTCTCTCGAAAACATGGAACACGTCCCAAATGAACTCTTGGTGCAGTATGCTCCCCGTGCGAATGCGACATTGCGAAACATCAATTCGCTACCAGGCGAGATGAGGGTCGCCGAAACGATCCATACGAGGATGATGCAGGAAAAAGGTATGGGAGCCCTGCAGCGCATCAAACTCGGTGCTGGGGTCGACATGAAGTCGGCCATGCAAGCGATGCGAGAGGATCCCAATGTTCTGTACGTCGAACCAAATTACATTTACTGCCCCGCAGTCGTTAGCAATGACCCACTCTATGCCAACGGAAGTCTGTGGGGAATGTACAGCAACGACTCGCCGTCATCGATTGGCCCCGTCGCGACATCCAATGCGTTTGGAAGCCAAGCGGAAAAAGCTTGGAACGAAGGTATCACGGGGAAATCAAGCGTGATTGTCGGAGTGATCGATGAGGGAATTCAGTTCAATCATCCCGACTTGATCGACAACATGTGGGTCAACCCATTCGAAATCGCCGGGGACGGGATCGATAACGACGGGAACGGTTATGTGGACGATATCCGAGGATGGGATTTCGTTTCCAACGACAACAGTGTGTTCGACGCTGGTCAAGATGCGCACGGTACGCATGTCGCGGGAACCATTGGAGCGACCGGCGGCAATGGAATCGGGGTCGCCGGAGTTGCCTGGGACGTCAGCATGATTGCCCTCAAGTTCATCGGCCCCAACGGTGGAACTACCGCTAACGCAGTAAAAGCGTTGGATTACCTGACCGATCTCAAGACTCGACACGGGCTCAACATCGTCGCGTCCAACAACTCGTGGGGAGGTGGCGGTTATTCCCAGTCCTTGCACAACGCGATCCTCCGCAGCGCCAAGCAAGATATCTTGTTTGTCGCAGCTGCGGGGAACTCGAGCCTCAACAATGACAACTCCGCATCGTTCCCAGCCAACTACAACACCACGGTCGGCACATCGACCGAGTCAGCAGCTACGTATGACGCCGTGATATCCGTCGCGGCCATCACCAACACAGGAGCCCTCTCCAGTTTCTCCAATTTCGGTGCGTCGACAGTCGATATCGCAGCACCTGGTTCAGGGGTCGTCTCTACCGTTCCGAACAACGCTTATGCTTCGTTCAATGGAACCTCGATGGCGGCACCCCATGTGACCGGAGCGATTGCACTCTATGCGTCGACCAAGCCGACTGGAACACCTGCTGTCGCGATCAAGCAAGCGATTCTGCAAAGCGCGACCCCCACCGCCTCGCTGGCAGGAAAGACGGTGACCGGTGGTCGATTGAACGTCTACGAAGCAGTCCGAGCCATGGATGCGATTCTGGTCTCGGCTCCGTCGGGAACGATCACCACCGAGGCGGGTGGCAGCGTCACGTTCAACGTTCGCCTGAATTCACAACCGACCGACAACGTCACGATCCCCATCAGCTCCAGCGACACCACCGAAGGATCGGTCAGCTCCACTTCGCTGGTATTCACTCCCGCCAACTGGAATACCGCACAAACCGTGACGGTCACCGGAGTCAATGACGCGATCGCCGATGGCAACATCGCCTACAGCGTTCTTCTCGGCCCAACGGTTTCCACGGATACCAATTACAACAACGTCGACCCGAACGATATCAACCTGACAAATCAAGATAATGATGTTGCAGGAGTGATCGTTTCGGCACCTTCGGGAACGACCACGACCGAAGCAGGTGGCAGCGTCACGTTCAATGTTCGCCTGAACTCGCAACCAATTGCCAACGTCGCGATTCCGGTCAGCTCCAGCGACACCACCGAAGGATCGGTCAGCACATCCTCGCTCGTGTTTACCCCTGCGAATTGGAATACCGCACAAACCGTGACGGTCACGGGAGTCAATGATACGATCGTCGATGGAAACATCGCGTTCAGCGTCATCCTTGGTCTCGCCAGCTCAACCGACTCGGTTTACAGCGGGGTAAATCCGTCGGATATCTCTCTGACAAATCTCGATGATGATACAGCAACGTCACCCGCGACCAGCTTTTACGTGATTGACGATGCCGTGGCCAATCGAACATTCGAATATTCCTCCACAGGAGGCACAGTCGAAAATTATTCCCTCAACGTTTCGAACACGACGCCACGTGGAGTCGCGACGAACACAACAGGATCGCGCGTCTGGGTTGTTGACAACAATCGACGCGTCTTTGTCTACAACAACAGCGGTGGATTGATCGGATCCTGGGTCGCGGGCGGGATGCCCAGCAACGCGCTCGTTGAAGGGATCGCAACCAACGGGACCGACGTCTGGATCGTCGATAATCGATCCGATCGCGTTTACTTCTACGCCAATGCCGCTTCGCGCATCTCCGGTTCGCAGAATCCCACGAACAGCTTCCTGCTCGACGCTTCGAATCGCAACCCACGAGATCTGGTGACTGACGGTACTTCTTTATGGGTGGTCAACGACGCGGTCAGCGACGGAGTCTTTCGATACAATCTGAGCGGTCGATTGCTGAACGCCTGGTCGCTCAACAGCCAGAACTCGTCGCCTACCGGAATCACTCTCGATCTTTCCAACGGCTCGCCGGACATGTGGGTCGTCGATAGCGCGAGCGATCGAGTATACCGGTACGCAAACGCCCGTACGTCCTTTGCTCCGGTTCTCGTCAGCTCCTTTGGCCTTGCGTCAGGCAACACCAATCCTCAAGGGATCGCGGGACCACCCGGCCTGGGGACGTCTGCTCGACCGTCAGGAATAGCCGCTGGCCCCCGAGGTCTACCGGCTATCCCCTTGCAAACTTCGAACGCGATCGCTTCGGTCGGATCCCAATCCCCGGAAAGAAATGCTCGCCCCACAGCGGTCGTACAGACTCCAGCGGCTCCCGTGACCGTCGCAAATGTCTCGAATTCCCCAGGAGCCGTTCGGGCAAGGACGATCAATGATTTGGCTTTGGTGTCCCTTTATGGCACCAAGAACCAAACCATCGGAGCCAAAGCGGACGCATCGTGCGATACCGAAGCTCTCGATACCTTCTTCGCTCAGATGGGATTCGCAAATGCTTAAGGCGCAAGCCGCCACGAGCCCTCGGGTTGGTCCTGCGGTGAACGTCGCATCGTGTCGGACACTTCCACCCGGATGCTCGAGCATCTCGGCTAGCAACTAATCCTTCGTGCAGCTCCGCTTAGTGCCCGACATCTATTGCCATTTACCGTCGCGTAGTTGCCAACAAATTCGACTTTTCGATTCGTGGCATATTGGTATGTCGTGTTGGAAATGGATGGTCCTGAGA
>JBKDPB010000270.1:0-37506 GCA_046342615.1 Planctomycetota bacterium | reverse complement strand
GGGTGGCTGAGTTGGCGGGAGGTTGCGGTCTTGTTGTCGACGAGGACGAACCGAGACGTCGCGAATCCGCTGCACCGATTCCATGAACCCATTCTCCAAACGCTGCCACGTCGAGGAACCGGGCTGAATACGAAACGCATGCCGCAAGAAGTTGTCGGGCCCCGTGTTTTCATCCAATCGGCGAATCAGATAACCGATGGCGTTGATGAATTCCTCCCGATGGCATGCGGGGGCGTAGAGCAGCATGCTGCGAGACAATTCGAACATGGCTCGCCGTTGATGATTGGCCATCCCTTCGAGCATCTCAAATTGAACGCGATCCAAGGACTGGGTCGCCACGGCGAGCACCATGCCATACGCGAGATCGAACAGGTTGTGCGAAGCGATTCCCAGATGCACGGCCTCGCTGTGGTCGGTGCGCATTCCGTAGCGGAGCATGCGTTTGTAGTTGGCGTCGGTCTCGATCTTGGATCGATAGGGAGCTTGCGGCCACCCTCGAAGCGATGCTTCGACCCGTTCCATCTCCATATTTGCTCCTTTCACGATGCGGATCGTGATCGGCGAACCTCCGTCTCGATAGCGTTGCATGGCCCACTGGGTAATGGCCTCCTGGACCAGGGACGAATCGGGAATATACGCTTGAAGGGCGATACCTCCCCGCACCTTTTCTAATCCCCTGCGCGAAAGGGTCCGCATGAAAATCTCGGATGTCAGGTAGAGATCCCGGTACTCCTCCATATCCAGGTAGACGAATTTCGGTACGGTGGTGCCATCGGGGCGAACAAAGGTTTCCTTGGCGGCAGCTCGGTACAGAAGTTCCAGTCGATCCGAAACCATCCGAATCGTGTGTTCCCTCGCCAGAGGCGATATCTGGGAATACAGCGTGGAGATCTTGATCGAAACGCATTCGATTTCGGGAAGTTGGAGGACTGCGAGGTAGCGCTCGAGCCTGCGCCGCGACTCCTGTTCGCCGAGGATCGCTTCCCCCAGGAAGTTCACGTTCATCCGAACCCCTTCCCGGGTTCTTTCTCGAAGGTGTCCGCACAGCTTGTCTTTCTCGGCAGGCAGGATGACGTTGGCGGTCTCCTTCCTCATCTTTTCCTTGACCATGGGAACGGCGACTCCTGGCAGAAACTCGCCGAAGGATTGAAAGCCTTTGAGAAGCGCCTGGTCGAAAACGCTGAAGAATCGCGGGACCCCTTGAACGTCGAGGATGTGAACCATCTGGTCGACGACTCGTCCCGGGGACATGCTTCGGAAGCTTTGGTCGGTGATTTGTGTGAGCGTGGCTTTGTCCTCGGGATGCTGGAGCATTCGATCCAGTTCCGCTTGCTGCCGACGCTCCTGCGGCGTTTGCAATTGCCCAGCCCGTTGCTGCAAGAGTTTCGAGAGCGCCAGCGCCGCTTCGACGAGACGCGCATCGTCCACGGAGACCCCGACGGTCCCGCTCACGCCAGAATCAAAGAGAATTTCGCGGACGCTGTCGACGCGCAACGGGGTTCCAGGAAACGCCAGATCGCTCATGATCGCCAGGGCCTCTGTTTGTTGGGGATGATCGGATCTTTTGGAGTCAGAATCAATCGAGCCAGTCGTTGTTCTTCAGCCGCTCCGGCACGTACTGTTCCGTGACGTAAATGATTTCGCGGCTGGTGAGCGCCTCGACTTCGAGTTTAAAACCGTTGCTGATCATTTTGCTGATTTCCGCTTGCCAGGGCTTCTTGTCCTTGAACCAAGGATATTGCGCGATTTGTTTCGCGCGATTTCGATCTTTGTCGTCGAGCCGGATCGTAACGTTCTCCTTGAGCTGGCATCGCTCGAAATCGATGCTTCGCAGACCGATGAATTTGGCATCGGGAATCGCCATGCGCATGCTCTCAAACGCGAGGTTGATCGACCCCTGTTTGATAACGCTGTAGATATAGTACCCCCACGGGTCGTTATCCAGGAGGCAGAAGACAGGTAACTTGTGCTCATAATGCAGGCGATGGAGCATGCGCCGGACCCCGCGCGACGGTTGGCCTGCGCCGTGCGAAACGATGCACTGATGCTTTTTCCAAAACCGATCTTCGTTGAATCGTTGCCAGACCGTACCCTTTTCGACGTGCAGGATGAATTTCGCCTCGCACTTCTTGATCTTGATCCGATCCGGTTCGACGATGCTGGGGATCGGATAACCCGCGGCACCCATCCGCGAAGCGTCGAGCTCATTCTCGCCGTCGATGATCACGATTGGGCCGGCCAACGCCCCCTTGGGCTCAGCGTATAAATGCAACTCTTCGCGCATGGCCCCCGTGATGACTTCCAAGTCTTCGATGACCGTGTCGGATTCCCCCTGGTCTTCAAAGGTGTTCTCCTTGGTCCCCTCGATGGCGTGCTTGAGCATGTAGTACAAACCTCGGATGCTGGTCGATTTCCCCTGGCGGATCAATCGAGTGCAGCCGCTGCCGACCAGAATGGTCTGCATGTACGAACGGGCCTGGTTCAAATTGAACAACTCGCGACGATTGGTCTTGCTCCCCATTTCGATCAGCCGCCGTTTGCGATTAAAATGGCTGTTGGAGAGGGAACGGGACGGGACGTCCAGATAGGGATCGCGACGCTTTTGAGCTACCTCGACGACGGAACAGGCCAAACGCTGCAGTTTGGCCATGGTATCGGCATCCTTTCCCTTGATGGGAACTTCCTTTTCTTCTTCCTCGGTACGACGAGCCCGCTTTGCCATGGATGTGTCCTTCCTGTGATGTCAAACTGTCCCTTTTGTACTGGTCTGGTCCGAACTTGCCTAGGACGCTGCCTGATCGGATGGGTTATCGCCCATTGCGGGTTGGCTTCCCTGGGGGCCCCGCTCCAGGCGCTCGGGCAGCAGCCCTCGGGGGCGAAAGGACCCGGCGACCCGCAGCCAACCGATCCCCACCCATGGATTGCAACCGCTCCGCCGGCCTTTGCAAGGCTGATCGATCGCGGGCGAGTCCGGATCGTGATCGATGACCCGCGTTTGGAGGTCGCCAAGAAACATGGGCTGACCACGTTCCGTTTCAGCTACGATTACGTCTATCGGTACGAGTTCAACGGCGTTCAACCCGCCACGGACGATCCATCGCGCATGACCGGAAACATGATCGCCAAGGTGCGGTTGATCCGATTCGATACCGAGCACTCCGTGATGCTCGAGAGCCGATATCAGCCGGACAAGCCGTGGGAGAATCCGCTGCTGCAGCATGAATTCGACCATGTGTCGATCAGCACCGATCCTCGATTTTTGAAATTGGCAAAGGACGTTTTGGAACAGCCGATCCGAGTCACCGTGACATGGCTCAAAATCCAGGAAACGAGCGATGCGGCCGTCGAGACTGCGATTAAGGAGGGGGTATCTGCCCGAATTACCGATTTAGAGCGGCTTGTCCAAGCCAACTATGACGCGTTGGATCGTGAGTCCCGGGACGGACAAGCGAACCTTAGCGAGCGATCCCGCTTCTTCTTGGGACTGTACAGCAAGGCCGGTCTTCGCAGATGCAAGTTCCCCTACCTGGACTCGATTCGCGTCCCTGCACAAGATAGCGCCAACAAGGAAGTTCTCAAGCACTATTTATTTGTCGATTGAATCCCTGTGACGAACCCACCTTCGATTTCCGACGCCACCGCCCCTTGGTGCGCGGACAAGCATCGCGTGCGCGTCGAACTGTTTGCGATGTGGCTGTGCGGAGGTTCGTACTTTGTCCAATTTCTAGCAATGGCATTCGCGTCGTTTCCGCTGCAGACGCATCTCCGCAAGTTGCTCGATCCGTCCTCGGCGAGCTTGGTCGCAGGCTTGACACCGTTTGCGACGTGCTCCACCTATTTTCTCTTTCGAGTGGCGGAATCGCGGGGATGGACTCGCTTTCCACAACGAACCTTGGCGATGGCGGTCCTGCTGCTGGCTGTCTTTCAGTGGCTGTTGGGTTGGAACGTCAATCGAGTCGATGCCGGCCACTGGATCCTGGGCCCCGCCTTGGATACGGGCGCGTGCTTGCTGTTGATGGGTTGCGCTAATGCCGGTTGCATGATCCTGTTGAACCATATCGCAATCGCGACCCTCAAGGAATTCGCCTACGTCGTTCGAGCGGCCGGCACGGCAGGATTCATGGTTGCCGTCATCTTGCTGGGGAGTTTCTGGACAAACAACGCGAGTATCGAGCAAAGCCATCTCTTCGTCGCCAGCGCGACCAGCGTGGTTCATGCCTTGCTGGCATGGCTCGGCGTATGGTACCTCGGGAACAGGTTTCAAAATTCGATGGGCCGCGCAGCGGAAACTGCGAGCGTGGGAATCGTCGGCGAAAACGGAAACGAACCGATCCACGACGGATCCGCACTCACGTGGTGGGGGCTGCTGATCCTTGTCTGGATGGTGGCGATGTGCGAAATGGCTTACGGGCTCTACTCCCATGAATTCATGACCAACGTGTACGGAACGCTCGGCTACTACCTTTTCGCCGCAGGCCTGGCACTGGAGATCGTCCTTCTGCTGCTGGTCTCAAGGACCCCGGCCCTTCGAAGTCGACTCCTGTTTCTCGGTCCCCTGGGATGGAGCTTGCTGATGGTTGGGGGCCTACTGGCCATCGGGGGCCTGCCCCCGTTCGGAGCCCTGACACTGGCAATGGCGTTGAATTGTCCGTTTCAGATGTCGGTCAATGAACATGTGCACCGTATCGATACTCGCGTGCTGGGGATCGCTGCGGTGTCGCTCGCCCAGTCGCTTGGCTATATCTCCGCAGCCGGGCTTTCGGCCGTGGTATCGAGGGCCGAGACCGGACCTCGCAATCTATGGCTGTGCATGATCCCGGTGGCCGCAGTCGCGATGATGCTGTCGGTCTGGAAACTGAAGCGATTGCAACCGCTGTCGGACCCCGTCTCCCAAGGCCGCGCTGGTCGCACCTAGAGAATGGGGTCCAATTGGCAGTCATCGAGGGCTACGCTCGCGCCTCGCCCCATGTAACGAACCGCGATCAGCAAGCGAATCTCATTCTCTCGCCTGAGAACCGTTCCCTCAAACCCTTTGAAAACACCGCTCCGCACCCGGACCCTTTGGCCTGGTTCGAGTTTCGCTTCAGGGGCCAAGGGAGCTTCGGTTTGAATCAGATCATGGATCTGACGAAGGTCGACGAACAGTTCATCCTGTCGTGCAACGGGAAGCCAACGACACACCGAGCCCGTCGTGACCGCTCGGTAGCGAGCCATCTCATCGCCGTAGATGAACACATAATTCGGGAAGAGGGGCTCGTAGCTAGTTCGAATTCGGCCTGCTGGCGACCGGAACCGACGACGGATCGTCGGCCCGTAATAGGGGATATGAAGGTCCGTCAACTGCCGCATCAGTTTCTTCTCAAAACGCGGCATGGTGTACATCGTCCACCACAATTGATTGCCCCCCGCGATAAAATCAGGAGACAGCAAGTCATGGGGCCAAAGGTCTTGTTCTTGCTTGAGTATCGGCATGCGTGTGGAGCAACCCCAAAATTCCCTACTAAATCAACCATTTCATACTACGCCACGACTAGGAACGGGTAAACGAGAATTTTCCCGGTCATGTCTCGGAAGAGGGGTTTTTCTGGCCCGAGATCGTTTTTCCCCGGCGTTTTCGCCAGACACTACATTCGTCACAAGCGTCACGGTCCGGATACAGCGATCTCTGGGAATCCTCCGCTCCACCGACGTTCGGGTTATCGATAGCTAAACAGGCTGCGTCGAATCCGTCTAGCAACCGCGGCGCCCATCTCGATACAGTACTGTCCAATTCGCGCGGTCGATCAACAAGTTGGGTGAATCGTGAAGCACCAGAAAATCATCTCCGGAATCCCTTTTGCCCTCCTCTTGTTGGCCGGCGGCTGTCAAAGTTCGCACTACGCCGAACGTTTTGGTTTTGGCACCATGGATCGGCAGAAAACCCGCGCCGCGGATTTTGATCCATATCCGCTCAACGATATTGGCCCGGCCGTCGTGGGTGGTCGTCCTCGCGGATTCTTCGATCCGACCCCGGAACCGCGAAGAAATGAAGAGCATGCCCGCCAAAATGCGTGGAGCGGTTACAGCCAACGCTGAGGACGCTAGCCACTAGAAGAGATGGTTCTCGCGATCCGCCAACAGTTCCCGTGCTTCGAGTGCCCGTTCGCCAGCCAAACGAGGGCTTTGATCGAGAACCGTGATGTGCCCCATCTTGCGGCCGCGTCTGGCCTCTCGCTTTCCATACAGGTGCAAATAGGTCATCGGACGCTCGAGGGCAAGGTCGAAGCGGGGCGCGTTGTCGCCCCAAATATCTCCCAACAAATTGACCATCGCCGCAGGTTGAATCAACGTGGTCTCGCCGAGCGGTAAATTGCATACGGCTCGAACCTGTTGCTCAAACTGGCTGGTGCGGGCTGCTTCGATGGTGAGGTGGCCGGAGTTGTGGGGACGGGGTGCCAGTTCATTGATCATCAATGCTCCGTCGGCACTCACAAAGAACTCGACGCAGAGGATCCCTTCCAATTTGAGGGACTCAGCCACTCCCCTCGCGATGGCCTGAGCCGATTCGGCCACGTGTCGCAGATCGTCGCTGGCGGGACATGTGGTCAGGTCCAAGATGTGGCGAATATGGGTATTGGTGAACATTGGATAGGTCGCAATCTCCCCTGACGGGTTTCTCGCGACGATCACGGATACTTCCGCCTGGTAGGTGATCCACTTTTCGGCGATCACCGGTTCAGGGCCGAGCAGCTCGAGGGCATCGTTGGCCTCGATGAGCGAGTGGGCTTTGCGTTGCCCTTTGCCATCGTAACCCCACTTGGCCGTCTTCAGCACGAGAGGCCAACCGAGTTGCTCGGCGACGCCGGGCAGTTCCTGGTAGCCGCGGACTTCATGGAACGGCGTCACGGGAAACCCCAAATCGCGGAGGGTTCGTTTTTCGCGGATCCGGTGTTGGGCAACCGCGAGGATCTCGACGCTGGGCCGGACCAAAGTCCATTCCGCAGCCCTCTGAACCGCCTCGAGATGGATGTTTTCAAATTCCAACGTCACGACATCGACCTGCTGGGCGAACTCTTTGACCGCATGCGGGTCCAGATAATCCCCGCAGACGGTAGCATCAGCGACTTGCGAAGCGGGGCAGTCGGCTTCGTCGGTGAATACAACGACGTGATACCCCATCCGCTGTGCCGCATGCGTGAACATGCGTCCCAATTGACCACCGCCGAAAACCCCCAATCGAGCACCCGGTACAATGCGCTCATGCAGCTTGCTCATCAATCAATTCGCCTTATGGCCATTTGCCTTTTGGAGATCCGTATCCGCCAGAACCTTGTCGGTCTGCGATTGGATGTAGTGGATCATCTTCTTCGCCAACGACTCATCGCGCAATGCCAAAATGCGGACGGCCAACAGTCCCGCGTTTTTGGCCCCTGCAGGACCGATGGCCAAGGTACCGACAGGAACGCCCCCAGGCATCTGAACAATACTCAGAAGGGAATCCAACCCCGATAGCTGACGACTGGATACGGGGACTCCCAAAACAGGGAGCGGTGTGCAGGAAGCAATCATGCCCGGCAGATGAGCCGCCCCCCCGGCTCCCGCAATCACGATTTTCAATCCCCGCTGGGCAGCCTTCGAGGCGTATTCGACCATCCAGTGTGGGGTGCGATGGGCGGATACGACCCTCGCTTCATACGTGACACCGAACTCGTCGAGAATGTCGCATGCTTCGCGCATGGTCTCCCAGTCCGATTGGGAGCCCATCACCACACCCACCTGAGCCTGCGTGGGTTGCAACAACTCATCCACTTCCTTCATCGCCATCTCTCCAAGCGGAGTTACCCTGAAGCGCTCACCAGCACGCTCGTCTGCATCATGGCGAGATCGACATGTTTGTTCAAGCCGCAACGTCGGAAATTCAGGACCTTTTGCAGCACTTCGATGTCAAAGTATCGGTAGAAGACGGCACCCTCACCATACGCGGCGCAAAGAAACGGGACAGCGAAGAGAAAGGAAAGAAGTATCATCGCATCGAACGGCAATGCGGCTCGCTCGTTCGCAGCTTCACGCTCCCCGACACCGTAGACGAGTCCAAGATCAAAGCCACGTTCGCCGAGGGCATCCTCAATCTGACGGTCCAAAAAACGGAGCATCACAAGCCCAAGGCGATCGAAGTGAAAATCGATTAAGGGTTCGGACTCGATCCCTCAAGAATCCAATCCATCCACGTCGATAACCTGCGACTCCACGGAACGAGTCGGGAACCGACGTGGACCACCCACTCCGCATCGCGATGGGACAAGCCGCTACGGATCGCTTCCGGAAATCATCGACGGGCCCGAGCCGACCGTTTTTTCATAGCTGCCGTCGCCCGTCTTGACGTACTTGGTAAATCCGTGCTTGGCGAGTTTGTCGTCGCTGATGGACCGGCGCATGGAATCGTCGGACCACAGTCCGCCGATCGCCGTTCGCGCAGGAATCCTTCGAACCGGCAAACCCGTCTCAGGATGCTGGGTCAATGTGGGATCGGACATGCGCTGGAAGACCTCAAAGGTCGCTCCGTCGCTGCCATCGTCTCGCACCTCTTCGTAGACGTAAATCGGCATACACCGCCCTCGAACGAACCAAGTTGCTCACCTAACCAACGTCACCCTCAAGTATATCACCCGTTTTCCGTCCGGACAGGTTTTCGGTCACTGCCGCGTTTCCCCATGCCGCCGCTCTTCCATCCGCCGTCGGCTCGAAACCGAGAAAACCGTAAAGCATGATCTGCGGCACGAGCACGCTCTCCAATAACTCCGCATCCAACCCCAAACCACCGGGCGGGCCGCCCCCTGCAGCACTCCCCGCCCTGGCTTAGCGTAGTACGCGCGATAACCACCCTCGGACTCGACTTCGCGATTCCATGCCAAGATATCTTTCAAACGAGCCCATGCATCATCAAGCCCGAGAACCGCCAACCGAGCCATCAGATCGAAGTAACTCAATCCGAGCACCGCGCCGCCATCCTGGACTTGATCCCCCCAAGGAATGGACTCCGAGTTGGACCAACCCCAACCATACGTATCGATATTGCGTTTCGTGCTCGCGCGCGGCGCAAAACGCCAGCGATCAATATCTCGACCTTGAGACGTCGGGCACGCAAGTCCACGAGCGTCTGCATATCCGCTTCCTGACCCAGAACGAGAAATTGCGGAAACGACGGTGCTCGTAGTTGGGCCGACCCAAGAAGCGCTGCAGCGAGGAACGGTACAGGTCGTTTTCTCATGCGATGGCGGAATCGTTCGAGGGATCGCGGCCAAAACCTTATGGTTTTCATCGAGAATCCCGTTGACGCCAAGCCGCAATATTGACTTTGCCCCACCGCGCAGGCATAACAAAGGCTTGCCAATCACTGGTGCACGGTCGTACGGGTGTTTGGTTCCCGCCATCCTACCGCTCTCCCCTGGACGAGCTCCCACCTCCTTCCAACGGACGCAAGAATGAATCTTGGTACCCGGCCATCGATCATTTGTTTTCTGTCCCTCGCGGTATCCCTCACACTGTGCGTCATGCTGTGCTCGTCGGCCGTCGCGCAAATCGAAGGCAACCCCATCGGTCTGGCGGGACTGGCCGAACGAATCGACGCGATCCTCGATGACGATCCCGATTGGATGATGGGAGAGAAACTCCCTGACGGATTGCTGCTGAGGCGATTGTCGCTCGACCTCAGGAACGTTGTTCCGACCCAGGAGGAAATCGAGGCCTTTTTGACGGACAGCGCCGAGAATCGATGGACGCGTTGGATTGATCGTTTCCAGCGCGATCCACTTGCCGCGGAACGGCTGGTGGATTGGTACGACAAGACACTTATGCAGCGACGTCCATTCCAGCACACCGATCGCGCGACGTGGCTCCAGATGCTGCGTCAAGCCGTCGATGAACGAAAAGGCGCGGATGTCCTGATGCGTTCCATCGTGACCAGCGCATGGTGGAATCGTTCCCAACGCGCCGAGCAACGTTTCTTTCTCGATCGCGGCGGAGATCCCCACGCCATTGCTCGCGATATCGGACGCATTCTGTTCGGTCGCGATATGCAGTGCGCGCAATGCCACGACCATCCGCAAATCGACGACTACTTGCAAATCGACTACCACGGCCTGCTAGCTTTCGTATCGGCGAGCACGATGGCCGAAGGAACCACCAAGGACGATAAAGGAGCGGACCAAAAGGTTCAACTTTATATTGAACGCGCGGCTGGAGATGCCACGTTTGAATCGGTTTTCGACAAGGGGATCAAGTTTCGCACGGCGACCCGCGTTCCTGGTCACACGGAGCACATGGAGCCCTATCTTGCTCCCGACCAACGCTATCAACCTCAATCCAAACCCGACACGTTCTCGGGGATCGGAGCTCCGCCTGTCGCGAGCCGGCGTGAAATCCTGGCGTCGCATCTGAATGTCGGCAATCGTTCCTTCGCGGAGAACTGGGCGAATCGGCTGTGGGCTCTCATGTTCGGCCGAGGTATCGTCCATCCGCTCGACATGCATCACAGCGACAATCCTCCCTCCAATCCGCGATTGCTCGCTGCGATCACCGACGCGTTCATCGCTTCTCAATTCGATGTCCCCGCCGTGCTCGCGGAGTTGGCGAGGAGCCGCGCATACCAACGTGGTTATCGAATCCCGATCGAATCGTTCGTCGATGAGCAATCGGTCGTGATCGCACCTCCCGAGAAGAGCGCCGTTTGGCTGGAGTTCCTCAAATCCCGAGCCTCTGAAGCCAAAGCCGAACAGGCTCGCCTCGTCGAATTGCAGGACGCCAAGCAGGCGGCGATGGAACAAGCCCGATCCGCATGGCGATCGATACAACAGGAACGAACCGCGCTCCGGGCGGAACTCGATGCAGCCGAAGCAGGATTCAACGAGTCCCAAAAGAAAGTCGCCGAAGGCCAAAAAGGGCTCGATCAAGCCGTCGCAGCGGAACAAGCAGCGTCCGCCAAGATCGCCCTCTTGGAAGAAGCCGCCCAGAAATTGGAACAAGCCAAATCCGGGCCCGAGGATTCGGAACTCAATCCCGCCATCGCGGCGGCACAAACACGGGCTGAACAAATGAAAGCCGCCTTGCCTGCCCAACAGCAAGCGGTCGCAACGGCGACGGCGAATCGCGACGCGGCCGTCGCGGCTCGCGAAGGAGAACGAGGCAAATGGCAGGCGGTCGTCGACAAACTCACTCCCGTCGAACAGCGACTGACCGAAGCGGACCGCTCGATGGTCCAGGCACGCCGAGAACACGAAGCATCCCGGGCAGATGCAAACGCTCAGCTGCGCCGCGTCGCGCAATCGGAACGCTTGCAGCGTTGGCTGGAACGATCGACGGCAATCGCAGCCAAACGATCGCAGCGCCTGCAGCTCGAACAACAGGCTGCGGAAGGTGTCAGCGTGCTGGCAACGTATCAATCCCAGGTCGACGATGCGCAGAAAATCGTCGACGCGGCGCAAACCCTATTGAAACAGCACGACGAACGGGTCGCAACGGTCGCCTCGGAGGTCGCGGCGATCGAAGCCCAAATGACCCAACTGCAGACGGCGAAGAAAGCCTTGGCGGACTCGGCAACGTTGGTGAGCGACTCCGCCGCGTTCGCCGCGGCATCTGCCGAATTGGATCGTTCCAGCGAATCCCGTATGACGAAGCTGACAGAGATCAAGGCGACGATCGCGGGAATGACCGAACAACGCATCGCAATGGCCTCCGACGTCGACAGCGCGACCGCAGTTCGAGATCTAGCCAAGACCAAGTGGAATGAATTCGATACGCAAGCGAAGAACGTTCTGGCTCAACGGGACCAGCTCAGCGCTGATTTGGAATCGCAGTTCAAGCAATGTTCCGAGATCCGCATGGCGGTCAGCGCCGACCGGCAAACTCAGCATGCTCTCGCCGCCGAAAGACCCCTGAGCCCCGAACAACTCGCTTGGTCGATCCTTCGCTCGACCCACGTCCTATCCAGCTACGTTGCCAACGAGCATGCGGAACTCAACAAGCAAGGGGAACTCCCCGCCGATGCGACCGAACAACAGAGAGCGGAACGAGAGAAGCGTGCCGTCCGCGGAGCGATCGACAAACTTCGAGGGAATGTCGACACCTTCTCAAATCTCTACTCCTCGGGCGTCGGGCAAACCAGCGACGAATTCTTTGCATCGCCCGATCAAGCGTTGTATATCGCAAATGGGGGAGCCGTTCATTCATGGGCTGCCCCAAATGGTTCCAATATTTCAAGCCGAGTGCTCCAGTCGACCGATCCCCAGCAAGCTGCAAAGCTGCTGTACGTGGCGTTGCTGTCCCGCGAGCCCAGCCCGGCCGAACAACAATTCATCGCGGAACAATTGACCAACGCGGGAGATCAAAAACCCTCGGTGGTTCAAGAATTGGTGTGGAGTATCTTGGCGGGAGCCGAGTATCGAATGTATCCGTAGCGGAGGAGTGATGATGACGCGTTATGCAAAGTACGCTTGTGGTTCGATGGAGCATCGGCTCAGCCGTCGACGGTTCCTGCAGCAGACCACTACGACCGCGGCGGCCGGGTCGGCCATCATCGGCGGACTGGGAACACTCACCAACGGCGCGGCTGCGGACGAACTCAAACGCAATGACATGCGAATCGTCGTCTTCAACATGCATGGCGGGTTGAGCCAGCTCGAGTCCTGGGATCCCAAGCCTGGGGCCAGAACCGGCGGCCCCTTTCGGGCGATCCCGACCAGCGTTCCGGGGATCCATATCTGCGAACTCCTGCCCAAGACCGCCCAGCAGATGCATCACTTGTGCTTGCTCCGCGGAGTGAACACCGCCGAAGACGATCACGGCAAAGGGGCCTACATGATGCTCACGGGCCGTCGCCAAACCCCCTCGGCGGAATATCCCCAAATCGGCGCCGTGGCCGCAAAAATGCTCCACGATGACAATATCGGGCTGCCAGGACACATCGTGGTAACCCCCGGAGGAGGCGGTGGCCGCGGCAACGAAGCCGCCTACCTCGGACCCAAGTTCTCGAGCATCCATCTCGGAGGCGACAAACCACCGCAACACTCCATCAAACCAGACGGATTCAGCGAAGAAGCGGAGCGCCGACGCCACGATTTCCGCCGACGTATCAACCAAGAGTTCCTCTCCCAGAGGCGAACCGCGATCACCGACGCCTATACCCACAGCTACGAACAAGCCCTTCGCTTGATGGAACGCCGCGATGTCTTCGACGTTTCCAAGGAGCCGGAAAAGGACCAGCAGCGTTATGGCAGCCATGATCTCGGTCGCCAATGCTTGATGGCCCGGCGATTGCTCGAAAACGGCGTATCGTTCGTCCAGGTCACCCACTCCAACTACGACACGCACAACGACAACTTCAATTTCCACATCGAGCAAGTGGGCGAATTCGATATGGCCTTCTCCACGTTCATCGCCGATCTGTTCGAACGGGGGTTGCTCGAAAAGACACTCGTTGTCGTCATGAGCGAGTTTGGCAGAACCCCCAATATCAACCTGTACTACGGTCGCGATCACTGGTCCAAGGCATGGTCGATCGTCATGGCGGGAGGCAAAGTCGCCCGCGGTGCGGCATTTGGCAAGACCAACGACGAAGGAACCGAAGTTGTCGATGGTCAAGTCGATCACGGACAGATCTTTCATACTTATCTTCGCGCTGCAGGCATTGACTCGAGCAAATCGCTGCTGGTTGATGGCCGCGAAGTCCCGATGGCCGATCCGGCTGCGGAACCGATTTGGAAAATTCTGACGTGATTGGATCGATGATAGAAATCGATATTCCAAAGACCCGTGTTGCCTATCAATGGAAGCACGACTCGCCTCTGATCGCGTGTCGGATCTCTCCTGCGGGAACCCAGTGTGTCTCCACAGCCCAGGACTTTTCTCTGCAACGCTGGACGATTCCATCCGGCGAGCGAGCGATCCTCAAAGGCCATGACAGCTGGGCCCATGCGCTGACGTATTCCGCCGATGGTGCGACCCTCATCAGCGGAGGGTGCGAGGGGCGTTTGATCTGGTGGCCAATGCTCGATGGGGACCCCAAGCCGATTCGCTGCATCGACGCGCACTCGGGCTGGATCCGCGCCGTGGAGCGATCGATCGACGGCAAGACCCTGGCCTCCGTCGGAAACGATCAATGCATCCGCCTGTGGAATATCGAGACTGGCGAGAAAGTCGCGGAATGGCCCGCCCACGAACGACATATCTACAGCGCCGCGTTTCATCCCGACGGCATTCATCTCGCCACGGGCGATCTGCTCGGCAAGATCTGCGTGTGGAACCTGACCGATCGATCCCTGGTCCGAACCCTGGACGCATCGCCTCTGTACTCTCCCAATCAGGGCCAAGCCGCGGAGTTCGGTGGGGTTCGGACGATGGCGATCAACGCATCGGGAACGGAGCTGATCGCCGCGGGCACCCACAAGGCGAGCAATCCGTTCGGCGCGGTGCACGAACCATTGCTCCTCCGCTTTGCTTGGAACGAAGGAACCGTCCTCAAGACCCACGTCTCGGACGGCATCCCGGGCGGACTCCTGTACAGAGCATGCTACCTACCCGGGGATACGGCGGTCGCAGTCTCGGGCGGCTCCACCGGCGGAATCCTGTTGTTCTATGGAAACCAACAAGAGAAAGAAGTGCATCGATTCGGGCTCCCCAATCTAGCTCGCGACCTGGATGTACATGTTGCAAGCGGATGGGTTGCAACCGCCCACTTCGACCATCATCTTCGAATCTGCGCGCTGTTCTCCGCCTAGGGCTGCGCGGCGCACTCAGACCGCGTCGCTCAGGAACGCGGCAACAGCAGTAAAACCATGGACGAGGTTGTGTTGATCGACCGGACCAAACTCTCCCGCCGCAAAGAAACCGGCGCAGGGCAAGTTCGGAAAGTAGTGATCCAGGACAGAGGCATCGTGACTTGCGATGGGAAACATGTTCTGGCCTCGACCGTTGCAACTGAACAGCAACCCTGCTTTCGGTGCGATTCCGCTCTTGACCGCGAGCGCCATCAGTTGTTTGAGGTCTGCATCGGCAGCGTCCGCGTCGCGAAGATGAAACCGCACGGTTTGCCCCACCTGAAATCGTCCCGCTACCGAAATCGACTTGGTCTCCTGGTCGATGCTCGTAATGTTGCGGATCAAAAACTCGCCGTGCGAAAAGGATTGCGAATACTCGGAGATAGCTTGACCAATCAACAATAACTTCATCGCCATGGCCTGCTCATGGGTGGGAAGTTGTTGAAACGTTTGGCGCAGTCGATCCAAAGCGGGTTTCCCCCCGAGGGCCAGGATCGAATTGCCATCCATCTCCGTGATCACCATCGGTTCGCCGATAGGCCGGCACCCTTGGCTGACGACCGTCGACCATCGTACCTCTGGAGGCATCACCAACGCGATTCCTCCGTGATGAAACGTTCGATCATTGAGGAAGAGCGTCGCGGGATCAGACCACGGACTATGGCTGAGATTGCCGCCGAAGACCAAGGGGCTAGACTGCTCAGCGGGAGCCATATCCTCCAAGGAGTCGTACAGCATTTCTGCCGAAAAGGTTTTTGGACAGCCGATGGTCAGCAGCCCGCCACACGCTTTGGCGCTCCGATGGACATCGTCGTCGATACCGAACACGCTCCATCCATCGGGGGTTGGCTCGCATTCCATGTGAAAGCCGCGAGGCATTTCAGAAAGGCCGCGGATCATGAGTACGCTGGCGCTGATGCGGCTCTCCGTTTCTCGTCCACGACCGATCAGGCTGTCTGCAACGCCCCCAAAAACGCTCGCCCCAGGGCAGGTTCGACGGATACTCTCCAGAACCGCGCCCGCCCGCTCGTCCCCCTCGGTTCCACTCACGAAAACAAACAGGAGCTGGGGATCGCCATCCAACGTATCGCGTGCTTCTTGGATCGCGTTGCCGAGCGCCATCAGGATCGAATCGTGCTGTTGAATCGAGGAACTTGCCTGCATGGCGTTCGATCGTTTGGGGGGACGGTGGAGTTTGTTTAGCGAAAGAACGAGGCCATATTCCTGTCGAATTGGCCTCGCGTCAGCACCTCGTCGATACCGAGGGCTGAGGCATGTTGCAGTTTTTCAACATCGACGTGAGGTCCGTACGCGATTTGCTTTGCCTCCGGATAAAGCGCTCGCATCGAAGCGACTGTGCCGTCCAAATCGAGACCTGAAAGCGAAAGGTCATACACGATGGACGTTGGGGTCTGATCCGGTTGCAACCGGCTCGCGAGCGTATCCAGGTCGCGCGCGACCAATAGGTCTCCCCCTGCGTTGCGGACGACCGAGGCGATGCGGGACTGAAACATGAGATCGTTGGTGAATAGGACAATCGTCATACGGCACTGGGTCCTCGAATCTCGCCGTCGATATTGATCACTTCGTCGGCAGGTAGGATAAAGATCTTTCCATCGCCGATGCTCCCTTCGGCACCGGATTTGGCAATCGAACTCAGGACTTCGATCGTCTTCTCCAAGAAATCGTCATTCACACAAATCTCGAGCATGACCTTGCGCAGCAAATCAACTCGATATTCCACGCCGTGATAGAGCGCTGTGTGTCCCCGTTGCCTGCCATACCCCTCGGCATCCAACACGGTCATGCGATGAACGCCCATGCCATGCAGCGCTTCACGGACGGCTTGCAGCTTGCCTGGTTGGATCACCGCCATCAGCATTTTCATGGTCGATCGAGTCGCACTAGCGAACCGTGCTCGAGGAGCGGAATCGCAATCAATCTTCGGTCGAAGCGACAGCGTAGGAAGCCACCGTCAATCCGTGCCCGCCGTCCAGGGCCGCTTCGGCATACGACTCGTCCGTTTCCCAGATGCGCACCCGGGTTGCCACGCCTCCGGTCCCTTCCAGCAACTTGGGGCACACCTCTTCGAGCAGGTATCTCGCCATGTTTTCAGCGGTGGGGTTGTAGGGAAGGATGTAGAGCCGACAGGGCTCCACCATCCTCAACGCATGGATCGCGTTTTCATCCTGAGAGGTTACGAGAAAGCTGTGGTCCCAATGGGCATCGAGCCACCCCTTGCAACGCGCCTTGAGGTCGGCGAAATCCATGACCCGCCCCACGGAATCTTGCGAGTCCCCCGTCACAAAAAAATCGGCGACGTAATTGTGGCCGTGAAAATGTTCGCATTTGCCGCCATGCTTGTACAAACGATGGCCAGCACAAAATTTAATGCGACGCATAATGGTCAGATTCATGACGGCGGATCCGTTTGGGTTAGTTTGGGGTTGTTTCGATGCCGCTGTGCGTCTCGGCTGGTCTTCTTGGCCAAGTTCGCGTCGATCGCGGCTTGGAGATCCACGCCGGTTTGATTGGCCAGACAGACCAGGACGAACAGAATGTCGGCGATCTCGTCAGGAAGATTGTAGGAGGCTTCCGATTTTTTAAAGCTCTGGTCGCCAAAAGTTCGGGCGAAAATTCGGGCCAACTCCCCGACTTCCTCAACCAAAATGGCGAGGTTGGTCATTTCCGAGAAATAACGAACACCTACGTCGCGGATCCATTGATCGACGCGAGCCTGAAGTTCCCGAAGGGTCATTTCTTGAGACGGGGTTGGATCCATATCCTCGGATTATACCCCATCCGCCCGTGGTGCGAACCAAAAGGATGGCTTCAAGAGGAAGCGGAACCGGCCTCGAGGGGACGACGATCCGCAATCGATTCGCTCGACCAGTGAAAGTCGGTGACGTCCGCCTGATCCATCTGCCACGTGAAGAAGGCGGGTTGGTCATCGATCACGGTGGGAAAATCGACGATTCCATCGTGTGCGGAACGCAGAATCACTCCAAGCCGCTCCAGCTCGCTGATGTAATCGTCCAAATGGGCTGCATCTTCCTTGAGATCGGTTTGGATCGCAACGATCTCCTGGTCATACACCTGGAAACGCGATTTCCCTTGGTGATTGCGGAGCATTCGGCGAAGATTCGAACGGCGCTCGGTCAATTCGCGATGGGAAAGAGAGATATCGGCTACGATCAATCGCAACAGCGGAAGCATCGAGCGGGCCTGCTCGATCGAGAATGTTGTTTGCGGATTGGTGTGAGGCGACATCGGCTTCGAGTACGGTTGGAGTGAAAAACCTTCGGACAGACGATACCGACAATGGTGGCTTTCGAAAAGTTCACTTTTCTGTGATATCCCTGTAGCAAAATCGTTCCTTCAACTCTCCTAATAGTATTCTTACTCGAATATGGGCTCCTTCAACCGAGAGTTGGGTTCCTTCCCCGAAATTCCCGAAGTTCCGCCCGTTTTTGTGGGGGTCAGCGACTCGCTCGCTCGAAATCCACCCCGTTGCCGAGGAGGGAGCCAAAGGAATTTTCCTCGGAAACTTGATCGATGAGCTCGGCGTCGACCGCGTTAACCCCTCGTTCCGCCCCGACGGCGAGAGCCAACTCGGCAAGCTGGAACATGCGTTTTGGAATCCCTTCGCCCAGTTCATGGATTCGCATGATGCCCGGGGCGGAGAACACATCGCTTCGAAAACCGCATTTCGCCTGGGTTGTTTCGAAAAACTCGGCGGTCAGGCCGAGATCCCACACCGGGAGATCCATTCGCAACTCGCATTCCTGCAGGATCTTTCTCGGAATTTCGACCAAGTGGGATTCGTCGACCGCCAAGATGGCGGACCAATGGCCTGGACGCCGCAAAAGGATCGCGAGGGTCTGAAAGATATCTTCCGCGGCCTCATCGGCGTTATCGAGCAACAGGAGTGGTCGTCTGCCGATGGAATTGTGCACCATCAGAAGCTCGTCGATCTCTTGGATCGATCTTCCGAGCGAAGAGGGTTCGGCGACGTCGCTTTCGTTTTGCCAGCGTTCTGGCCCCGCCTCTCCCTGAAGGGCGTCGCGGAACCGCCTTGCGAGGAGTGTCGGTGAGGCACCGGCGAAATCCACCAGTCCCACAACGCGTTTGGGAAAGCGTGTGCATCGACTGGCGAAATACTGAAAAAACGAGGACTTTCCGACACCGCGGGGACCAAACAGGATGCCCAGCCGCCGGCCGTGATGAATCAAGAACTCGACGCGCGTCAACGCGTCGGAAATGGAACCGGAGAGGTAATAGTCCATCGTGGGATGGCGGAGCGAGAAAGGAGAGCGGCTCAAACGCCAGTAACTGAGATAGCTCATGGGATTCCTTCCTTCGCGTGTTGACAGGGAAAGGGGACGCTCCCCTCTCCAGCAAATATTCCGCCCAATTTCACTTCGTCACCGCGCGTCCGTCATCATCAGCAAATGTGGACTCGGGCCGGCGAATATCGCAAAACTTTTCTGGTTCGACTCAAGCCAGGAGAGGACGAGAGCACCTTGCGGAAAGGCCAACTTCACCGTTAAAACCTTGGTCTATGGAGGCGGAGGAAGCTATCGAAAACCTGTCCGCCTGCGGTTACATTGGGGTTCTCGTCCATCCACGCGGTGAAAGGCCTTTTCCAACCTCGGTCGTCTATGCTGGGCCCTATTTTCCAACGCGAACTTGCAACGTTGCCTCGCCGTCCCCGGCACTTCGTCGCGCGAGTCGTTTTTCTGGTCATGCTCTTTGCGATCATCTGTACGACCTGGTTGCTCCTGGCGGGAGTTCAACCGGTGTACAACGCGAGCGACTTAGCCCGGTTCGGCGTCCTCATCTTTCAGTTGCTGGCCCCATTTCAAATGATTGTCCTTCTGTTTATGGCTGCCTTGGCGGGCTGTTCTGCAGTCAGCTACGAAAAGGACAAACAAACGCTAACCCTGTTGCTCATGACATCCTTGAGCGACTCCCAAGTCGTCATGGGAAAGATCGGTGCGGGGCTGCTGTGGACGATGAACGCGTTCCTGTCCTCGGCACCGATTGTCTTTTTGATGCCGTTGCTGGGGGGAGTCTCCGTGGAGCAAGCCCTCGCGTGCACCCTGGTCACGGGTTGCACGTTGCTGGCGAGTTGCGCTCTCGGCGCGACCGTCGCGTTCTGGCGCGAAAAAACGTTTCAATCGATCGCGGTCACCGTCTTGATCATCGCACTTTGGTTGGCTCTGGGAGAATTGATTGCGGCAGGCTGGATTCCGGGCGTCGCTCCTGCGGTGGCGGCCATCATCAGCCCGCTGCGCTCGGTTTGGGACATCAGTCAACCGATCCCTCAATCTTCCTTGATACCCATCCCCTTCGGATCGGGAAATGCCGCAATGTCCTGCTTGTTCATGGCATGGCTTGCATCGGCATTGACGCTGATTTCCATTCGACAGCTTCGCGTATGGAATCCATCGCGAGAGCGAAGAAACGTGGCGGCGGAATGGGAAGCGGAACCGCTCGTCGCGGAGACGGCCAACAAACTCGACCCATCGAAACCGAGTCTCGAAACCGCGACAGGCGAACGCGTCGTCAAGGCTTGGAAGAGTCGCGAACCACGCACCATGTGGAACAACCCGATCCTTTGGCGCGAGATGTGTACGTGGGCTTACGGCCGAAAGGTTTTATTGATTCGCATCGCTTATCTTTTGTTTTCGATTCTGATCGTCGTCGGGTTGCAACAATCGCTTCGATCCGGTGCGGCCCTGACCAATACCGGCTTCGAAGAGCAGTTGGTCCCAACCGCCGTGGCGCTCCTGGCCCCGTGTTTCGTGCTGTCCCTGATCATGATCAACGCCTTGGCGGTCAACTCGATCACCAACGAACGGGACGGAGGAGCACTCGATTTGCTCTTGGTGACGGAGATCACCCCCGCTTCGTTCTTGTTCGGGAAAATTGCAGGCGTACTCTACGTTGCCAAAGAAATGGTGGTGATCCCGATTCTCCTTTGCGTGTATTTGTGGTGGGGTGGGGGGCTGACGACGGAAAATCTCCTTTTCACCTGCATCAGCTTGCTGGTGATGGACGTGTTTGTCGCCATGCTCGGCATTCACTGCGGCATGATCTACTACCAAAGTCGGATGGCGATCGGCACCAGTTTGGGAACCGTGTTCTTCTTGTTCCTCGGTGTTGCGACGTGCATGCTGATCATGCTGATGTTCCGAGGTTCTTTCGGTCGACAACTGGCCCCGTTCCTGATGATCATTCTCGGCGGCGGAACGGGCTTGTATGTCGCTCTAGGGAACCAAAACCCTTCCCCTGCGATCACGGTCACCGCGTTCCTACTACCGTTCTTGACTTTCTTTGCGATCACGAGCTTTATTCTGCGAGACCAGGAATTGACGGTCTTCAGCACGATCACCATTTCGTACGGATTCGCGACAGCGGCCATGCTGATCCCGGCTCTGAGCGAATTCGAGTTCGCGTTCGGCCGCGGTCGAATCGCCGAAGAAGAATCTTGAATTCTCACGCGGTGGGGAGCGGCGTTACCACCATTGACGCGCTCGCGGATCCCGCGAGTATTGTCGCTGCAAGACCGAGTCCGGTTCTCGCCCCAACCCCAGCCGGAACGGCAAGGCCAGCACCACGCCTGCGATGAATCCGCCGATGTGTGCCATGTAGGCGACTCCTCCGGACGAAGCATTGGTGGCTGCAATCGATCCAAACCCACTCACCATCTGCGTTGCAATCCACATGCCGAGCACCAAGATCGCCGGAACGGTGACGACGTGATAAAAAATCACGGCGTTGATCTGATTTCGCGGAAACAAAACGAGATAGGCACCCATCACGCCGGCAATTGCACCTGATGCTCCCAGGTTGGGAATCACGCTGTTGGGATTGAGAAAGATTTGGGCAAACGACCCGACCAATCCAGCGAACAAATAGAAGAGCAGAAAACTGACGTGACCGAATCGATGCTCGACATTGTTGCCGAAGATCCACAAATACAACATGTTGCCGACGATATGGCCGATCCCTCCATGCATGAACATCGAGGTGATCAACGTGAGGTAAATGATCGGCGGGCCGGGAGATTGCGGGATCTCGACGACTCCTTGCCCCGGCACTTGAATCGCCTGCGGTTCGACCAGGTCGACTCCCGACGTGATCTCCTTGGGAATCACGCTCCAGCCATAGGTGAAGGACTCGTTGGACAACTGATACACAAAGACGGCGATGTTGATCGCGAGCAAGGTATAGGTGACAAACGAGGGGGAGTCGATATCGCGATCATCATCGCTGATGGGAAAGAACATGTTGGTTCAACGTCCGGGAGAAATGATCGGGGAAATTCGACTCTATCATACCACGAATTGCCCGGGCTTCACGAGGATTCGAAGCCGGCATCCTTGGTCCAGCGTCGCAGGACGACGCTTCCCAAAAACTGGACGGAAAGAAACAACAGGATCCCGAGGCATGTGCAAGCGAGAATCGTTCCCATGAGTTCCGCCGTCCTCAAATTGGCCTGTTTGGCATTCATAACCATACCCAACCCGTTGTACGCGCCGCTGCTGGCCACGAACAACTCCCCGACGATCGCCCCGATGACGGCCAAGCCGCAACTGACCCGCAACCCCAAGACCAAACTCGGAATCGCCGATGGGATCCTCAGCTTGAGCAGCGTTTTCCATCGCGATGCATCCTGCATGCGAAAGAGGTCCAAGTGGTTTTGATCGATGCTCAACAATCCGCTCGTAACGTTCGAGATGATCGGAAAAATACTGATGATGCAGGAAACCAAAACCACCGTGCGCAGCCCGATCCCAGACCAAATGATCAACAGTGGAGCGATCGCCACGATCGGAACGGTCTGCAGAAAGATGACGTAGGGATAAAACGCGGTCCGGATCCAACGCGATTGACTGAACAAGATGGCGATGATGCTGCCCAGCAGCGCGCTGGCGCCGAGCCCGAGCAGCGAGGCTTGCAGCGTTACCCAACTGGCCTGCAACAACTCGGCCCTCTGATTCCACATCGCGATGAGTACCTCTCCCGGCTTTGGCAGAATGTACGCTGGGATCCGAAAGAACGAGACCAGCGTGTGCCAAAGGACAGCAACCAGGCAGAACACCGCGATCGGTGCCGCAATGGTCATCCAGCTCGGTCCTCGCGAAGAAGCAGTATTTCGAAAATCCATCCCGGCCATCAACGCTCGCTCCTGTACAACGCCTCGGAAACACGCCCGTAGAACGCAGCGAATTCAGGGGTGCTGCGCAGCTCGGCCGATCGCGGATACGGAAACGGGACCTCGACCAATTCAGCAATCCTGCCGCGGCTCATGATCGCGATCGATTGGCTTAGATAGACCGCCTCACCAATATTGTGGGTCACGAACAGCATCGTTCGGCGAGATTCGGCGACGATCCGCAGCAGCAGATCATTCAACCGAGACCGCAGCATGTCATCGAGCGCCGCAAAGGGTTCGTCCAGGAGAAGGATCTCAGGATCGGTGATCAAAGCCCTGGCAATCGATGCACGCATCTTCATGCCACCGGACAACTGCGAGGGCTTCTTGTGCCAGTCCGCCGGTTGAAAGCCGACATGCTCCAGGCAATGCCGCAATGCGGTATCGATTTCCTCGGTGGTTTTTTCGTGCCGAATCTCGAAAGGCAATCGAACGTTTTGCCACACCGTGCGCCACGGGAGCAAGGCCGCTTCCTGAAACACGAAGGCAAGCTTGTTCCGGGCTCGCTCCGCGTCCTCCCCTTGGATGAGGACCGAACCGTTCTGTGTCGGGGTCAGACCCGCCACGACCCGCAACAGCGTGCTCTTGCCGCAACCGCTCGGTCCCAGCAGCGAGACGATCTGCCCCTGAGGAACATCCAGGCTCAATCCGTCGAGAACGCGTTGCTTTCCCTGCCGGCCATGAAATTCGACTTGAATATCACGGCACTCGATGGCGTACACTACGGGTGAACTTTCACGCTGGGGAATTGGCTCGCGATCAACTGATCGATCTTGGCCGCAACGATGAAATCGTTATCGCTCAACCCTCCTATCGCGTGCGTGGTCAGCTCGATTCCGAGAATGCGATAACCGGTAATGTGCAAGTCGGGATGATGTCCTTCGGATTCAGCCAGGTCCGCGACCCGATTCACACACTGGACCGCTTCCACAAAATTCTTGAAGCGAATCTGGCGACGGATCCACCGCCCGTCGTCGCTCAAGGCCCACAGGGGAATCGCTGCCAACTGGGCTCGGGCGCGATCGAGCGGACATGGATCGACCCCCCCTTCGCACGGCAAACATTTCTTCTGCGACAACTCTTGTGCGGACACAATCGACATATTCAGTTCTCCCAACGACCTATCCCTAGTTATCTTGATGAACCGGCTCGAAAACAAGCCGCTTACAGCATAGGCGATCGAAAAGGCCTCCCTTTTCCCGTCCATTCACAGCCGTTGCCTGCGGAATCGGATCGACGAACCCGCAGCGACTGCCGTCCCCGCGGGTTCGTCGGACTGTCGCACGGACCTCCCCGGAGGCTATAATCGAGGGGGAGGGTGCATTCACCCCAGGTACCCGTTTTGGATCCCTTTTTGGAGCCGGCAATGCTGCGATCCTGGGCGTCGTTGAGGACCGTGTGTTGGGTCGGAGGCCTGCTTTGCCCCAACAATGCGCCTGCCCAAGACGCCAGCCCCTCGATTGAGTCGTCGACCAACCGTTGGGAAGATCTAGATCGCAAGTTCAATGGAACGATCCAGCCGTTGCTGAAACAAGCATGCTTCGATTGCCATAGCGGCGCCGAAGCCAAGGCCGGGTTGTCCCTCGTCCTATTCGCCAATGCCCGCTCGGTATTCAAAGAACGGGCGGTCTGGGAGAAAGTGGCTCAGCGCATCGAAATCGGAGACATGCCCCCTCCCGACGCCGAGCCGATGTCGGAGGTGGACCGCAAGGTGGTGGCAGGCTGGATTCGATCGACGCTCAACGATATCGACTGCGGCAAGACTCCCAATCCAGGCGCCGTAACCTTGCGCCGCCTAAATCGGAATGAATATCGAAACACCGTCAAAGATCTCTTCGGCATCGATTACCAACCCGCATCGACTTTCCCGGGCGACGACGTGGGATACGGTTTTGACAACATCGGCGACGTTTTGACCTTGCCCCCGTTGCTCATGGAAAAATACGTCCGGGCCGCCGAGGAGATCACCTCGCAGATCATTCAAGCACCCGAGCCGGGACCGGTTTTCGAATCGACCCGCAATGGATCCAAATTATCCGCAGACCAAGGAGGAACTGCTGACGGCCAACGCTTCACCCTCTACTCCAACGGAACCATCACCTTCGACGAGCAAGCTCCTTGGCCTGGCAAATACATGCTCGAACTCGAAATGGCGGGCACCGCAGCCGAAGGCCGCTACCCGAAAGCCGCGATCTCGATCGACGGAAAAAAGCTGCGCGAGGTCACCGTCGTTACCGTTTCCGCCACTTCGCCGAAAAAGTATCCCATTCCGATTCGATTGCGAGCGGGCAAACGAACCATATCGATCGCGTTCAACAACGACCACTACGTCAAACCCAAGGATGGCCAGCCGGCTCAAGACACCAACCTCTTTGTCTATGAGGTCAAAATCCTGGGCCAGAAGCCTCCAGAGCCCACCAACAGCGCATCCATTCCTCGATGGCATGCGGAGAACCTCAAGGATTCCATCCCGTCGGGTTCGAAGTCGGCTGCCCAGGCCGCCGGTGAAATCTTGCGCAAAGTAGCCAGCCGCGCGTTTCGCCGACCCGTCACCGACGACGAACTCCAGCGACTTACGCGTCTCGTCGATGACGCTGTCGAAGATGGCGATTCGTATGAAAGCGGACTCCAAGTGGCGATCAGTGCGATCCTGGTCAGCCCCTCTTTCTTGTTCAAGGTCGAAGAACCTCCGTTACCCAAGAGCGGTGACTACCCTCTCGTCACGGAATTCGAGCTTGCAACGCGGTTGAGCTACTTTCTCTGGAGTTCCACTCCGGATCGGGAGTTGCTCACCCTGGCTTCAAAGAATCAATTGAGGCAACCCTCGGTCCTCAAGCAGCAAATCAATCGAATGGTGCGCGACGACCGGGCTAGGGATTTCGTTCGCAACTTTGCAGGCCAGTGGCTTACCTTGCGCAAACTCGATGGCATCGCGCCCAACCCGAACATGTTTCCTCAATGGAACGACGAAGTCCGCGACCTGGCTCGAACCGAGACCTACCTGTTTTTTCTCCACGCGATGCGCGAAGATCTGAACGTGATCCGTCTGCTGGATGCCGACTACTCCTTCATGAACGAAACGCTGGCTCGTTTCTATGGTATTCCTGGAGTGGAAGGGGACAATTTTCGCAAGGTTTCTCTCAAAGGACAAAAGCGCATGGGGCTGCTGACCCATGCCTCCATTTTGGCCGTGACCAGCAATCCTACCCGCACCAGCCCCGTCAAACGCGGCAAATGGATTCTCGACAACATCCTGGGGACCCCTCCACCTCCCGCTCCACCCGGCGTTCCGGAGTTGGACAAAAGAGAACTGACCGGCACATTGAGACAACGCATGGAGCAACACCGCAGCGATCCCGCATGCGCAGCCTGCCACAGGTTGATGGATCCCCTCGGACTGGCGCTCGAAAACTACGATGCTGTCGGACGCTGGCGCACCAAAGATGCCGGCCAGGACATCGACACGACCGGCGAATTTCCTACCGGTGAAGCGATTCGCAATCCCGGCGACCTGATCCGCATCATCCGCGACCATAAATCGGAACGCTTCGTCCGAACGCTAACCGAGAAACTGATGGTGTACGCTTTGGGACGAGGCCTCGAATACTACGACCGCTGCGCCGTCGACAAAATCATGGCCAACGCAGGCTCCGAAGACTATCGCTTGCAAAGCTTGATCTACCACATCGTCATCAGCGACCCATTCCAACGCAAAGGGATACGAGAGGAACCATGAACCACAGACGCTTATCTCGCCGCACGGTTCTGCGCGGAGTCGGAACGGCGATCACCCTCCCGCTCTTGGAGGCCATGGTGCCGACGCGCGGGGCACGCGCCGCAGGCCCTTCCGATGCACCGCTCCGCCTGGTGTACGTGAATGTTCCCAACGGAATGCATATGCCTGCATGGACTCCCCAGGGCGAAGGCACCCAATTTGAACTCGCGTCCACGATGCAACCGCTGGAGAAAATCAAACAATATGTTTCGGTCTTTACGGGACTGACGTTGGACGGAGCTCGAGATCACGGCGATGGAGCCGGAGATCATGCCCGCAGCGGAGCATCCTTTTTGACCGGAGCCCACCCGCGCAAAACCGATGGTGCGGATATCAAGAACGGAGTATCGGTCGATCAAGTCGCGGCCGCTGCCATCGGTCACAAGACCCGCTTCGCATCGCTGGAACTGGGTTTGGAGGGTTCGTCGCAGTCGGGCAATTGCGACAGCGGTTACTCGTGCGCGTACTCGAGCAACCTCGCGTGGCGCAACGAATCGAGCCCGCTGGCAAAGGAAATGGACCCTTCAGCGGTCTTCGACCGACTCTTTGGAACTGGTGACAAAGTCACCAATCGAGCCCAGCGGTCTGCCCAAACCGCTCGTCGCAAAAGCATCCTCGACTTCGCTCTCGACGACGCGAAAGGATTGAAGAAGAAGCTGGGGATCGCTGACCAACGCAAACTGGACGAATACCTGTACGCTGTACGCGACGTGGAAAATCGTCTGACCCGGACTGACAAACTTGCGGTCGGCGAGGATGGCATGCCGAATTATGCGCGTCCCTCGGGGGTGCCCCGCGTGTGGGAAGAGCACTGCCGATTGATGATGGACATGATCGCGCTGGCCATCCGAACCGACTCCACCCGGATCCTCACATTTATGTTGGCCAACGAGGGAAGCAATCGCGGCTACCCGGAAATCGGTGCGCCCGAAAGCCATCACGATCTGTCCCATCACGGCAAAAGCGAAGACAAACAAGCCAAGCTTCGCAAAATCAATGAGTTTCATCTCAAACAGTTCGCCTACCTCGCCGAACAGCTCGCGAGCATCGAAGAGGGAGGGGGCAACCTCTTGAAGAACTCGATGATCGTCTATGGAAGCGGTATTTCGGACGGCGATCGACACAATCACGACGACTTGCCCATCCTGATGATCGGCGGCGCTGGCGGTCGCATCAAGAAACCGGGGCATTGGAAATTCCCTCCCAATACACCGCTGTGCAATCTGTATTTGTGGATGCTGCATCAAGTCGGTGTCCAAGCCGACCGTTTTGGAGACAGCACGGGCGTCCTGAATTTTAGCTGAAGCAAACCCTTGAACGCCGTGGACATTCTTCCTGGCAAGCAGTCCCTCAACGAAAAGATCGGCATGAATTGTTTTAGGACCAAGGATTCATGCTCTCTCCTGTGGTACAATCCATCGCTCACGTAGGATGGATGTCGATCTCACGAAGAGCCTGAGCCGAGTTGCTTGAACGTTTCCTCGCGATTGCTCCGAAAACTGGATGCCTGGTCAGGCTGGGCACTGCTGGTCGTTGTCTGTTTGCTGCCGGCGGTGGTTTACTTTGCGACGCAGATGCGCATCGGCGCCGCCGACATTCATGCATGGCTGCCCGAGGGACGTCCCGTTCGCCAGCGTTATGAGGAATTCGTTCGCGCCTTTGGCTCAGATCAGTATCTGGTCGCTTCCTGGGAGAATTGTCGCATCGACGACCCTCGCCTCCCCGCCATGGCGGAGTCGCTGCGACGCGTCGATGCCGAACGATCCGACCGCAAGAAAGTTCCTTGGATCGAATCGCTTCAGACAACCGCCGATTTGGTCCGACGCTTGACCGATCCGCCAATGGCATTTTCTACCGAGGCTGCCTGCGCGCGGCTCGAATCGTCGGTGATCGGCAGCGATGGTACGGCGGCTGTATTTATCAGCTTTGCACCGGCAGGGATCGAGAGCCACAAAAATGCGATCGAGTTGGTCCGGCGTGCGGCGGACGACGTTCCCGGCTTGGGACGGTCGGCACTCCGAATGGTAGGCTCTGTGTACGAAGCCTACGCGGTCGATGTTGCGGCGGAGGAAAGCCTGAAACGATTGGTCCTCCCCTCAAGCTTGCTCGGAATCGTTTTGGCGTGGCTGTGCCTGAGCAGCATGCGGGCCGTTCTGCCGGTACTGATCATCGCAGGAACGGGTCAATTGTTGACCGTGGCGATTGTGACCGCGTTCGGATCCGAATTCAGCGCGGTGCTGATCGTTTTGCCGACCCTGGTATTCATGCTGACGCTGTCGGCTGCCGTGCATTTCATGAATTACTACTCCGATGTCGCGCGCAACCACACGCAACACCTCGGCTCGCGGGCCATTTTCCTAGGACTCAAACCGAGCGTTTTGGCCACATTGACAACGGCCCTTGGGATGATCGCCTTGGCGACCAGCCAGCTTTCGCCGGTCCGCAACTTCGGCTTCTACTCCGCGACATCGCTCTGCGCCGCAAGTTCAATCTTAATCCTCGTGTTTCCGAAACTTTCGGATTGGTTTTGCCGCGGCCAGTACGGGAACGTCGCCACCCGTGATGATTCGTCGGAGACCGAGAACTTGTCCCACGGAGTCGACGAAACGGTCTCACCATGGGCCAAGACGTATGCGGCATTCATGAGCCGCTACTGTTGGCCGGTATCGATCGGGGGAATCTTGCTCTTGCTGGTCAGCTTCTATGGCCTGCTATCGCTCAAATCGTCGACCCGCTTCGATGACATGTTCCCGGCCGGCAGCCCCACGGTGAGCGATATGGCGTGGATAGAACAGCACTTGACTCCCATCGCTTCGGTCGAAGTGTTGCTGGGATTCCCCGACGACAGTCCCGCCGACGCATTCGATCAGGTCGTCTGGGTCGACCGCGTGGCAAACCATCTGCGAAGCCAATCGGATATCGGCGGCGTCCTCGCAGCAACGTCGTTTCTGCCCAAGTTGCCGAGCGGGTCACGCGTGCGGGATGTCGTGCGTCGACGTATTTTTCGAAATTCACTCCCCAAGTTCCTTCCCCAATTGCAAGAACAAGGATTGGTCGCGGAACGATCCGGCATGCGTCTGTGGCGGGTGACGGCCAAGGTCTCGGCGCTATCGCGGCTCGATTACGGCGAGTTGACCGCCAAAGTGCAGAGCGCGGTGGGCGAATGCATTTCATCCGTAAAGGCCTCCCAGAGACGAGAGCCGCGAGAAGACGAAGAAGAAAACGAAGACCCAAACGAAGCGAACGAGCTCGTTGGCTCATTCATAACGCCGCAAGTCGAGTTCACGGGATTCTCGCCGATGGTCCACGACACGCAAACGGCACTTTTGACCGATCTCGGATCGAGCTTCACCACAGCGTTCTTGTTGATCACCCCAGTCATGATGCTGATCGCTCGCGGGATTCGAACCGGGCTACTGATCATGTTCCCGAACATCCTGCCGGAAACCGTCGTTTTTGGCGGCATGGCCTGGCTTGGGTATTCGCTCGATATCGCCGGGCTGCTGACTGCGAGTGTCGCGATGGGGATCGCGGTGAACGATACCTTGCATTTTGTGAATTGGTATTCATGGCGCCTGACCGAGGGGGATACGCGTGAACAAGCGATCGCGCATACCTTTTCGAATTGTGCTCGAGCGATGATTCATACGATGCTGATCAGTTGCTGTTCGATGCTGCCGTTCATGTTCGCGGCCTTCAATCCGACGCGACAGTTCGCCATGCTGATGATCGCCATGATGAGCACGTCAATTCTCGGCGACCTGGTCCTGCTGCCCGCCCTGCTCTTGAGTCCGCTCGGGAAATGGAAGACTTCCTCGCCCGTGGCAAGGGGGTGAACAGGTTGTGATGAGGATTTCTCGGAGCAAGGATCGACGCACCCCATTGGACGTTCGCGACCGCAGCGGGTCAGGTGTTTTGGATGCTCATGACTTGAAGCGATTGAGGCTCCCGAAGCCGATCAGGGGCAAGCCGGGAACACGACGTGCGTAGGCCCGATACTCGTCGCCGATGAAATGGAGCAAACGCCGATCCTTGGCCCAGCTTCCCGCATAGATATAGATCGTCCACACGGCTGTCAGGATGGCATGGTCGAGTGTCATTGCGGGGGTAAACCAGACCAAACCGAGGAAACTCATGTAGACCGGATGACGCATGTAGCGAAACGCGCCGGTGGTCAAGAACGGACGACGCGGCGGTGGCGTCTGACGCCACCAATACCACCATTGGGTCAGCCCGGTCTGATAACCGAATCCGGTGCAGTAGAGACTGTAAAGCAGCGCTGCCCACGACAAGTAGAAACAGGCCAGCACTGCAGATGCTGCAACTCCGGTCGTTTCCCACAGAACCACGCCGGAGCTGCCCCAACATCGGAACATCAACAGCAGCGACACGCAGGTCACCATGCAGTGGAGACAGCCCATCAGTTCACCCGGCACCCAGCGGTGTATCTTTTTTGCGATCGGGGGAAAGAGGATGATGCTGTGCGGAACGGCGAACCCGGTTGCCATCAACGCGTCCTTCCACCACCAGCCAGCGTACGGCGTCCCCTCGCAATAACGCAAAAACAAGTACAGATAGACGACCGTGCACAGGAATAATAGCTGGGTGCCGATGCCAAAACAAAAGCCGACGGCGCGACCTAAATCGAAAACGTGCGTTTCCAACTGCGTCGATGCCGTCGACTCAGGGCGAATCAATGTGCTCATGAAGCTTTCTCTGCAATGAAGTATCCGTACTCCATGGCGCCTGTGCGATAAGCATCGAGGATGGCCTGGAAGTGATTGAGGAACAACGTGTGGTTCTGGCCCAGTATCTTCGCCAGATACCGAACCCCGGAGCGATTGACGCGTTGCAAGCAGATCTCCCATGTCTGCTCGACATTCCGAGTCCACAGCCCGTTCTTGATCACGCGATAGCCCGCTTGTTCAAACCAGTTGACGTAGTCCGATTGCGAGCCGAGCGATGGACAGAACATCCCTTTGCATACCGCTCGCGTCAGTTCTGTTTGCTCCGGAGTCAAAGGATCCTCTCCCGCAAGCCACGCCAGCAGCGCGAATCGACCGCCGGGACGAAGCCATTCCGCAGACTTGCGAAAGAATGCAGGCTTGTCAAACAAGTGTTCGGTGCACTCGATACTCCAAAGAGTATCCAACGAGCCGGGAGCAAATTCAATCCGCTCGGCATCCTCGCGGATGAATTGAGGACGCGGCTGCACACCGCGACAAAAGGCAGCCCAAGACGCCCAATTTTTTTGCACCGCACTGAGCGTGACGCCCGTGACATGGCAACCTAGTTGCCGTGCCAACCAGACACTCGAGCCTCCCATGCCGCAGCCGATGTCAACCACGCGACTGCCCGGTGAAATTTCGGCGAGGCTCGCTAGCCGTTCGGTCAATTGGATTTGAGCGGCCGCCGGCGTCTCTTTCGCTTCCCAATAGCCGTGATGGATATGCGGTCCCCACAACAAGCGGTAAAAAAGGGTCGAGACGTCGTAGTGGTTGCGAATCACTTGTTTCTGAACCGAAGGGAACTCAATCATGTTGTGTTGTTCTTGGTGCAAACCGCGAGGTCGGTCGGGGTGATATTTCTAACGAATCATCACTTGGAAGGCGCGATCCACAAGTCACCGTAAATGAGCAGTTCGTCCTTCACACCGACGGCACCCAACGCGCGGCTGTAAGGCTTGATGCCATAATCGGTTTGCCGAATACGAAATTTGCCCCGAAGGTGGTTCCAGCCATTCTTGTCCTCGAGGTCGCAAGTCGCGGAAATCGTTCGCGTCGTGTTGTGGAGAGTGAAATCCCCCTCCATGACATATTCCGGTAACTTGCGATCCGAAGTCTTCCCCGTGGCGGTCAGTTTGACATTCTCGAGCTTGGCCTCGGGGTACTTGCTGACATGAAGGACCTCGGCTCCGAGCATGTTCTCCGTAACTTTCTTGCGAGTCGCCTGGTCGATGTCATCGGCCAACCCGAATACTTTCCGACCCGTTGGCGTATCGGCATCGAACGATTTCATGTCGATCACCAGCGTGCCAGGATGGCTGCCGTCCATCAATATGTTTCCCCGGAGCAACCGCCCCTCGACCCCGTGAGCATGACCGAGCGATGTACTCCGGTCCACAAAGATGTAGACGCGGCTAAATTCCGTATTGATATCCCCCGCCTGCAGAGAAGCCTGCTGCGATTGCTGCTGGAGCTGGCCATGAGCAACGGACGTTGACCAAAATCCAACGAGGACCGCACCTAGCATGCACACCCATCGGGCGGCCGCTCGCCTGGCCCCCCACCATCGACCACACGAACAAATCGCGTTCTGCATTTTCATGGCATCCTGCCTCATGGGCTCTCGGTAGACGTTCTCGTCGGACATGCGTGTCACTGTATCCTGACTTTGCCTCGAACCACAACCGGAGTCGACTCTGCGGCTTGCAATGAATCCGCCAGATATCCGATTATTCATCTTGACGAATGCCTGCCACCACAACGGCATGGAATCGTCTTGGCATGTATCGCAGCCCACGTTTTGAAAAAACGCGCATCGAGTGAATAGCATGCATTAGGAAAAGCGTGATTCATGGGAGCGGACACGCTTGTCCCTCGCGAACACCTTTTTGCAGTTGCGTCTTTCGCGGTTCGAGAAGTCAAAATCCGCTTTTGCGTCAGCTTTTTCTTACTCGTGTTCGTGCTCGACCAAATCCCGACGAGCGCGAATACCAATTCATTGAGTTCAGCGAGCTTCTGCGGGGATTCATCTTTTTTTGGCTGACCGCGAAAGAGGAATTACCTTACAATCGCGAATGAAAGCTTCCCGAACTCAACAGCCGTGCATGAAACAACGCCATCTGGTGCCTGAAAAAATGGATGCTCCCGGGTTGTGCCCCGACGAGCATCATCGCGCGTTGGCTGGACTTCGCCGCATCAATCGCCTGTCGGGGACGGCATCACAGCTGCAGCGAGAGGTGCTGCGGATCGCGTCGCGAGAACCCGATCGCCCATGGAAGATCCTCGACGTTGGTTGTGCAGATGGTGAAATTGCTTTCGAGTTATCTGGCTTACTGTCGGGGCGGCTGAATCACGTTTTAACTGGCTGGGACATGAGCACCGTTGCGATATCAGCGGCTCGGACCCGACTGGAACAAGCGGGGGATCAAGTCGGGAAGCTTCGATTCGATGTGCGGAATCTATTTGATGAATTGGCAGCGATTCGAGGAGAGCCTCCCTTCGACATCGTGTATTGCACACTTTTTTTGCATCACTTCTCCGATGAGGATGCGGTCCGTATTCTTGCGGCGATGCGTCGATTGGCTCGCTGCGCGGTGATTGTGGACGATCTGCAGCGCACGAATTTTGGATGGTGGCTCGCGACGGCGGGTTGTCGCATTCTATCGCGGTCCCCGGTCGTGCACTTCGATGGCCCGCAGTCGGTACGCGCAGCGTTTTCGTGCGACGAAGTAATGCAGTTGGCCCATTCAGCAGGCTTGAATCACGCGACGTTGCGACGCCATTGGCCCGAGCGATTCATGCTCTGCTGGGAGGCTCCCTCATGATCGCTCCGCATCATGTCACAGCAACTCTCACCCAACGCGAAGCATGCAGCCGCGACTGGGATGTCGGCATCATCGGCGCCGGTGTGGCCGGCACCTCGCTCGCGATTCACTTAGCGCGGCAAGGCATTTCCGTGCTGCTGATCGAGTCGCAGCGATTTCCTCGAGAGAAGGTCTGTGGCGGGTGCCTGAATCAACGTGCGATTGCATCGCTGGAGAAACTCGGGGTCCTTTCGGAATGCGTGTCTGCGGGGGCCGTTGAGATCGACGCACTGCGCATCGTGCAGGGTGCACGCGAGCATCGTTGGGCGATCCCCAGGATGCTCAGTATCCGTCGATCGACACTCGACACGATCTTGGTCAAGGCGGCCATTGCCAGCGGAGCCCACTATCTCGATCAAACATCGGCTTCGGTCGGATCGTCGGGATCCCTGCCGAATCGCGAGGTCGCATTGCACTTGAGACCTAAGGATTTGCCCGGTTCCAAGGAAACCTCAGGTGATCCTCCCCCATCGTCTCCTGGTCCGCACGAAGGGAACGCTTCGTGCGAGGTTCGTGTCCGCACAGCGGTTGTGGCAGCCGGTTTGACGCGTTCCCCATTGACGCAGCGCGATGCGTGGCCAGCAACCATCGAGCCCCGTTCACGGATCGGTGTCCAGGCACTGATACCCGCCGAGTTGCTGGAGGATGGCGATGCATGCTGGAGCCAAGCGTTTCCGCTCGCTGCCCGACACGATCTGCGCATGTTGATCGGAACCGATGGCTACCTCGGCATCTCGCGTACCGACGGGGACTGCTACGATTTTGCGGCCGCTTTGGATCCCTCGGCGATTGGTCGGCATGGATCGATTGCCGCGGCGATCGACGCCATATTGTCCAGTTGTGGCCTGCCATCGATCCGCGGACTGACCCCTCATGGTTGGAAATCGACTCCACATTTAACGCGTCGCTCTTGGCCTGTGGCTCGGGATCGCATCTTCTTGTTGGGGGATTCGATGGGATATGTCGAGCCTTTCACCGGCGAAGGGATGTCGTGGGCGATGGCGGGTGGCAAGTGGTTGAGCGACCGATTGCAGTCGGCTTTAGGAACCGCTTTGACCGGTGCGAGCCTGGATCGAGCGATGGCTGAGGTCGAGGCTGCCTGGAACGATTGGGCAGGCATCCAGCGACGGCGGCATCAATCGGTTTGCCAATGGGTAGCAGGTCAAGTGCGTTATCCAACGCGCACGGCATGGGTACTAACGGGACTGGATTGGATTCGGCCGGTGAGAAATATTCTTCTTCGAAAGGCAACGCAATGAGTATCGATTTCGTCACGGAGCCCTCACAGAAATCCGCGCCGTCGCGCGTGCGGGCTCGGATCACGGAGTATGCGACCGTGATCCCGGAGGAAACGATTTTGCAGAGCGATGCTGCACACCTGGCCCAAGGGCTTGGCGTATCCAAACGCTGGAATCGCATGCTCCCTGCCCTGTATCGCAAATCGGGGGTACACCGCCGCAGCAGCGTCCTACTCGGCCCGCCGCATGACGATGTCTTTTCGCGGCAATCGTTTTACGGAATCGCCTCGGAGTCCGAGGCGTTTGGACCGACGACCGCCCAGCGGATGCAAGCCTACCAGAAGCACGCAGGTCCTCTCCTGCACCGCGCTGGCCATCGAGTCCTCGACCGTATTGCGGAGGGAACAGACTCGATCACGCATCTGGTGACCGTATCCTGCACGGGGTTTTGCGCTCCTGGTATCGATTACCAGCTGATCGAATCGTTAGGGTTATCTCCCGAGGTGCAGCGAACTCACGTCGGCTTTATGGGTTGCCATGGCTTGATCAACGGAATTCGCGTGGCGACGGCGTTGGTCGAGTCGAACCCGCGTGCGCGCGTCCTGGTCGGAGCGGTCGAACTGTGCAGCTTGCACCAGCAATATTCCGAGGATAGCGATCAACTCGTCGCGAGTGCCCTGTTTTCCGACGGCGCGGCCTGCCTGCTGCTCGAATCCGAACGAACCGAGGACACCTCACCCTCCGAGGGATGGGAGATCGTCTCGAGCCTGTCTCGCAAACTCGACCAGACATCGGATTTGATGTCCTGGAACATTGGCAATCACGGTTTTCAGATGACGCTGTCCCCCCGAATCCCCTCCGTCATCGAAGCCCAGTTGCGTCAGCCACTCTCCGAGTGGCTCGCCGAAGAACAACTCGGCTTGAGCGATATCGGCGCGTGGGCTGTGCATCCGGGAGGCCCGCGTGTGATTGATGCGGCGGGTCAGGCCTTGGGCTTGGAGGACTCCAGGTTGCAAGCATCGCGAGACATCCTCTCGGAGTTCGGTAACATGTCCTCACCGACCGTACTCTTTATTCTGGAGCGACTGCATCCCACATCTTCGCCGGGAAGTCATGCCGTGATGCTCGCGTTTGGCCCAGGTTTACAAGTCGAGGCACTCTTGCTGCGCCGCGTCTGATGGCAACGATTCCTGATTACAGGTCCAAGGATGGCTAGCCATGTCAATTAGGTGGGTGGCACGTGGGTGGCACTTACTATTCACCAGGTGCCACCCTTCATGCCTGCCTCAGCGATAGCGATGTCCCGCCGCGTCGAACTCACTTCGCGCTAGAACATAGTCCTCAACCTCGATGTCCTCGATCGAGCGGCTATTCCCCTCGAAATCGATCACCAACAGCGTCCCCGCCGCGAAACACGCGACCGTAAGATTGCCGATCGCCCCGCCAAACATCTGGCCGAACGATGCCCCCGTGATCGAGGATCAATCAGCAGGAAGGTGGATGGCAGGAAGGTGGATGGCACTTGAAAGCTGCACGTATTGTGCTTTCAGCCGACGAGCAGCAGCCGTAGCAGCCAAGGCTCTCGCGGAGACGCAAAGACGCGGAGAAAAGAGCAGGCTCGCTCCCTAGCCATCCATTTGGGACTGTGCTCCGACTCTGCGTCCCTGCGGCTCTGCGAGAGACACTTCTGATCGAAGAACGAGGCTTGGAAGATGCCTGGAAGATGCCTATCTCCCCCTGACTCTTCCCCGGATAAATTGCCGACGCAATGCTTGCAGTACTTCGCCGTCCAAAACGCAATGCATGTCCTTGTCTTCCGTTCAATCAGCGTGGGGAGATAGTGATCATCGTCGGGACAGTGATCAATTACCCCTCCTCGCCCCGCCTCGGGG
>JBKDPB010000269.1:0-3699 GCA_046342615.1 Planctomycetota bacterium | reverse complement strand
GATGTATCTTGTGCGTTGCCGACTCCCCAGGAACATAAATCAACCTTTGACAATCACTTGGTTCAAAGACCACTCGGACGGACTTTTGGACCTGAAAGCATAGGTCTTCAAACGAGACTTCTCCCTTGATAAGCCGCTGGGCAACCTCGTTCGACGGAAAGACGGGCTTGACTGTAGCGGCGGTGACGGTCGTGACGGTTGCGCCAGCAAGCGCTAGTTTGATTGTAACGGTTCTGACGGAGACAATCGGCGATGCTGAGTTGTTCCCCGACGAATTGTGGATGACCTTGTCGATTTCGCGAAATCAAGGAAATAGTGCAGTGGGGATGCTACATCCGAAACGATCCATGCAAGCATGCAACTCACCGCCATGACTCCAATCGATTCATCACTCTCGTTCGAGGATAGACTAAAGAAGCTTATAACGCGAAGTAACCTTTCACGCGTAGTATGCCTAGGCTGCTCCTTGGCATTGGTTTCGTTAATACCGGAGTGAACGAGCGTTTTACAAGTCATGCCATTGATTCAGGCCATCCACCAGCAGCTCTTGAAGCTTCGGCAGGAAATCGGTCGATTCCTGGCGAGGGATCCGGCGCGCAGCCCCCCCAAGCTCGATCTTCAGTTCCTGGAAGATCGCGTCCTCTACAATGGGCTACCCATGGTGACGGATCCACTGGTTTCAGGTGGAGCTGGTGTTGAGGCAGATAACGGATTCGCCGAATCGGTCGAATTTGACGGCGCATGCAATCCCAACGCGTTTACGGTCGCAACCTCTGGCGATGCGGATCCGAATGAGGGCGATTCCAACGCGGCAGCTCAGGTTGAGATCCATCTGCAAGCACTCGATTCGCTGTTGCGTCAACTCGACCAGCCGAATAGCAGCCTGGATGTCGACGACGCTGCGTCGGAGAGTGAATCGCTTCCAATCGCGACCAAGGCAGATCCCCATCCGGAGCCCGCGCATGAATTGATGGTGATTGATACTTCGGTGCCAAATTCCGAAGGTTTGATCGCGATCTTGGGCGGAGACCAAAATACCGATCGGGAATTCACCGTACTGCTTGTGGATAGCCGGGTCGATGGCGTGGCATTCGTGAGTGAGTATCTGGCGAACTCTTCAACACAATACAGCGCGATCCACTTGGTGACTCACGGGTTTGCAGGTGGAATGCTGCTCGGCAGTGTTGAATTGTCCTCGGAAAACCTAGCTCAGTACGCTACGCAGTTCGAGGTCTGGCAGTCGAGTCTGACGGCAGACGCGGATCTGCTCCTTTACGGTTGCATGATTGCGGCGAATCCAACAGGCAACGCTTTTGTTGACGCGTTGGGGAATCTTCTCAAGGTCGATGTAGCTGCGAGTACGGATCTGACCGGAGCCACCTCGCGCGGAGGTGACTGGGTCCTTGAGTATTACCATGGAGATATCGAAACAGGGATCGCATTCCGAGATTCCGACCAACAGGGATGGCAGTTCCTGTTGCCAACGAACAATGCACCCATCTTGGATTCAGTCGCCAGCCCGACCATGGGGCTGGTCCTCGAAGGGGCGACCAATCCGAGCGGAGTGACGATCGCGTCGCTGGTCGTCGATGGCAGCATCACCGATCCGGACGGCGCGGCGGTGGAGGCGATCGCGATCACGGCTCTGAATACCAGCCTCGGGGCATGGCAATACAGTCTCGATGGCGGCAGCAGCTGGCTGACCATCAACGCCGAGCTGCTCAACAGCAGCACCAATGAGCTCGCCCTGCTTTTGGGACCGACGGCCCAGCTGAGGCTGATCCCCTTTGGCGACCTGACTGGGACAGCGAACGACGCGATCACTTTCCGGGCCTGGGACCAGACCAGCGGCAGCCAGGGTCAGTACACGGTCATCACCGCGACCGGCGGCACGACGGCGTTCAGCAGTGCCAGCGATACCGCCTCGATCACCGTCGCCGCCGTCAACGACGCGCCGACCTTCTTCAGCGGGGACGGGATCGTCACCACGGCCTTCGACCTGAGCACTGACGATGCCAATAGTGTCGCCATTCAGCCGGACGGAAAAATCTTGGTCGGAGGACGATCGGTCAGCAGCGACTACTGGACCGATCGCTTCGCCATCGCCCGTTACAACGCCGATGGTTCGCTCGATACCAGCTTCGGTGTGGGCGGTAAGGTCACCACGACACTTGCGGGGACGAATTATGGACAAAGCATTGTCGTGCAGCCCGATGGTAAGATCCTTCTGGGCGGTTTTACGGGAAACCCGGCGGACGACCTGAACCTCGATTACGCCTTGCTTCGCTACAACTCCGATGGGACGCTCGATACGAGCTTCGGGACTGGCGGCAGCGTGGTCGCAGCCAACGGCGGAGGAATGGATTATGGACAGAGTGTCGTCGTCCAGACCGATGGCAAAATCTTGTTCTCTGGCAGCAGCTTTGGATTGATTCGCTATTTGGCCAACGGAGCCTTGGACACTAGCTTTGGTACCAATGGGATGGCGACGACCAATTTCGGAATAGGTACCGGGGACGCAAACCAGGTTGCCGTGCAAGCTGACGGCAAGATCCTGCTCGCGGGCCTTTACTACAACGGGAGCACGACGGTCTTCGCGGTTGCTCGCCACAACGCCAATGGAACACTCGATACCAGTTTTGGAACGGGTGGCATCGTCACAACGAACTTCGGGAGCTCGAACGACAGCGGCTACAGCTTGGCTATCCAGTCCGACGGCAAGCTCGTGGTTGGTGGCACCTACAATACCGGGGGTTCTGCGGATTTCGCGCTGGTCCGCTACAACGCCAACGGCTCGCTCGACACCTCTTTCGGTACTGACGGAAAGGTAACTACCCCCGTAGGCTCCGGAAACGATCAAGGCCGGAGCGTCAGCATTCAAGCCGATGGAAAGATCGTCCTTGGCGGTTGGAGCAACGTCGGTTTCAATGACCACTACGCCTTGGTACGTTACAACGTCGATGGCACACTCGATACATCCTTTGGAACCGGTGGTAAAGTCACGACCAATGTCGGTGACAGCGGCGGTCGAGCTGACCGGATCACGATTCAACCCGATGGCCGCATCGTCATCGTGGGCGAAGCAGGCATCCTCGCTAGCAACGGGGACTTCGGGGTCATCCGCTACAATCCCGACGGTTCGCTCGACGCACAATTCGACCTCGCCAACACTCTCGGCAGCAGCGTCAGCACCACCGAGAACGGTAGCCCAGTGACGCTCGACAGCAATGTGCGTGTGTTCGACGCGGAGTTGAGCAGCACGAATTTCAGCGGGGCTACGCTGACACTCGCCCGTAATGGAGGGTCCAACTCGCAAGATCTCTTCTCTGCCACCGGCACGCTCGGGGCGTTGAATCAAGGTGGATTCCTTGTTGTTGGTGGGACGACGATCGGAATGGTGACGACCAACAGCGGTGGTACGCTGGTCCTGACGTTCAACAATGCCGCGACCAACACCCTGGTCAACTCGGCGATGCAGCAGATCGCCTACGCCAATGCCAGTGAAGCCCCGCCATCCAGCGTCCAGATCGACTGGAGCTTCAGCGACGGCAACAGTGGGGCCCAAGGGACCGGCGGGGACCTGATTGCCACCGGGAATGTGCTGGTCAATATCACGAGCATCAATGACGCCCCAGTCGCCGTCAATGACAGCTTCACCACCAACGAAGATACCGCGGTCACCTTCGATGTCCGAACCAA
>JBKDPB010000268.1:0-20620 GCA_046342615.1 Planctomycetota bacterium | reverse complement strand
GGATCCTCACCGATTGCGACGCGACTGGACGCGAGCGCTTTCCACAGTTCCCGCGAATACCAGATATTGGGATGCTGGAGTATTTGCAAACATGTCTTGGACGGCAGAACGCCTGGGCTGTAAGCCGTGCTGGCACGCATCGCGTTCAACAATTCCGCTCGGAGGGTATCGGGTACGATCGGTTGGTCGTAGACGATCCGATAGATACGGCCGCTCGTGCGATGCACACCGTCGTCGTCATGGCACTCGCCGATATCCGACCAATCCAGGACATAGACGCTCCCGTCGGGCGCGGTCGACAGTTCGATGCCGCGAAACCACGGATCGGACCAGAAGGCCATGTCCGGTTGGTGCTTGCCAACAAACCCAGCACCGACGCGATCGAGATGTTCGCGATTGATTCGCCGACCATGCAGATTGAGCGTGAAGAGTTGATTGCGAAACTCGGCTGGCCATTGGTCGGCTTGGTAGATCATCATCCCGCTGTGCGCGTGACCACCTCCCGCCCGATCCGTGCCGGTGCTCGGCGGCCCATTTCGCGTCGCACGCCAATCCTCGCCTTTTTCATCCCAGTGGACATGGTCCGCGATTTGAGGCAGGAGTTCATAGGCGTAGGGATCCGAGTCTTCGCCGTACATCCGCTGCAGATGCGAACCAGGGATCGCATGCCAGAGATGGCCGATGACCGTATTGATGAAGAACAAGTTGCCATGGGGATCCCAATCCATCCCCCAGGGATTGGTGGTCCCCTCGCAGACCATCTCGATTTGTTGGCGCATTGGATGGTAGCGCCAGATACCGCAATGGAGGGCAACCTTGGGTTGATTGGGATCGATCCACTGCGTCGCGCTCGTGCCTGGTCGATAGCCGCCAGGTGGAAAAGACGGCCTCGAGCGACCGAAGTTCGGATTGTTCGGATCGACAGATGGGTTCGGAATCATCTGCACGGTCACCTCGGAGGAACCCAGGATGCCGTGCCGACCATAGAGCCAGCCATCTGGCCCAAATCGCAAGCCATTCGCAAAGTTGTGTCGGATGTTCTCGTTGAAACCGCTTACGAGAATCTGAGGGGGCGAGTCGGGGACATCGTTACCATCGGAATCTTGAATGAAGACCAGATTGGGGGACGCCAGCGCATAGACTCCACCTTGGACAACCTCGATGCTCGTCAGTTCTTTGAGTTGGTCGAAGAAAACCGTTCGCTTGTCGAAATCCCCGTTTTGATCGGTGTCCTCCAGGATGACGATGCGATCGGAAAGTTGCATGTCGAATTTCTTGGAGGATTCGGCATAGGTGAGGTTCTCGGCTACCCACAATCGCCCCTTCAAATCCCAAGCCATGGCGATCGGTTGCTGCACGAGCGGTTCGGATGCGGCGACCTGCATTCGAAAGCCTTCCGGAAGCTGAGCGGCCGACGCCACGTCGTGGGCGGTCATGCGAGGAACCGTCTCGGCCTGGGAATCGTAGATTTCTTGGGCAAGGGTCAAGTCGACGAACGCGACGAGGATCGTGATGGCGATGCCGAGTATTGCGGGTTTCATGGGAACTCCTTGGAACAGAGGCACGCGTCAATCATACTCGACGAAGCGGTACCACGGACATTACGATACACGGTTGCTTTATGCCCAGCGCACCCGGTCCACGACCTTTCCCTCCCCGCTTACCCCCGCCTCAACCCATGTCTTTTCCCGATCGGTTTTCAAACTCGCCTTGGACGGATGGATTGCGTCTCCTCGGAAGCGTGCTGGCGATCCTTGCAGTCGCGATCGCAGCGAGGGCGGAAGAGGACTGGAGGCCCGCCGAACCCAAGTCCCCGACGGAATGGTACGGACAGACCATCCGTGAATCGGCGTGGCGCTCTCCATCGGATGAAGCGGTCGGCTTTCATCTCCCCAGCGGCTTTCGCGTGGAGTTGGTTGCCTGCGAGCCCGAGATTGCCAAGCCGATGAACCTCGCCTTCGACGCGCAGGGGCGCCTTTGGATGACGCAATCCGTGCTGTACCCATTTCCATCCAAGGACGGATCGGGCACGGGAGACGCGGTCATGGTCCTCGAAGACCGCGACCGCGATGGCGGCTATGAGATCAAGCGTCGGTTTGCGGACGGCCTCAATATCCCGATCGGCATCCTCCCGTACGAAGACGGTTGCCTGGTCTTTTCGATCCCGAACATTTTGCGGCTTCGAGACACCGACGGAGATGGCGTCTGCGACTCCCGCGAGGTCGTGCTCGGGCCCTTCGATACGTCGCGTGACACGCATGGCATGGTCAACGCCCTGCGAGACGGCGGCGACGGTTGGATCTATGCCTGCCACGGATTCAACAACATCTCCCGCCTCGTCGGAAAAGACGGGCACACCATCGAACTGGTCTCCGGCAATACCTTTCGCTTTCGCCCCGACGGCTCGCGCGTCGAGCAATACACCCAGGGGCAAGTCAATCCGTTCGGAATGACGCGCGACCCGTACGGTAACTGGTTCACGGCGGATTGCCACAGCAAACCGTTGACCCAGTTATTGCGAGGGGCGTGCTACCCGAGTTTTGGTCGCCCCGACGACGGTCTGGGTTTCGTGCCGCCGATGATGGAGCATCTGCATGGCAGCACGGCGATCTCCGGGGCCGCGGTCGTCCGCGACGGAACATTTCCCGATTCGTTTCGGGGAGATCTGTTCTGCGGCAACGTCATGACGTGCCGTATCAATCGAAATCGGATCACCTATCAAGGCGCCACGGCCAAAGCGCACGAGATGCCGGACCTGCTCACCAGCGACGACCCTTGGTTTCGTCCGGTCGATCTGCAATTCGGACCAGACGGTTGTTTGTATGTCGCGGACTTCTACAACAAGATCATCGGCCATTACGAAGTTCCCCTCGACCACCCCGATCGCGACCGTACCAGCGGCCGCATCTGGCGCATCCGTTGGATCGGCGATTCTGAACAAGTCGATGCACCGAAGTTGATGCAAGGGAAACCTGCGTTGGTTGCAGTCGGATCGATCGAACAAGCGGAGGGGATCCTGGCGACAGCCGTGGATCCCGCGGATACGGTATCCGCACTCAACCGTTTGCGAGCGGCGGAATTCCTGGGGGCAAGCGGTTCGATGGCTAGCCTGCAAAGCCTGGCTGCGAGCGTGAAGACTGTCGATCCTCAGTTCGATCCGATCTTGAGCCAGGGCCATTGGATTGCGATGCGCGACATTGCGAGACGCGAGACCGAGCGGAACGGCCCCAAGCCTCGCGACCGGGTCGGCGAACTCGAAAACGGACTTTCCCCCGAGGAGTGGGTCAAGATCCTTCGGGCGATCCGGAATCCCGCGGCCGCATCGTGGACGTTGGAAGTCCTCGAGCGTCATGCGGCACCCGCGGCGGATGGATCTCAGGCGCCGTGGGTGCGCGAGTCGTTGATGCATGCAGCGACGATCGCGAGCGACGCCGAAATCCCGCGTGTCCTCGCATTGCTCGAACGAACGCTGCCCGACCGATCCTCGCGAATGCAGCAAATCCTGCTGATCGCCGAAGCTCAGAGGTCGCGTAACGGCAAGTTGTCCGCTCCCTTGCTGGAACTGGGCAGGCAGGCGATCGACGAGGCTATCGCGGGTTGGGGGCTTCGATTCAGCGATTCAGCGTTGCATACCTGGACCGGTCGCTCCGATCGGGGGCGGGACGAGCGAGCCTGGCCTCTGGAAAAACGGAGCGTTTCCACCGAACGGAGCGACTCACCCGCCACGTTGGACGTGTGGAGTTCGATCGGACTGGGGGAACGGTACACGGGGCCCTGGACCAGCAGTCCTTGGAAGGCGCAGGATATCGTCGAGTTCTGGATCGTCGGCCACAACGGTCTCCCGAATCAACCCGACGAGCGAGGCAACTATGTGCGTCTGCTTCTGCAAAACAGCGAAACGAAAGATTGGAAAGAGATCGAACGGTACTATCCCCCTCGAAGCGACACTGCCCAGCGGGTCGCGATCGATTTGTCGGGGCACCGAGGGTCCTTGATGCGGTTGCAAGTCGTGGATGGCGATGGTCATGACGCTTATGCGTGGATCGCGATCGGAGGGGTTTCGCTCCCGGGATTGGCGTTAGGTCCACAGCGCGACGCATTCGATCAGCTATTGCGGATGGCTCGTTGTTTTGGTTCTTCGGTCGTGTCGAAATCGGAGGACCCGGCCTTTGCAGCGACCTTGGCGCGTTGGCATCGATGGCTGGAGCAGTCGGGCTTGGATCCCGCATGTCGAACTGCGCTTCAAAAGGGAATGCTCGGCAGCGATGAACCGCTCGTCGGAGAGTTGCTCGAGTGCATCGTGAGTCGAGGTTGGGAGGATCTTCTCGATGCTCAGCCGACGATCAAGGATGCTCGCGGTGCCGATCAGCCTTTGCCGCGTTTCACCTGGGCATGGCGAGAATTGAATCCAGGCACCTTTCGATGGCTGGCGGAGCAGGCTTGCCGGCGATCCGATGCCGCCAGCCAAGAGGAACTCGCGTTGCGATGGTCGAAGCATCGTTCCGCGATTCCTTGGATCGAATCCCTCATGCGCAGCGGAGCCATGTCCAAGGAAGTGCTCCGCGCGCTGCCACCGGCGTGGTGGGACGGTCTGTCGGCCGCAGATCAAGAGCGGATGGCATCCCTGAAACCCGAGGGAGAGAGCGACGCCGCGCGCGTCGAGATAGTCCAGGCCAAGGCCGCTGCCGTTGCAGCCCGCTCGCCGGATCTGACTGTCGGAGCGCGCGTGTTTCAGGAACGCTGCGCGACATGCCATCAGTTGGCCGGCCAAGGCAAAGTCATCGGTCCCCAGCTCGACGGCGCGATCACGCGCACTGTCGAGCGATTGTGCGAGGATATTCTGTGGCCCAATCGGAACGTCGACGAAGCGTTTCGCATCACGAATGTGCTCACGCACAGTGGCGAAACCTTCTCCGGCTTGATCATCGATCGCCGAGACGACTCCTTGGAATTGGTCGATCAGGCCGGTAAGTCGCAACGAATCGCGCGCGATGAAATCGAAGCGGAGAGGATCAGTAAGCTCTCGCTGATGCCGGGCAATTTCGAAGAACTGGTCAGCGATGCCGAGTTCGCCTCCCTGATCGGTTTTCTCAAGTCCCATTCCCCCAAGCCGTAGCAGCACCGCATGCCTTCCGCATTTGAACTGAACCGTTTTCTCGAGAATGTCGGTCCCGATATCGCGATGGAGTCGTCCGGCGAAGGGCCCAGCGGTTCGCTGCCGTTGACCGATGAAATGCTGCGTACGTGGTCGAGCGGCGACTTGTTCGGCTGGACCCAAAACGCGGGCATGGGTTGGGATTTGCAGAAGATGCTCGGGCCGCAATTTCTCCTGCTCAGTACGCAGGGAGGAATGCGAGCGGAGAGCGGACGGCCGATCGCGCTCGGCTACCACACCGGGCATTGGGAAGTGGGGTTGCTGGTGCGCGCGGCGGCCGAGTGGTTTTACGACAACGGCGGCGTTCCCTTTGCTGCGTACGTCAGCGACCCGTGCGATGGCCGCACCCAAGGTACCGTCGGCATGTTCGATTCGCTGCCCTATCGCAATGATGCCGCGATCGTCTTTCGCCGATTGATTCGTTCGCTGCCGACGCGGCGGGGAGTCATCGGCGTCGCGACATGTGACAAAGGACTGCCTGCCATGATGATCGCGTTGGCTGGCAGTTCCAATCTGCCGAGCGTCGTTGTTCCAGGTGGTGTCACGTTGCCGGCTCGAGAGGCGGAGGATCTCGGCAAGGTGCAGACGATCGGTGCCCGGTACACCAACGGGATGATCTCGCTCGAAGAAGCGTCTGCCGCAGGCTGCAGGGCCTGTGGGTCCCCGGGGGGAGGTTGCCAATTTCTCGGGACTGCTGCCACGTCACAAGTGATTGCCGAAGCGCTGGGCATGACCGCACCGCACGCGGCGCTGGCTCCGAGCGGCCAACCGATTTGGCTCGACATGGCGCGGCAATCCGCGAAGATTCTATGGGACCAACATCAGCGCAAAGCCACCCTGGCCGATATCCTCAACGAGGATTCATTTCACAATGCCATCGCTGTGCATGCTGCCTGCGGCGGTTCCACGAATCTGCTGCTGCACGTCCCAGCCGTTGCCTTTGCCGCTCGGATCGCGCGACCCAGCATCGAAACCTGGACGGAGATCAATCGACGCGTGGCTCGGTTCGTCGATGTGTTGCCCAACGGTCCTCAATTCCATCCCACCGTCCGATTGTTCATGGCGGGCGGAGTGCCAGAGATCATGTGGCATTTGCGCGAGTTAGGCATCGCGAAATGCGATTGCAAGACAGTAACCGGACGGACATGGCACGAGATCCTCGATCAATGGCATCGCTCGCCGCGGCGGCAGGCGATGCGGCAGATGCTGATCGATCGAGACGGGGTCGATCCCGATCAAGTCATCATTCCACCCGCAATCGCCAAGCAAATGGGACTGACCAGCACGGTCTGTTTCCCTCGCGGAAACATCTGTCCCGACGGTTCCGTGATTAAATCGACCGCGATTGATCCCACGGTGATCGACTCCGACGGAGTGTATCGCAAGACCGGACCGGCACGCGTTTTCACATCGGAAAAGGAGGCGGTCGCGGCCGCGAAAGGACAGCACCCTCAGCCTCTCAAGGCCGGCGACATCGCGGTACTCGTCGGATGCGGACCGATGGGGACAGGGATGGAGGAAACGTACCAACTGACCAGCGCGCTGCGGTATCTCGAATATGGCAAGCATGTGGCGGTGATCACCGATGCCAGATTTTCCGGTGTCAGTACCGGTGCGTGCATTGGACACGTCGGTCCCGAAGCGCTCGCAGGCGGCCCGATCGGACGACTGCGGGATGGCGATATCATCCGCATCCTTATCGATCGCCATTCGCTCGAGGCTTCGGTGGATTTCGTCGGCTGCGATGGTCGAGAATTCACACCCGAGCAGGGATCGCACCTTCTCCGCGAGCGTTCACCCCATCCCGGCTTGGCCCCGGACCCGAGGTTGCCAGACGACACTCGGCTGTGGGCTGCCTTGACTCGGGTCAGTGGCGGAACGTGGGGCGGATGCGTCTACGATCTGGACCGGATCGCTGAGGTTTTGCAGGCGGGTGAGAAGGTTCTTCGATGATTCTTCTCATCGATAACTACGACAGCTTCGTGTACAACCTCGATCGCTATCTGCAGCGATTGGGGCAAACCACACTGGTGGTGCGCAGCGATGCCATCTCCACCGAATCGATCACGCGGCTCAAGCCCGCCGCGATCGTCATTTCTCCTGGTCCCAAGTCGCCGGATGACGCAGGCTGTTCGATGGAGGTCGTCCGCCGATTTTCGGGTTCGATTCCGATTCTGGGAGTGTGTCTGGGGCATCAAGCCATCGCGCAGTCGTTCGGAGCCAGGATCATCCGCGCCCCGGCTCCGGTGCATGGGAACGCTTCATGGATCCATCATCGCGATTCGCGGTTGATGGAGGGGTTGCCCAGCCCGCTCCAAGTCGGCCGTTACCATTCCTTGATCATCGATCCCCAAACGCTCCCCGACGTTTTGCGAGCGACCGCATGGACCGATGATGGAATCCTCATGGCGATCGAGCATCGGGAACACCTCGTCTTCGGAGTTCAGTTCCATCCGGAGTCGATTCTGACCGACCGCGGTTATGAGATCTTGGCGGCCTTTTTAAGGCACTCGGGATTGGTGACAGGCCCGATTCCGAACACCGATCTCATGCTCGAAGGCAGTGTCCGCTGACGATGGGTCGTGGGGCGACGCGAATTCCCCATTTGCATGCATTTCGAAGACTCACCGGTCTACCAGGACTGGGCAGAAAACCGATCTTGCCTGGGTTCCCACGAATCGCTACCCTACGTGCGCCTGGAAGGAGTCCAGGGGGAAATAAGTTGATAGAACAAGGAGGTTCGTTTTCATGAAACAGATTTTTCAGGCCCAGATTGTAGACCGCCACGATCGTCCAAAGCTCTCCGTTGTGGGATTAGGCAAGCTTGGTTCTCCCATGGTGGCGGTTTTCGCCGAAAAGGGATTTGACATCATCGGCTTGGACATCAATCCGCAGTTTGTGGCTGCCTTGAATGCGGGGCGGGCACCGGTGGAGGAGCCGGGGCTTCAGGAACTGATCGACAAGAATCGGGAACGAATCACCGCCACAACGGATTTCAGCCAGATCGTTCGTCACTCGGATGTCACGTTTATCATTGTGCCGACGCCGAGCGGATCGGATTACTGTTTCACGAACAAGTATATAGTCGATGCGGTAACGAAGATTGGAACGGCGTTGCGAGGCAAGAAGGAGTACCACCTTGTGGTGGTGACGTCGACGGTGATGCCGGGTTCGACCGATGGGGAGATTCGGGACGCGTTGGAGGCTGCTTCGGGGCGAACGGTGGGGGAGCAGATGGGGTTGTGCTACAACCCCGAGTTCATCGCGCTCGGTTCGGTGATTCGGGACATGTTGTATCCCGATATGATTTTGATTGGGGAATCCGACGAAAAAGCGGGCGATATTCTCGAGAAGATCTACTCGGCATCCACGCAATCGAATCCGGAGATTCATCGCATGAATTGCGTGAATGCCGAATTGACGAAGATCTCGGTCAATACGTTTGTGACCACCAAGATCTCCTACGCGAACATGATTTCGGAGATGTGCGATCATTTGCCGGCTGCGGACGCGAGTGTCGTGAGTTCGGCGATCGGGGCGGACAGCCGGATTGGCAAGAAGTACATCAAGAGCGCCGTCGGTTACGGCGGCCCCTGTTTCCCTCGCGACAACAAGGCGTTTGCTGCTCTTGGTCGTCGTTTGGGGGTGCGTTGCGATTTAGCCGAGGCTACAGATCGCATCAACGATCATCAACTGGTTCGGATGTCGGATGTCGTGGAGTCGCATTTGCCTGAAGATGGTTGTGTGGCGGTTCTCGGCATGTCCTACAAACCGCACACTCCGGTTGTTGAGGCATCGCAGGGAGTGATGCTGTCGGAGATCCTAGCCGACGCAGGGCACAAGGTCGTTGCCTTTGACCCGATCGCGGCGGATGCAGCGAAGCAGAAATTGGGGGACAAGGTCCTGTTTACTGCGTCTGCTCAGGACGCGATCGACAAGGCCGATGTGGTGGTGGTGATGACTCCGTCCCCTGAGTATGCGGCTCTCACGAAGGAAGCTTTCTGCAAGGATGGGCGAACTCGGGTCGTCGTCGATCCCTGGAGCGTCATTCCCAATTCGGTGAGAGGGTCGTTGGCGAAGTACATTGTCCCTGGCCGATCCACGCTCGAGCGAGGCAGCGAACCCAAGCGTAACGCGATGGCTGCATAGCATTTTTTCAACCAATCCATCAACGAATCGATCAACGACAAGGAGGTAATCGTGTCCACGACATTGAATCCCGAACGCACTCCGGATATCGGCGCTGTGAAGGAATATTGGGACCGCCGGCCCTGCAACATTCGCCACTCGCGCAAGGAGGTTGGTACCAAGGAGTACTTCGACGAGGTGGAAGCCCGGAAGTACTTTGTGGAGCCCCATATTCCAGCTTTCGCGGAGTTTGCTCGATGGAAGGGGGCGAAGGTACTCGAAGTGGGATGCGGGCTCGGGACCGACGCCGTGAATTTCGCTCGTGCCGGCGCGGACTACACCGGGATCGATCTCTCCGAGGCCAGCCTGGAGTTGGCGAAGAGGCGATTTGAGGTTTTTGGATTGCCCGGGACAGTGCAGTGGTGCAATGCGGAAAAGCTTTCGGAGGCTTTTCCGTTGCAATCCTTTGACTTGGTCTATTCCTTCGGGGTGATTCACCACACGCCGAATCCTCGAGCCGTGTTCGAACAGATCGCCAAGGTGATCAAGAGCGATGGCACACTCAAGTGCATGCTCTATGCCAAGAATTCGTGGAAAAATGCCATGATCGAAGCGGGGTTGGATCAGCCGGAGGCGCAATCCGGTTGCCCGATCGCTTTTACCTACACGCACGATGAGGTTCGCGAGCTGCTTTCGGGGCTGTTCACGGTCACGGAGATCAAGCAATCGCATATTTTCCCGTATGTGATCGAGAAGTACGTCAAGTACGAGTACGAGCGCCAGCCTTGGTTCAAAGCCATGCCGCAAGAAGTGTTCGACGCCCTCGAGCACAGTTTTGGTTGGCACACGCTGATCACCGCAAAACCGGTTGCGAAGTAGCGTTTCGCTGAAAATCGAAGGAGACGGAAACGCAGATGATTTCGGCAATTCTCTACGGCAGAAATGACAGCTACGGATACAACCTGCACAAGCGGGCTGCGCTCAGTATCAATTGTATTTCTCAAGTTCTGACCAACGAAGACGACGAGCTGTTGTTCGTCGATTACAACAGCCCCGACGATTACCCTACGTTTCCCGAAGCGATCGCCGATACGCTGACCGATCACGCAAAGAAGCGATTGCGCATTCTGCGAGTGCGGCCGCAGATGCATGAGCGATTTCGCGAAAAGTCGCATCTGATCGCGCTCGAGCCGATTGCGCGAAACGTCGCCGTGCGGAGGTCCAATCCAGCGAACCGTTGGATTCTCTCGACGAACACCGACATGATTTTCGTGCCGCATCAGGGTCAGTCCCTGTCGATGTATCTCGAGAATCTGCCGAGAGGGCTGTATCATCTCCCTCGCTTTGAAATACCGGAGTCTTTTTGGGAGACTTTCCATCGGCTCGAGCCGGTTCAGACGATCGATTCGATTCGAAATTGGGCTCGGGTCGCTCACTTGAATGAAATCGTGGAAGCGGCTGACTTTATTCGCTTCGACGGTCCCGGCGATTTTCAGCTCATGGATCGAGAGGATCTGTTCAAGATCCATGGATTTCACGAAGGAATGCTCCTCGGATGGCACGTCGACTCGAACATCGCCAAGAGATTCCACCTCTTGTACGGCGAAACCCGAGACTTGCTCGAACATGTCTTCGGCTATCACTGCGATCATACGCGGCAAGTGACCCCAGCACACCGAAAAGACAGTGTGTCCAACGACATCAAGACGTTCGTCGATGATGTGGCCAGCCCGTATATTCCTGACCAGGCGGATTCTTGGGGATTGGCGGATCTCGAGATCGAAGAGGTGCGATTGAATCACGGTCGCGATCGGCTTTACATGCAGGGCATCAGCGCGAGCATTCATACGCCGCAGCTTCTGCCAACCCATTCCGCCTATGTCCGCGATACCTACAACAAGGTGACCTACAGCGCATCGCACGTGCTGCCATTTCTGGCCGACATTTTCGTCAATGCGCCACCCCGCATGACCATCGGTTGGGTCGGAAGCAATCCCGAGCTACACCGGATGTTCTCGACGATTTGGAAAAAGATCGACGATCAGGCCCGACTCGTTGCATTTGAACCGCAAAGCGAGTTGTACGGTCTCAAGCTCAGCGGGGCACATGCGGATTCGCTCCAACAGTTGAGCGATCAAGTCGATGCAGTCATCGTCGATTACAACAGCGTTGCATCTGGGCTCGACCCAATGAAGTCCGAGAAGCTGCTCCACGAAATCCAACTCGCTTTCACCGCGCTCGTGGAGTTGGAGCAGTCGCGTTTGAACCAAGCTTGTGCACCTCGACGGTTTGTCGTTGTCAATGCAATCCATAATGCGTTTGAGTCCTTGACGAATGAGCTGCTGCACACGGCCAGGACACCCTTCAGTTCGCGAATTCGTCAGGGTTTCGTCGTCAAACAGAAGGAGATCCAGAAGGCTTGGTTCGACAAAATGAAGGTGGGCGAAGCGGGCGTGAAACAAAAAAGCGTCATCTGTACCGCCGAGAATAAACCAGGTTTGGTCATGTATGGTCCCTATCTCCCGATCCGTGCCGGAAAGTTCCAGGTATCGCTGGAGCTCGCATGCAGGAAAGTCCTTCGGGCGACTCAGTTGAGCGACAAGCTGGGAGGGCATGCGAAAATCAAAGTGGTTGTCGGCGACGAGGTGGTTGTCAAACGCCGCTTGACGAAAAAGGATCTCTACGACGGCAAGGTCGATATCGAGTTCGATTGCGCGAAGGACTCCGAGTTCGAATTGAGATTATGGACTTCCGGATCGCATGATTTCGAAGTTCGAAATATGGTCACGCGTCGCGTCGCGTGACGCCCCCACTCTTTATAGTCTTTGTTCCGGAGAGTCGCCATTCATGAGTGTCTTGCAGCAGGTAAGGACGGAAACGAAGGGGCTCTCGGAAACATCGACACCCACGGCGTCTTTTGACGTTTTTCTTACTCCCGAGGCGCTGGCGATCAACGAAGCCCGGCTGTGCCATCTCGCATCGCTGGGATTGGACCTGAAGAACAAGCGTGTTCTCGAAGTAGGTGGAGGAATTGGACTGCATACCTGCTTCTTCGAGAGCCAGGGTTGCGATGTCTTGTTCACGGAAGCCCGGCCGGACAACCTCGAGGAAGCTCGGCGTCGCTATCCCCACCGGAAAACGGCGATGGTCAACTTGGATACCGCAAGCGATCTATCGCGCCTGGGCCGATTCGATATCGTCTATTGCTATGGGACGCTCTACCATCTCTCCAATCCATCGAATGCATTGCGGATCCTATCCCAAATCTGCGACGAAATGATCCTCGTCGAAACCTGTGTGACACCTGGGGACGACGAACAGCTTCACCCCGAAGCAGAACCTTCCTCCGTCGCCAATCAGGCTTTTACGGGCATCGGCTGCCGGCCAACCCGAGCGTGGGTTATGCGGGAGTTGCGTTCGCATATGGGATTTGCGTACCAGACCGCGACGCAACCCCATCATCACGATTTCGAGCCGCACTGGCTGAAACCGACCCCGCGAAAACTGTACCGCGCGGTTTTCGTCGGCGCAAAAGCACCTCTCGCCAATCGGCAGCTCAGCGAAACTCCTTGTGCGCTCCAAGCATCCGTCCCCAACGCGACGCGAGGCGTTTGGTTCGATGTGGGTGCTCACCTCGGCGAGACCACATTTGCCAGTGCGGAGGCGAACCCCGGAATCCAGGTCTATGCCTTCGAACCGAACATCGCGCTTGCTAACCATACGTTTCACCGCATTCCTAACTTCCACGTATTGCCTCTCGCGGTCGGCGAACAAAACGGATTGGCAACCTTCCATCTGAACTCCTTTGCAGCTGCCAGTTCGATGCTCCCCATGGACGAATCGGCGAGAAGGGAGTGGGTCGGTGGCGAAGTCTTGTCGCAGGATTCGAGAATCACCGTCCCCGTGATGCGGCTCGATGCGATCATGGATTCGCTCGGTATCGAGCGCATCGACTTCCTGAAAATCGACGCTCAGGGTGGGGATTTTGCAGTGGTCAAGTCTGCGGGCAAACGCCTGCGGGATATTCGCAAGATCAAGCTCGAGGTCACGACCACGCCGCAGCAACTGTACGTCGGTGCGGGCACCAAGACCGAGATCGTTCGTTACATGAGCGAGCATGGATTCGCACTTGTCTCGGAGCAGTCGCAGACCCACGGACAGGAAGAAAATCTGACGTTCTTCAAGCTTGGCCCTTGGGAGCAGGGCGAGTACGCGGAACTCATTGGCGAATCCTTTCACGATGAGAATGAGATTCGAAATTGCCTGGCTCAGGCAAGCGATGCGGAGCTGGTCCGAATCGCGACCCGCAGCGCCCCCTCGGTTGCCCTGGAAAGAGTTCCGGGGTGGACCTTCGGACGCTTCGCCGAAGATCCGTCGGCAGCTTGCCGGTTTCGCCGCGCTTTATGCGACGCGTTCCGGGAACGCAAGCTCCTGATCCCCGTGGTTTTCCCATGGTATCACGATTTGAAGTTGAACCTGTACTTGGGAAATGATGTCAGCTTGCCGACGTTCGTTTCCGGCGGTATCGATCCCAACGAGTTCTGCTTTCTCAGCCGGTTTCTCAAGCGCGGGATGACCTTCGTGGATGTCGGCGCCAACGAAGGTCTCTACGCGGTATTCGCTGCACGCTGCGTCGGATCCGAAGGGCGGGTGATCGCGTTCGAGCCAAGTCAGCGGGAAGCCGAACGATTGAAACGAAACCTGGAACTGAACCAACTCGCGAACGTCACCTTGGAACCCGTTGGCGTTGCGGACAGTGACGGCCAAGCGGTTCTGAAAATCTGCGAATACGGTCACGAAGGACAGAATACCCTCGGCGGTTTTGTGTACCAGGTAGGCCAGGAAGGAACGCAAACGATCGGCTTGTGCCGGTTGGATACCTACAGGAGAGATCGCGGTTTGAGCCGCCTGGACTTTATCAAAATCGATGTGGAGGGAGCCGAGGAGCGCGTTCTTCAAGGGGCGGCCCAAACCTTGAAGACTTTCCGTCCCCTGATCCAGCTCGAGATGAACGATCAGGCCCTTCAATTGCAGGGAAGTTCGCGAGCGAGAGTGGCTCGATGGTTGCTCGAGGCGGATTATCGGATCTGCTCCATCGATGCGGCTACAGGCCTCTTTTCACGAACCAACGAAGATCAATTTTCGGACAATGTGCTCGCCATACCCGCCGAGAAGATGGAGTGGCTCCAAGTCTGGAACGGTATCTCCTCGTAGCCACCATCAACGGATCGTTGCCTCGGCGCGACCCGGCGTTTCGGCATCGGCGAGCCAGATGCAGCGTCTGTCACGGTTCGTCCGCTCCTCGAGGGATATCGAGACCTTTCGCGGATCGAGATCATGAGGTTGGAACAACGGATTGGCGATTCTGAAGCCAGAGCAAGGCCTTGAGGATGCAGGTCGCCCATGCCACAGACTTGATCTGGTCCCCCATGGCAATGGCGACCAACTCACTCTCCGTGACGAGGATCTCACCGAATTGCTCGCAATCCGGATTGCGCGGTCGCTCGAGCCTGCGACAGTTTTCGGCAACGAACAAATAGCATCCTCCACAACCGCGATTGGGATCGATGCAGTAACTCCCCAGTTCCTGCCAGCGATTGGAAGTGCAGCCGGATTCCTCCAACAGTTCGCGCTCCGCAGCCTGAAGCGGCGTTTCCCCCGGGTCGATGAGACCTCCGATGGTTGCTAGCGTTTCCGGCTGGCACAGGTACTTGTTCTGGCGAATCAAGAGGAACCGTCCATCTTCCAAGCGAGGCAGCACGTTGACAAACGAAGGGAGTGCAATGACGTGCCAATCATCGATCTGCCGGCCGTCGGGAGTGACCACGGCATGCTTCTCGATCGTTAGCCACGGCTTGGATTCGTAGACGATGCTCGTTCTCTTGGTGTTCCAGCCGGAAGGTGTGGGGGGAGTGTTCATGCCGATGTGATCCTCGTCCAAAAAACAACCCCGACATCGCAGTGCTCTGTCGGGGTCTCGTCGTAATTTGCTAGCGATGTATTCGTCTTGTGGATTTAGGCCACGTTGACGATCGCTTTTTCGGATCGACCGCTTTTGATTTCGTTGTGAATCCAGGCGTAGGTCTTTTCGAGACCATCGTACAAGCGGATGGAGGGTTCCCAGCCGAGTTCCTTATTGATCAGGGTGTTGTCGCTGCTGCGGCCGCGAACTCCCTTGGGAGCCGACAGGTTGTATTTTCGCTTCAGTTTGATCCCAGCGATTTTCTCAACCATGTCGACCAGTTGGTTGATGGAGACCATCTCCGCACTTCCCAGGTTGATGGGGTAGAGGATGTCGCTCGCGGTGATGGTTTCGGTACCATAGATGCAGTCGTCGATATACATGAAGCTGCGGGTCTGCTGGCCGTCGCCCCAGATTTCGATTTCCTTTTTCCCGGACAATTTGGCCTGGATCACTTTGCGGCAGATCGCTGCTGGTGCTTTTTCGCGACCGCCGTCATAGGTTCCGTGAGGGCCATAGACGTTGTGGTATCGAGCGACTCGGGTTTCGATCCCGAAGTCTTCGCGGAAGTGGCGGCACATTCGTTCGCTGAAGAGTTTTTCCCAACCGTATCCATCCTCCGGATCGGCGGGATAGGCGTCCGCTTCGCAGAGACCGGGATTGTCGGTAGTCTTTTGCTTGTATCCGGCGTACACACACGCGGACGACGCATAGAAGAAGCGAGAAACGCCGCATTTTCGGGCTGCCATCAGCAGATGCGTATTGATGAGCACCGATAGCATGCAAAGGCCTTTGTTCAGTTCGATGAATCCCATTCCGCCCATGTCTGCGGCGAGGTTGTAGACCAGATCCGCTCCGTTGAGGGCTTGTTCGCAATGCTCATAGGTCTCGAGATTGAGGGTCAGGTTCTGCGCTTTCGGGGAGCGTTGATACCAGAAATTTTGAGGTTTTTTGTCGACGGCTCGAACCGTGTACCCGTCCTTGACGAGTTTCTGCACCAGGTGGCCACCGATGAATCCTCCGGCTCCGCAGACGACAACGACTTTGTCGGTATCGGTTTGGGTCTTGCGACGCTCTTGCAGGCTAATGGTTCGAGGAAGAGATGGCTTGCCGGTCGACTTGGTAGCGGGTTTTTTGCGAGGGGTGGTCATACAGATTCCTTTCCGTGGGTCATTCCTTCAGACGATTTGCCTCCATCAACGAAGACTCGAACAACCGTGGCTTGGGGGCCCCAGGAATTCGAGTTTTTTTGGCGGACGAAATATAGCAAGCGGCATCCTGTCAAGTAAATGCCGATCGCTACAAGCGTCGAGGGGTTTCCCTTGGCCCCTTTGGCGGACTTGGTCTTTCGTGAGCTTGGGGGAGTGGGGTTGGTAACGAGTCTCGGTCCGCGGGAGCGACGGATCGGCTAAAATCGGGTCGATGTCGTCCTATGTCGAGTTGCACTGCAAAACCAATTTCTCGTTTCTCGAAGGTGCGTCGCACGCGCACGAGCTGGTCGAGCGCGCTGTCGAGCTTGGGTATAGCGGTCTGGCGGTGACCGATCGCGACACATTGGCAGGCGTCGTGCGCGCCCACACTGCCGCCAAAGACGCCGGGATGCCGTTCGTGGTGGGCTGCGAACTCAATCCGGTCGACGGTCCGCCCGTGGTCGTCTGGCCGAACAATCGGCAAGGCTATGGCGATCTGTGTCGGCTGTTGAGCATAGGTCGACTGCGCGGTCCGAAGGGGACATGCGAGGTGTCCTGGCACGACATCACCGGGCACTGCCAACATTGGCTAGCCGCGATCGTTCTGCGTCTGCCGTTCTCCGACGAGGCTCGGCCGGGGAACCGGCCGATGGGGTCGTCGATCCTTTCATCCACCGACGAATCTCCGATCGAATCGGCATCGAGGGTTCCAACGGATGCTCTTCCGTTGGACGTCGGGCCCCTTCCGGAGGTTCCATGGTGCTCTGCAGGGATCGATTTCGATGTTTTGGACGATCGACCCTGGACCCAATGGCTGAAGCAGTTTCACGAGTTGCTGGGTGAGCGCGGATATTTAATGAGCCATTTGGATGCAGGTCTCGATGATGCGGGTAAATTGCGGAGGTACATGAAGCTGTCCCGCGATGCCGACGTGAGGTTGGTGGCCGCAGGTAATGTTCTGTACCACCATCCGGATCGCATGTTGCTCCAGGACTGCTTGAGCGCCATTGCGTCGGGGACCACGATCGATCAGGTCTCGCGTTTTCGACCTGCCAACGCGATGTACGCGATGAGGTCGCTGGATCAATTGCAGCGTCAGTTTCGAGAATGCCCGGAGGCCCTCGCCAATACGATCGCGATCGCATCGCAGATTTCGTTCAGCTTGGACTCGCTTCGCTATGAGTACCCTCGAGAATGGTCTCCGGAAGGGATTTCGCCCATCGAGTATCTCAAGCAGCTCACGTGGTCCGGAGCCAAGGAGCGTTACCCGAAGGGCGTCCCCGTGCGCGTCGTTGAGATGCTCAAGCATGAAATTCAGCTGATTGAAGAGCTGCGCTACGAGTCGTATTTTCTGACGGTATGGGATTTGGTTCGATTTGCGAGGTCGCGAGGTATCCTTTGTCAAGGGCGAGGGTCGGCGGCGAACAGCGCCGTTTGCTACTGTCTTGGGATCACCAGCGTCGATCCCAAGGAATACGATCTTTTGTTTGAGCGATTCATCAGTCGCGAACGGAACGAGGCCCCCGATATCGACATCGACTTCGAACATCAGCGCCGCGAGGAGGTGATCCAATATGTCTATGCGAAATACGGTCGTCATCGAGCGGGAATGACGGCCGCAGTCACCACGTATCGCACCCGATCTGCGGTTCGCGAAACGGCCAAGGCGATCGGTCTGTCCCAGGACCATATCGATGGCTTGTCCAAGATCATCGATGGTCGCGGAGGAGGCGAATCGCTGGCGACGCGTTGCCGTCAGGTGGGAGTCGATCCTGATTCTGAGATCGGCAAGCGGTTTCTGTACCTGGTGGAATCGATACTAGGATTTCCAAGACATTTGTCGCAGCATACCGGTGGGATGGTAATGACCCAGGGGAGTTTGTGCGAGTTATGTCCGATCGAAAATGCGGCGATGCCTGGCAGAACCATCATCCAGTGGGATAAAGACGACTTGGATGAACTGGGGATTTTGAAGGTCGATTGCTTGGCGTTGGGGATGCTCTCCGCGATTCATCGAAGCCTGGATCTGATCGAGGTGCATTATGCAAGGCCCTTAACGTTGGCCAGGATTCCGCCGGCGGATGCCAAGGTATACGACATGATCTGCGCTGCGGATACGGTTGGGGTGTTTCAAATCGAAAGCCGTGCGCAGATGAGTATGTTACCGCGGCTCAGGCCGAGATGTTTCTACGATCTCGTGATCGAGGTAGCCATCGTGCGGCCCGGTCCCATCCAAGGCAACATGGTGCATCCCTACCTGGCAGCTCGTCAGAGCGGTATTCAGCCTGCATATCCCAACGAGCGGATTGCCGAGGTGTTGCGCAAGACCATGGGGGTGCCGATCTTTCAGGAGCAAGCCATGCGATTGGCCGTGGTGGCCGCTGGCTTTACGCCGGGCGAAGCGGATCAATTGCGGCGGGCGATGGCTGCTTGGCGTCGCCCCGGGGTGATCGATCAATTCCAACGCAAGTTGATCGAAGGGATGAAGGCCAATGGATTGGATGAAGAGTTCGCCCAACGGGTATTCACGCAAATACGGGGATTCGGCGAATACGGTTTTCCTGAATCGCACGCGGCGAGTTTTGCCCTGTTGGTTTACGCATCGTGTTGGATCAAATTCCACTATCCCAACGTCTTTTGTTGCGCCTTGCTCAACAGCCAGCCCCTTGGTTTCTACGCCCCGGCCCAATTGATCGCCGACGCCAAGCACCACGGAGTTCATGTCGCATCGATCGATATCAACCGCAGCCAGTGGGACTGCACGCTCGAGCCGTTTTCTGAACAAACAGATGCGCCGAAGTTGACGAAGGATTGGCAGAGTCGTTCGCTGCGGCTCGGATTGCGGCTGGTGCGAGGTTTGGCTCAAGCGGATGCGGAATTGGTGGTGGCGGAACGCGAGAAGCGAGGTCCATATCGGGATCAGGCGGACTTGGTTCGACGGTGTTCTTTGACGCGGTCGGTGCTGAGCATCTTGGCGGACTGTGGAGCGTTGAACTCATTGTCGCGGGATCGTCGCAGCGCTTACTGGCAGGCATTGTCTCAGGAGGCTGGCGAGGTCGATATGCCGCTCCTGGCGGCAACGCAGGCGGACGAAGATGATCCGTTGCCCGATTTCTTGGCGCCGATGCATCCGATGGAAGAGGTCGTCGCTGACTATGAATCGACGGGCGTCTCGCTCGCTGGTCACCCAATGCAGTTCTATCGGGAGCGGTTGGCAGGCCAACGCGTGGTGACCGCATCGGAATTGAGAGAGTTGTGGCATGGTCAGCGCGTCCGCGTTGCTGGACTGATTCTACTGCGCCAGCGGCCTGGGACGGCCAAGGGAATTACGTTCGTCACCATGGAGGACGAGACAGGGAGCATCAATCTCGTTCTCCGTCCATCGACGTGGGAGGCCTACTACCTTGTCTGCAAACGCTCCAACGCTTGGTTGGTCCATGGGGTGCTCGAGAACCGGCAGGGAGTGATCCACGTGGTTGCGGAAACCGTCGAGGACTTGAGTGAACTCCTCGGTCCCATGGACATTCGGTCGAGGGATTTTCGCTGAGGGCCTCGAACAGACTTGCGGTATCAACGAGGCGTTCTTCGCTGGGATTTGCGTTTGGCTTTCTGAAACGCAGAGAGCATATCGCCCGCGTCGCGATAACGACGATTGGGGCGGATTTCGAGCGATTTGCGAATCACGGCGATGAGATCCGGATGCGCTTTGCGTCGGAGATTCGCGTACCCGCGAGGCGGCCATTGGTAAGGCCATTCGGGGAGAGTGCCCGCGAGGATGCGGTAACTGAGCAGACCCATGGCAAACACATCCGATCGGGCGCTCGGACGCCCCATGGCTTGCTCCGGCGCCATGTAGCCTACGGTTCCAGAACCCGAGGCGATGATGGTCCTCACAATGGTGCGCTGTGCCACTTTGGCGATGCCAAAGTCGGTCAATTGAAGCCGACCGTCTGGGAGCAAGATCATATTCTCGGGCTTGAGATCGCAGTGAATGATCCTGTTCTGGTGCGCGTAAGCCACGGCGGCGATCATCTGTTCGATCAGGTCCAATGCAGCCTGGAACGAGATGCGTTTTCGCAATCGGTCTGCCAGGGTCCGTTCGCCCAGTTTCCTGGTGATCACGAAGCGCCCAACGATAAAACTCGCATCCTGTAGGGGGAGGATGTTGTGTTGGTCTAGTTTGGC
>JBKDPB010000267.1:0-11270 GCA_046342615.1 Planctomycetota bacterium | reverse complement strand
CCTTCCATTCCCACACCCTGGCGACGAAGTCGTCACGGCCGATCAGCGTCGATCCCGGCGCGGCCTCGGTGCCCGAGCGCGCGAGCGCGATGCCCTTGGCCGCGAGCTGCCGCTCCACGACCATCTGCGTCGCGATGCCGGCGTGGTCGGTGCCCGGCTGCCAGAGCGCGTCTGCGCCGCGCATCCTGCGCCAGCGCACCAGGATGTCCTGGAGCGTGTTGTTGAGCGCATGCCCGAGATGCAACGCGCCGGTCACGTTCGGCGGAGGAATGACGATGGTAAAAGGCTTTTTGCTCGGATCGACCTGTGCATCGAAACAACCCGCATCCTGCCATTGCTGGTAGATCCGCTGGGAGGCCTCTGCAAAGTCGAATCGATTCGGAATGTCGGTCGCGTCAGTCGTCATGAAAGGCTTGATTCGCAGGCATGCGAGCTAAGAAGGAAACGAGAAATCGAGTCGCAACGAGGTATTGTGGAACCCTTGCCCCGTCTACGCAAGGCAAACCGAGGGCCGGTTCATGAATCCCCCATCAAGGTCAGCACCAAATGCCGCGCCGATGCCCGATCCCGATGCTCGCATAGGTAGATCCCTTGCCAAGTCCCCAAACATAACTTTCCATCCTTGATCGGCACCGTCAGCCCCGCCCCCATGAGCGACGACTTGACATGAGCCGGCATATCGTCCGGGCCCTCGATCGTGTGGACATAAGGGAGGTCCTCCGGCACCAGATGGTTCAGGGCGGTCTCAAAATCGACTCGAACGTCGGGATCCGCATTCTCGTTGATCGTCAGACTCGCCGAAGTGTGCTGGAGAAAGACGTGGAGCAACCCCACGCGAACCGAGGCAAGCTCCGGAACAGCCTCCACCACCGTCCGGGTAATCAAATGACACCCCCTGGAGTAGGGGCGAAGCGTCAAAGTGCGATGATGCCAAACCATGGCCGCATCATAACGATTCTTCGAGCCAGCCTGGAGCGAGTTCCTGGTTTTTCAGTGGCAGTTTGACGCGGATGCCAAAGATTCCGCCAAGGGACCTGGGTCGGTTATTGACGATCGGGCGTTGGTTTGGATACTTCCAGTCCGATTTCCATCACGTTCCACGGACTTTTTCATCGGGAGATCCCTTCCACCATGCGCCGCGCGAAAATCAGCATCATCGGAGCCGGAAATGTCGGTGCCACGTGCGCCCACTGGTGTGCCGCATCCGAACTCGGGGATGTCGTCCTGCTGGACGTGCCCCAAACCGAGAATATGCCGCGAGGCAAAGCCCTCGATTTGATGCAGGCATCGCCGATCATGGGCTTCGACAGCACGATCGTCGGTACCAACGACTACCGCGATACCGCCAACAGCGATGTCGTCGTCATCACCGCGGGTATCGCGCGGAAACCAGGAATGAGCCGCGATGACCTCCTGAGCACCAACGCCAAAATCGTGACCAGCGTCGCCGAACAAGTGAAAACATCGAGCCCCAATGCCGTCGTGATCGTCGTCAGCAATCCGCTGGATGCGATGGTCCAACGAGCCTTCCAAGTCCTCGGGTTCCCCTCCAACCGCGTCATCGGACAAGCCGGCGTCCTCGATACCGCTCGATTTCGCACCTTTATCGCCATGGAACTCGGCGTCAGCGTCGAGGACGTCTCCGCCATGCTCATGGGCGGCCACGGCGATACGATGGTCCCCATCGCCAGCTGCACCAGCGTCGGCGGTATTCCCGTCTCCCAACTCATCCCAGACGCCCGCATGGCTGAAATCGTTCAACGCACCCGCGACGGCGGCGCCGAAATCGTCTCGCTCCTCAAGACCGGCTCAGCCTACTACGCACCCGCCGCCGCCACCGCGCAAATGGTCGAAGCCGTCGTGCGAAACAAGAAGCGATTGATTCCGTGCGCTGCCATGTGCCGCGATGAATACCATGTCGGCGGCTACTACGTCGGCGTCCCCGTCATCCTCGGCTCTGGCGGCGTCGAGAAAATCATTCAACTCGCCCTGTCCGATTCCGAAAAAGCCGCGTTCCAAAAGAGCGTTGACGCCGTCAAGTCCTTGGTCGCGTCCATGGAATCCCTTCTCCAAGCCTAGCGCGGGCTCATGCTTCGAAAATGCAAGCAATTCGCCGTTTGAATACAGGCATTTAAACTTCGTTGATTCTTGCTGTGGCGGCATTGACGCAGTCGCCATAGCCCCCTTAAAACCGCTTCGAAATCTTTGTCTTCTCGTCACAAAGGACTCGATGAATGAATCGACTGCAACAGTTGCTCCAGGGTCGCCTAGGTCATGACGCATGGTCGGAACCGAGCGAGTTAGGGGCAAGTGGCGAGTCGGCCGCTCTGGGCGCGATGAATGCGACAGAGCTCGAGATCCCGCACCGTTTGTTTGTGCCGGAACATTTTGAGCCGCGTTACGATTATCCGTTGATCGTCTGGTTGCACAGCGACGACAGCAGCGAGTGGGAACTCGACAGCGTCATGGAAGCGATCAGCCTTCGGAATTATCTTGCCATCGCACCTCGAGGGCACCGAACGTCCGCCAAATCGAATCGGCTGTTTCGATGGGGGACACAGCTCGCCGACCTCGCGGTCGCCGAGAACCTCGTTTTCGAATGCATCGATGCCTTGGTCGAGAGTCTTCCCATCCACTCGGAACGGATTTTTTTAGGAGGAGTTGGACTCGGGGGGTCGGTCGCGCAGTGGCTTGGGCTCAAGCATCCCCATCGTTTCGCTGGGGTCGTTTCGATTCAGGGATCGTTCCCCCAGCATCGGCACGCTCTCTCGTCATGGAAGGAAGCGCGTCGATTGCCTATCCTGCATTTGCAAGGCGAACCGACGCCTGGGTGTGGTGACGAAGAGTTGATCCAGGCGATGCAGTTAGCTCACGCCGCGGGCCTGGGATACCGATTCGTCCGGTTCCGGGATCCCCACGCGGACCTTGCCCCCGAGTCAGGATCGCTGGATGCCGAGCTGTTCGCGACGGCGAATCGATTTCTGATGGGGATCGTCACCCAGACCCCGATCCCGCTCGAACCCGAAATACCCGCCGACGCTCCATCGATGGCGGATCCGCTCCCGGCAGCCTTCGGTTGGAACTGAAAGCCCTCGCAGCACCTTTTCCCCCTCAAAGCCGCTCCATTTTCGCGCGAAGGACGAAAAATTTTTTGGGGTGATTTCCGCCACCGTGCGACTGATCGAAGGTGTTTTTGAGCCCATTGAAGGAACGAGTGAACTTTTTTGAGGGAACATGCGTCCTAAAGGGACGGTTTTCGTGTTCAGAGATATTGCGGCAGGGTCACTTTCCTTGCCGATATGCTACCTCGCTGGGCGTTGAATCCTTGGTTGGAACAGGTTGGGAATCATGAAAAGGCAAAAGTTCGCTGGAACGCGCGACCGTGCAAACGGTGCCCATTTCCGCTTCCTCGGCCTTGTTGCTGGGGAGAGCGATCCGTCGGCGATTCGATCTGCCGCCAGCGCGATGGCAGGTTTGATTGGTGATTGCGAAGGCCAGTACGGCGTTGAGGGTTTGATCCGACGCCGGTCGGAAATCGCCGTAGCGACCTACCGATTGCTCGATCCGAGACAACGGGATTCCTTTTTCGAACGGGTTCAATTGTGCTACCCGGTCGATCATCAGGAGCGAACCTCGGAGATCCAGGATCTGGACCTCAAGGCGAATCGCGCGAGCAATCCCTGGAGCACTCCGATCGAATCGAACGCGAAGGCACCCGCGTCGGATCGAACGGTTCTGATGCATCAACCCGTAATCGAACGAGCGATTCAGGAAGAGGCGTCGGATCCGGTTGCTGCCCAAGCCATGGCGGAAACCATGTCATGGCTCGAAGAGCGACGGGAAGTGGTTCGATCTCTGCGAGACAACTCCGGTTCGACCTCCCTCGCGTCGGTTCCTATTTCCTGGATTCGTTCGGTATTGGGTTGGTAATTGAGTTCCACCGTCCTGGTTACCGGCTACGGTGGTTTCTTGGGCGCTGAAATCTGTCGCCAACTCCTCGCGGAAGGCTTTCGTGTTCGCGGTATCGCCAGACAAGCCTACCCGTCCTGGGCTGCACTCGGTGTGGAGTGCGTGCAAGGTTCCATCCTCGACGCGCAACTTTGCGTGCGCGCCGCGCACGGGGTCGACGCCATCGTCCATACAGCCGCCCTCGCCGGTGTCTGGGGCCCGCGCCGCGATTATGAAGCGACCAATGTTCAAGCGACCGAATCCCTGCTCCAGGCAGCCCAGCAGCTTCGCGTCCGCGCTTTCGTTCAGACCAGTTCGCCATCGGTAACCTTCGATGGCAGCCCGCAATGCGGCATTGATGAGCGCGTTCCGTACCCCACACATTGGCTGTGCGATTATCCACGCACCAAAGCGATTTCGGAGCAAGCGGTGTTGGCTGCCAACGCGCCAGACCGCTTGCTGACGTGCGCTCTGCGTCCCCATTTGATCTGGGGAGTCGGCGATCCGCATTTGATTCCCCGCGTGCTGGAACGCTGTCGCTCAGGTCGACTGCGGCGCGTCGGGGCCGGCACCAACCTGATCGATACCGTTCATGTCGAGAACGCGGCCCGGGCGCATGTCCTGGCACTCAAAAAGATGCTGGCATGCGATACGACAGCTTCAGGCAAAGCCTACTTCATCACCGATGGAGAACCGGTCGCATGTTGGGACTGGATCACGACTATCCTTCGATGCGGCGGTCTCGAGCCACCCAAAAAATCGATCTCGCTCGCGAACGCCTATCGCGCCGGCGCGATGCTCGAGCGGATCTATCGTCTGTTGGGTATCCGAGCCGAGCCGCCGATGACCCGTTTTGTTGCGTTGCAGCTCGGCGTAGACCACTATTTCTCCATCGATGCCGCCCGCAAGGACCTGGGCTACGAGCCCCAGGGAAGTCGCCAGAAACATGTCGAAGCCTTGCGAGCCTGGCTCTCGCCGTAGATCGCGCGGTGCCGACGATCCGGGTGGCTTTGCGACGGGCGCGGGATTCCGCTTGACCTGTCGATATCGGAGCTCTTCTTGAACAACGAGCCGCAAAAAAGTCCTAGCGCAGGGTCACTCAAGCTACGAAAACCGCAACGCGCTCGCGATTCTCTCGACAGCGGATTCGATTCCCTGCTGCAATGCATTGGGCCACGAGCCGTCGGTGGGGTTGCCATCGCATTCGATAGCCCAAATCGTCACCGACTCGGGCAACATTTTCAGCTCCTTCGCCAGAAACAACGCACCGGGAACATCGAGTCCGTGCGAACTGGTCCATCGCATGGACTCGATTCGCGGATCGGGCCAGGTTAATCGATGCAGACGCCCTGCCTGCGAGCCCACGCAAGCGTCCACAAGATGCAACTCGCGAATTCCTTCGCACCGATCCAGAATCTCCGATGGGCTCCGGGCAATCATCCATCGCGTGTCGGCGATTGGCGATGCGATCAAACGCTCAACCACGCGCCAACCGATAGTATCCTGGCCGTGCGAACTGCCGATGCCGATTACTGCGCGGCTCCCCGTGTGCGTCACGTGCGTTCGATATGCAGCTTGAGGAAATGCGTCGAGCAACTGATACATGGATCGTAGGTTCGGACCAGGCGTTCGCAATCGATGGCAATCTTGGCGTCGTCCAATGCGATCAGCTGTGGGAGCAACTGTCGCAAATCGGCTTCGATCTGGCCTTGGTTCTGCGAGGTGGGAGGCACGATCTTGGCGAATTCCACTTTGCCTCGGGCATCGACTCGATAGCGATGAAAGATCAGCCCTCGCGGTGCTTCGGTCGCCGAGACACCCTCTCCGGCGCGCATCGTGTAGGGGACGCGGGATCGCGAAGGGAGAGCCAGCGACTTCAAGATCGCGAGCCCCTCCTCGAATGCGAAAACGGTTTCCACCGCGCGAGCCAAGATGCTCTTGTGGGGATTGCGGCACGGAGGCTTGATGCCGATCGATTCCGCCGTTCTTTTCGCGAGCGGGGTCAGGGTTTCATAGTTGAGGTGGATCCTCGCCAGCGGCCCGACGAAATAGGTGGTGTCGTTCGGCTTTTTTCGAGCCTGGAGCGCAGTCGAGTGAGGAACCTGCGTCTCATAGAAAAAGGACTCGTAATCCTCGACTGCAATCGATGATTGTTCGGAAGAAGCGATCGATCCCGACTCGATCGCGTACCGGTCGGGTTGGCGCAGGGCGATAAACTCATAAGAAGCTTGAAAATCGGGGAACGTCAGGCCCGCCAGCCAGTTTGCGGCTTCGATGCTGTGCTGCAATCCCCATTCGAAATCCGCGATCAACGCGGTGAATTCTTCGCGGCGCGGCAATCGATAATAACCGCCGATCGCGAGATTGACCGGATGAATGGCTCGTCCACCGAGGACCTCCAGCAAACGATTTCCGATCTGCTTGAGTTTCAAACCGCGCTTGACTTGCTCCGGAAACCTCTTCGCCAGCTCGATGGCGCTGTCGCAATCGAAGAAATCGGGGGCGTGCAGCAAGTGGATGTGCAGCACGTGGCTTTCGATCCATTCGCCGCAATACATCAAGCGGCGCAGACGCGCGACTTCCGGATCGATGACGATTCCTTGGATCGCTTCGAGAGCCTGAACCGAGGTCATTTGATAAGCGATCGGGCAAATGCCGCAGATGCGCGAGGTGATATCGGCCACATCGTCCATCGGCTTGCCGCGCAGAAGCGCTTCGAAGAAACGCGGCGGTTCGTAGATCTTCAACTGCACATCCTCGATCTCGCGACCTCGCAGCCGCACATGCAGCGCTCCCTCGCCTTCGACGCGTGTCAGGATCGGGACTTGGATCAATCGCGTTGCAGGGTCTGGTTCGGACATGGAGCGAGCCTCGTGGTCGTTAACGACGTCGGGTGATTTGCCACAATCGCTGGCTCTCCTGCGCAAAAGCAGGGGCCGCGACGTTGAAATTGCTCAGCAGGTTCGCCAACTGGTCGCGGTCCGATTGGCCTCCGAGAATCCCTTCGCTCCAACCGCGCAGATTGGCTTCCCGCGACGGTCCAAAACATCCATAGCAACCACGGTCGTACGCGGGACAGATCGATCCGCACCCGGCTTGAGTCACCGGTCCCAGACAGGCCTTGCCCTGGGCGACGACCACGCAGACCGTTCCGCGGCGTTTGCAGGGCTGGCACACACACTCGGAGGATGTGCGAGGCCGGTGCCCCGCGACCAGCGACATCAGCACTTCGATCAATTGATGTTTATCGATGGGGCAACCCCGAAGCTCGAAATCCACCTGGACGTGATCGGCAATCGGAGTCGAAGTCGCCAGAGAATGAATGTATTCGGGGTGGGCATAGACCGCGCGCAGGAAATCATCGTGGTCGGCAAAGTTGCGTAGAGCTTGAACACCTCCCGCCGTCGCGCAAGCTCCGATCGTCACCAAGGTTCGACTCTGGGCTCGCAACCGCAACAGACGCTCGCGGTCCTCGTGCGTGGTGATCGATCCTTCGACCAGGGCGATATCATAAGGTCCGGGTTCGAGGTGGCTGGAGGCTTCTGCAAAGTGGGCGATGTGCAGCGACTCGGCGATGACCAGCAACTCGTCCTCCGCGTCCAGCAATGTCAGTTGGCAACCATCGCACGACGCGAATTTGACCACCGCGATTTTGGGCTTGTGGGTCGTCATAGGTCTCTCACCTTGAGGAACGGTTCCGCGGTATCGTATCGCAAAACCGGGCCATTGCGGCATACAAAGTGGGATCCCCACTGGCAATGCCCGCACATGCCGAAGGCGCACTGCATATTCCGCTCCATCGACAGCCAGATCGACGCGGGCGAAACCCCGCGAGCCAGTCCGCTCTTGGCCGAGAAGTGCATCATCACCTCCGGACCGCATACGAGCATCGCGGTCCGCGCTGGATCGATATCGGCCAATCGATCGATCAACAGTGGAACCGTGCCGACATGGCCATGCCAATCCTCCGTGGCTCGATCCACCGTCACGCGAACATCGATTCCCGAAGCTCGCCATGCATCGATTTCGTTCGCGTAGAGAATCAACTCCGGGCTTCGCGCCCCGTAGAGCAAAATCCGGCGGCGATATCGTTCCGGATGGTGCATCATTGCGTAAACGACAGGTCGAAGGGGTGCCATGCCCAGCCCTCCTGTGACCAGGATCACGTCCTTGTCCTCAAGGAACTCGATCGGCCATGGAGTTCCCATCGGACCTCGGACACCGATCACCTCCCCGATGCCGAGTTTTTCGATGGCTTGGGTAACTCGACCCACGCTCCGAAGGGTATGCACGATCCGACGCCCGTCGTCGTTTGAGGGGCCGCTCATGCTGATGGCGACTTCGCCGCAGCCGGGCACGTAAAGCATGTTGAACTGACCGGGGGCAAACCGATAGCGCGTTGCGAATGCATCCTCTTGCAGGCGTAGAATCAGAGTCGAAACCGATTCGATCTCCGGATGGATTTCCTCGAGCACTGCAGGGTGGGACAGCCAGGGATTTTCAGCTTCATTCATGATGCATCCTCGGCCAACAGCGCGGCGACTTCCTGAGTCAGGTCGATCCCGACGGGACACCAGGCGATACAGCGTCCGCACCCGACGCATCCCGAGGTTCCGAACTGATCGATCCAGGTTGCCAGTTTGTGGGTCAGCCATTGGCGGTAGCGCGCGCGCGTCGTATCCCGCACGCTTCCGCCTGCAACATGGCTGAAGTCGACATTGAAACAGGAATCCCAGCGACGATTCCTCACGATCTCATCATCGGTCAGGTGATGGACCTCATCGACCGAGTGACAAAAGCATGTTGGGCAGACCAGCGTGCAGTTGGCACAGCTCAAACATCGGGATGCCACATCATCCCAACGGGGATGGTCGAGACGGGCGAGAAGTCGATCGCGGATCCCGTCGGTTTCGAGCCGTCGCGTGATTTGATCTTTTGCGCGCTGCCGACGCATCGCGCCCGACTGCGATTCCCCCGTCCGAGCCGAGCGTCTCGTGATCGCATCAGCCGCTGCACTTCCTGCTTCGGAGCCGATTTCGAGCAGGAATCCATCCTCGATCTCGGTCAGGGCAAGATCGAACCCGCTCTTGCATTCCGGCCCCGTCTCCATCGACGTGCAAAAACAAGTCGATGCTGCTTGAGTGCAGTTGACCGCGATAATAAACAACTGACTGCGCCGAAGTTGATACCACGGATCCTGGGTTTCGCCGTTCACAAAGACTCGGTCTTGGACCGCGATCGCGGCCAGTTCACAGGCGCGGACACCGAGGAACGCGTAACGTCGATTTTCGATTTCGGGCGACTCCATCGTCCATCCATGGGGAGTTCGGCGAGAACGCATGACTTCCGTCATGGGAGGAAACAGATATTTCTTCCACGAATGGGGGCCGACGTTGAAACCGAAGTGTTCGTTGTCGCCGCGAGGGCGAATCCGGTAGACTCCTGGTTGGGAATCGTCGGTCCAACCTCGAGGCAGTTGGTCGACGTGGCGAATCGAATCGTACACGATCGCCCCTTGGTCGAGGCGAGGACCGACGATGTCATGGCCCTCGGACGCAAGATGCTCGAGCAATTGTTGCAGGCCATCGCGGTCGATCCACCAAAGATTCTTCGCATCGTCAGCCATTGGATATCCTTGGCAGCTCAAAGGCTGGCCGTGACTGCGGGGGCGAACAGATCGAGCAATTGCAATCGCGTGGCGGTCAAGCGTTGGGCGAGAGCCATCGACAGCAATCGCATGAAGTGGTACCCAAACTCATGATCTTTTTCCATGCGATCGAGGATCATCCTTGCGTCGATCGCCGCAAGCCGCGCTGGGCGAATGCAGAGCGCCGAGCAAGTCATCGCGCCCCCCCCGAGGAGAGCCGACCACGCCACGAGATCTCCTTGGACGAGGGAAAGAATCCGCTGCGAGCCGCGATGCCGGACCTGCATCACCAAGTCGATTTGCCCTTCGAGCATGACGTAGATGAAGGGATTGGTTTGACCTTCCCGGAACAAGAACTGGCCCACGCCGATCTCGATGACCTGGGCCGCATCGACAATCTTTGCGATTTGCTCCTCGGCGAGATACTTGCCGAAGACGGTTCCTGCGAGCTGGTGGGCAATCGTTTGTCGGGAATTCGCAAGCGTCATAGCGTGTTAGTAGACCGCGTAGCCGATTCGTTTTCAATCGGTCGTGCGGTTTTCAAGCAAATGGTGTCGGATCGTCCCCGAATCTTCGAAGAAGCCGCGGGGCGGAAGCCCCGGAGACACCTACTTTTCGAGAATTGACCTTGAATTACCAGCATTCACGATCGAGGCCGGGGCCCCCGGGAAAGGGAGATCCTTACCGCTTGTCTTTTATACGGTTGAAATGGACGCGAGCGACATCGCCCATGTATCCATCCACGTTGAGCTCGACGCACTTCTCGATCCACTTCTTGGCGAGCTCTGGATTGCCTGTGGCATCGTAATAAAGTCCCACATACAGATAACCGTAGAACCGATCGTAGGCTGGGCCGCGAACATTCCTGCGCGAATTTTCCGCCGCCTGAATCACTGCGTCGGGTGTCGTCTTGCCTTGGATCAGTTCCTGGACCTGCATCATCGGAACCCGTGCGTCTGCCCCCGACAGGAGAATCGCCTTCTGCGCAGCTTCGACACCATCGAGCTTGGCCGCGCACAAAAAATGCCAGAATGCATTTTCGACATCGTTCGGATTCACCTCGCGATGCTCGACGAATTGATCCACGCCCTCTTGGTATTTCCCCGCGTAATACAGGGAGATCCCGCGCTGCCACAAGTAGGGCTTGATGCGAGGATCCAGCTCAATGCATTTGTCGAAATCGACCAGCGACTCCTCGACTTTGCCACTTCGGAACAGGAGAGAACCGCGGATCAAGTGCATCTGCGGATTGTTTGGGACCTTCTGCATCGCCCGATCCAATTCCGCCAGCGCCGCGTCGGCACGTCCATCCTTGAGCGCTTGCTCGACCCGATCGCTCCAACCGTTGACATCTTCCGGCAAGGGGGGTTGAGCCCATGGAGATGCATCCGAGTTAAGCACGTAAATGCCACCCAAAAGTAAAGCCAGCGTCACCAAAACCCACAGCCGGCGCGTGGAGGAGGCTTTCGCGCAGGGGGGCCCGCTGAGCGTCGCATCAGAACATGTTTCCATGAAGAAATTCCTTCGATTGGATGGAGGGTGGGTGTTCGGAAGCCATTTCCAGGGCGACAATCCGCAAAAATAGGTATCATTGCCGTAATGTTCCGTCTCCAGAGACCATTGTACCTGCTTTGTATCATCCTTTTCGGACAAGTCCACCAAACCCCCTATGTCC
>JBKDPB010000266.1:0-13613 GCA_046342615.1 Planctomycetota bacterium | reverse complement strand
CCATCAGAGATGGCAACTGCATTCGGTTCGCCGCAATCCAATCCCATGTCTCTCGTGAGGCCCGATGGGCAAGCGCCACTTCCCGTTGAGCTTGAGTCCATCCCTCGCACCCAGGTTCCCCATCCAGTTGACGCTGCAGCCGCTCCTCCGCCTCTCCATGCCAATTGCCGCGATCCGCCAGCGATTCGTCGCAGTACCCTCCTCGCAAACTCGCTGCCCCTTGCCCCCCAAGAGGCATGATGTGCTGCAGCACCACGCAATTGCGTGTCCACCACGGCGCAAGCATCAACACAACCAGGACGATGAACCAACAGGTCCAGCGAAGCCGGTTGAAGCGTGTCGATGCAGCAACCAGGATCGCAAGCCCCGGGAGCCAAAAGATCGTGATCGACCGGGTCAGAATCAATGCGGATGTCGCGAGAACCAATAAAGTAAACCAGAACCGCGACGCCTGATGGCCCTGCTGCCATCGCATCAGACTCAGCGCGATCGACATGCTGAGAAGCATCGCCATCGGTTCCGTCAGGAAATCGACCGAATAGGTCCGAATTGTACGATCCAACAATGCCAGTCCCAACGTTGCGACGGCAGCAAGTATCGGCACCCAGCGGCTGACACGGAGATCACTGGTGAGATCGAACGCGATCCAAACAGCCAGAGCGCCGGCCATGGCGGTGCACAGGATCGAAAAGACCCGCACGGCCGCAAAAGCCCTCGGACCTCGCGGGACAACCGAGTAGATCCCGGCAATCGCCATGGGATACAAAGGAGGCCGCGAAGCGGTCGGGCCAGGCCAATCGATGCGGGACAATTGTGCATAGGACTGGGCATCGCGATCCTCGCGATACGGCTTTTGCCAGGCTTCCGTCCGCCATGCGAATTGAAACCCCTCCCCGCGGCTCAGGCTGTAGGCCAGGGACTCGTAATCGGGCCCATCTCCGTGAGGAAGAGGTGGTCGCGACCAATGCGTTCCCCTCGCACCGTGGTAGATATGCCACGCCGAAAGAATCGCGAGCGCGAGAAAAAACCACCCCAAGCGTTTAACCTCAAAACGACCCGATCGCTCCTGCTCGGTTAATGCGGAACTTGAATCGAAGCGCATTGGCGGTGGTGAGGATTGGAAACAGAGTAGATAGGAACCAGTTCTAGTAACGACCGCGCGATACACCCGGCGAACCACTTCCAGGAAAATTCCCCGTCGTCGTCGTCGCCGTCTTGGTATTCGCGCCGGTTGGAGATAGCTGATGCGAACCCGAGCCTTTGTATTCGATCAGCAACAACGCGTCATTTCGCTGTCCCGCCATCGACGAAGGGATCAAACGGTTCATCCCCAGAAGGTTCGGCCCACCTCCACCTAGAAGCGTATTCTGCACGGTCCCGGTAGGAGCTGCAATCACGCCGCACGATAAAACGAGAACTTGATCGGCAGGCCATCGAAACCGCTCCTGGAGTCGCCAGGATACCAACTGAGGGATCTCCACTTGCATATTCAAGCCGGGTGTTGGCGTATCGATCGGGACCGGAATGAATCGCTCGACTTGATCGATATCGCATTTGAGCATGACGTCCAATACTCGGCCATCCAAGCTCAACAGCGGGCTAAAGCCCATTCGGTACCCCTCTTGGATTTCGACGTGCTTCGGCGTGAACGGGGGCCAGGGCGCGGTCGTGTTGGGGGTGTATTCCTTCAGATAACTTCGCGATCGCAACTGCTCAACCGTTTGCGTCTGGCCTTGAACCATCACGAGATCGACCGCTTGAAGCTCGCGCGCATCGGTGCGTTGGCGAAGCTGTGCTCCGAAAATTGCAGAATTCTCTTTCGACATAACCCAGGCTTGCAATCCCGGTGTCTTGACTTCGGTCGATCGCATCAATGGCAGCGCCTTACCGCGCCATGTCGGATTTCCAATCGAAATCATGCGAAGCGAAAAGACTTGAGGCTCCTGGCTTCCATTGACGAATCGCTCATAGATTTTCGCAACGACCTGATGCATCCCGGCCGTGTGGTAGACGCGCAGCGTGGAGCGGTCCGCAGTCAGGATACCGACAGGCTCCTGAAACCAAACCTCGTTCCCCGTCTCCCGAAGGATCCAATCGATAATGGCCTGCTGAGGACGATCGACGTTCTTCAAGGTTTGCGTGTACGGACGAATATCATACTCCACCCAGTACTGACCACTCGTGTTGGGGAGTTCCAAGCGATCCAATCGCTGTGCCCGCGCCAGACCGGCTTCCGGAACTCCCGCCGGACGAAGTCCGTCAATGCTCGGCGAAGAAGGGGCGTCCGTCGTGGCTGAACGTTCCACCGTGGCTGAACGTTCCGGTGTGGCTAAACTCTGTGCCCAAACGCTCGGCCCAACTCGGACCGACGCCAAACCGCAGACGACCAGAGCTGTAAGCGTTACCGATGCGAACCGAAGCGATCCGGTCATGCTGCCTCTCCCGTTTCAACCTCCCCAGACCTATTTCACAGGGAAGTATTAGCGAATCGCTTTGGGCGGTAGCAAGACGGGAATCGACTACTCGATCGCCCCCGCCGCACCAAAGTTGGGAATCTTGCGAATGGTGGCTGGCGGCCTTCGGGCCGAGACGACCCAGACATTTCGAAAGGCGACCGGATTTCCATGGTATTGAAGGAAAAGAGGCCCCGGTTCCTTCGACTCGTCCGATACCCCACCCGGCGTCCCGCGGGGCAGTTCCAAATCGTCGTGAATCAACACGCCATTGTGCCGAATCGTAATGCGAGCATTCTTCGTTTTCTTTCCTTCGCCATCGAATTGCGGAGCCGCGAAATCGATGTCGTAGGTCTGCCAGGAGAGGGGTGGGTAGCACATATTCAGTCGCGGCTGCGCGATCTGGTAGATCCCACCGCACTCGTTGTTCTCCCCCGTCAATCCGAACGAATCAAGAACCTGGAGTTCGTAGCGACCTTGCACGTAAACGCCGCTGTTGCCCCGCGCCTGGCCGGAATCGGACGGTTGAAAAGGAGTCCGAAACTCGAGGTGCAGTCGATGATCCTGAAAGGTTTCACGACTTGTGCAACCGACGCCGAGATACTGATCTTCGATCATCTTGCCATTTTGAAAATGGTCCGCGTCTTTGCCGTCGAATAAAACGATTGCGTCGCTAGGAGGCTCCATGCCGAGCGTCTTGCTCTCGCGACGCAACTTGGACAGGGTTCCGATCTTCTTTGAGTTGGAATCGTAAACGGCCAGTTCGCTCCCTTTGATTTCGATCTTGAAACCCTCGTCTTCGCCGCGAGCGACCTCACCTTGAATTTTCAAGGAGCATTTCTTGGTGGGCTCCCTCGACTTGAAGCCGTCGCCTGGGAGGCCCCCTTCGAGCAGATGCACTTCAAGATCTTCCGCGCCCCGCGCGATCACCTGAGCCCCCCAGGTTCCCCCCCACGAGTCCAACACACCGAGGTACTCTCCCTGCAAAATGTACAGCAGCCCTGCATCCTCTGGAGAGGTAAACGTATCGCCGGCCCACAGCCTACCCGATTGCAATACTCCTCCGTAAAAAACCACGGGGACAGCCAAGCTGCGAAGAACAAAAGTGCGGCGGAACATAGGGTTGATTCCAATCGGTATGAAACAGGTACATGTCACGAGAATTGGCTCAGGAACTCGTCGCGATATTCTCGCTCTTCCTTGGGAAATAATCCAGCAAAAAAAGTTTCCGAGACCGCGCCGTGCTGGAAACGACGCTTGGGATAGATCGGCATTTCGACCCCGGTGACCCGTTGGACTCCGCGGCGGACAACTTCGCCCTTTAAATCGTATAAGCGATCGTGATCCCAGTTGGTCAACTCAATAAAGGGAATCCCTTCGGAGATTTCGATGACGCTGGGCAAGGCCAGGGGGCTGAAGCCGACGAATCCCAGTCGATTGCCCGGCGCCCAGGTTCGTATATGGCCTCGGCTCTGTCCCCCCGTGTAAACCAGCGAGTGCTTGATCGCGTGAACCCCCCAACCCTCATGGTAGAGCATGAGGTTGTTCAGAACGCTTCGAATGGTCAGTTCGGGGTTATCCTCGATAGGGTAGTCTTTGAGGTTTTCATCTCCTCCGTCCCCGTCGACGAGGAACTTCCAGTCAGGGTAGGCATCTCGGATCGCCTGGCACAGTGCGATCGCCATGGTCGCGCTCTGGACATCGAGGGGCTTGTAGTCTTCGATCCATCGGACGGCTTGCCGCCAATCCAGTTTGGACGAGGGGACCTGCATCAATTCCCAGAGATGGGATAAACCGCACCGGGAGAGAAACTCATGCGCCTGCGAGGCATCGAGCGATTGATCATCGGTACCGAGCGTGAACGCCTTCAAGCGCGTCGGTGCCTGGCCGCGTTGGAGAATCAGATGGTTGAGCACGATCAAAATCGCGCCGCTATCGATACCGCCAGAAAACAGAACGCCGATCGGTTCGCGGTCGTCCAATCCCGAGAGCCAACGATCGCATTCCGACGCCAGTTGTCCGACATACGCCTCGCCGATGGCATCCAAATCCCGCGGCAGGCGATTTCGCATGGGCGTGAAAAATCGGTCGTATTTGGGATTGGGGTCCGGGCAACCGACCAGTTCCAGTTCCACGAGGTAGTGAGCGGGTACCATGCGTGTATACGACGGATGGAACTGGTCCCCCAATCCGAGTTGTTCGAGTTTCGTCTGAATTTGCTGCATGGTCTCGGCAACAATCAAACAAGGGCCGTCGGCTTGCTTCGCCAGGAAGTAGCGCATCGGTCGACCGATCGATCTCGCCATGCGTACTTTGCGCCCTTCCTGGGCACAGATCGCGAACTGCCCGTCGATCCCTCGAACCGCGTCCGGATCGCCGCTTTCCACGCGCTCCCGCGCCTCTTCGTTGGCCATGTTGAGGATGATGTCGCCGCTCGGATCCATCAGATTCACGACCTTGGCGATCGTCTGGTACACGGTGCCTTGGGATGCTTGCTCAGTCGGGTTCATGCCTGCGGATTCCTGGGGAGAAGAGATTTCACGATCGCATTGAAAATATCGATACAACCTCGTCGACGTCAATCAGCGTAACGAAACTTGGGCATGCGAATTTTGTTGCCGTCTTTTTCGGATTCGTAATGCCCGCGAATATGGCGGATGTATTCGATCATCGAATGGTCGCTGAATGGATCGATCTTCCATTGGCTTAAGGAATGGAGAAAGCCTCGCCAAGCGTCATGCCAACGCAGCCACAACGGAAGGCTACTGATCTTTCCCCGTCGATTGAGATAAATCTCGCGTCCCATGTGACGATATCCCATCCAGCGAGGAGGAACGCGAGGAACGATATCGTTATTGTTCACCCATCGATAATGCCGAATCTTGAGAAAGTTGACGAGTTTGCGATCACCCACGCGAGGAGACCCGTAGGTGAAGATCGCTTGCGGTTCCGATGGGATTTGAGACAGGCGGCAGCGCACCGCGCAGAGCGTCGCCATCGCGCCACCCAAGGAATGCCCAGCGAACCAAACGGGCCGTTGGTTTTCCTTGAGCAGCGTCTCCAGCCTTGGCCACAAGACATCGACATGCCGATGAAAACCGCTGTGAACTCGCCCTACCTCGAGGGCGATCGTCCATGCATTCGCGTCCGCAGAAATATCGTCCCACTTCGTCGGTTCCGTTCCGCGAGCGACAACCATGCAGTCGTGGCGAGTCCCAAAAAGGTAAATCTCGGCACCTTCATCGGCGATAAACTGGCACTCGTCAATCGCGGCAGCGTAAGCGATCTGGCTGACTTCCTCGGGTTCGCCGTAAGCCAAGCGAGACAGTTCCGCAAACAAGAGCGACTTGGCAATCCAACTCAATTTGGAGATCGAGTCGGCCCCGCCGATCGTCAGGGGGGGAGAAGTGAATTTGGTCACGTTCGAATCGGATGTGGACAAGAAAACCAACCTACCCTTCAACGATGCAGCGTCCCGAGATTTCGACATCGTAACCCATAAACGGCGATTGGTCGATGCTCGCGAATCCGGCAGCTTCATCCCATTCGAACGAGGGAATCCCATGACGGGTCATATTCGCGCCCCCAGTACTCGGCAGCGAGCGACTCGTCGAGAAGATGTCCGTCCCCCGGACGTGTGTCGATGGTTCGCCCTGTTCGCTGTGCAATGTTTCCGAGATGGCATAACAGGGTCGATCGATGAGCGCTCTCGATCGGCTGACTCAGACGAGAAGGATCGCGAGCGCGAACCGCTTCGATGAAGTTAGCCACATGTTCGGTTTGCCCTGCTCCCGTGGCCGCGGAACTGTCCTGAAGCTTGTCGTTGGAATCCAGGATACGATACCCGCCATCGCCATCGATCTCCATGTAGCCGTCGTACCCATAGAAGGACACGAAGGGACCGCCGGGATGCCTGGCGCAAGACAATCCCTCATAAGTGATCTGCTTTCCTCCTTCGAACTCCCACGCTACCGACTGGGTGTCGGGGGTCTCCTGGTCGTCCTGATATCGATAACGCCCACCGGAGGAAACCGTACGCACAGGGTAATCGACACCCAATCCCCATCGGCAAAGATCGACGAGGTGGACCCCGTTGTTTCCGAGCTCGCCATTTCCCCAGTGCCAAAACCAATGCCAGTTGTAGTGAACTACGTTATCGCGATACCCCCGACGCGGAACGGGCCCCTGCCACAAATCAAAGTCCAGATGCGAAGGCACACTGCCGTCCGCTCGCGCCCCGATCGAACCCCGCTTGCTGTTGTAAAACGAACGAGCCATATACACTTTGCCAATGGCGCCGGCTTTGAGCTGATCGACGGCTTTGAGGTAACCCGCACTGCTGCGTCGCTGCGTTCCCATCTGAACACAACGACCGTACTTGGCAGCCGCCTGGATCATCCATTCTCCCTCCTGGGGATTGTGGCAGGCGGGCTTCTCGACATAAACATGCTTGCCCGCCTTGCACGCCATGATCGTTGCGGGGCCATGCCAATGGTTCGGCGCGGCGCAGAACAGCGCGTCAACTTCTTTGTCGTCGAGGATCCGCCGGAAATCCTGGATTGGAATCGCATTGCCCCCTGCGTCGTTGACTCCCTTGGCAGCCGCTTGTGCTCGCGGACTGTCGGCATCGCACACGTAGCGGACCTCGACCCCCTCCATTCGAACCAGTTCCATGGCTAGGTCTCGGCCGCGGCTCATCCCCATCACGCCGACAACCACTCGCTCCGCAGGCGTTTCGCCTCGGGATATTCCCGTCGCAGTCCATCCAGCGAGGAAGGCGGTGGCGGAACTCGTTTCGATAAACTGTCTACGTCGCATGGCTCACCCTTTCGTGATCTCGGAAAAGACTGGATTATGATATCAAACCGGGTGTTCGATCGCATGCCATGACGCGGGGAAACAGGGCTGGCGCAGCCAATCTTGCAAGACACGTTAAAATGCCTCAAACCATCAAATCCCTAGCTCTGTCTTCACGCGATGCGAAACGATTGGGAATGAATGTCGAGTAGCAGAATCAAATTTGCCGAGTACCGCAGGCAGCTTCGCGCGGCCAACCATCGAGGTCGCAAGGAGCGGCAAGAGTACGATTCCTTCCACTCGACCATGAGTCGAAGCGAAAAGGATGCGTTGGTATCCCGGAGCCACCGTTCGTTCTGGGCCCTGTTCCGGGAATTTTGGCGGCTTCTATCGGGACACCAGGGCCGTATCCTTTTCGGTTTGGCGACGCTCACCGTATCCACGGTTCTCGGGCTGATTCCTCCTTTGGGGACCAAGTGGGCGATCGACTCGGCCCTGACACGCCCTGGCGTCCCGTTGCCCACGTGGCTGACACAAGCCCTAGGCAGTCCAAGCCCGTTTGCCATTCTGGTTTGGATCGCGGCAGGGGTCGCCGTGATCACGTGTGTGCGCACCGCGATTCACTTGTGGGGACGATGGGTTTGCACCCAAGCCGTAAACCAAGTGCAATCGGGGATCCGACGACGGGTCTTCGATCACATCCTCCAACTCCCGCTGCACCGAGTTCAACAACTCAAGAGCGGCGGTGCAACCAGCATTCTTCGGGAAGACGCGGGTGGAATCGCGGACTTGATCTTCAGCATGCTTTACAATCCTTGGCAAGCGATTGTGCAACTTGTGGGAAGCTTGATGGTGCTGGTCTTCGTGGACTGGCGGCTTTTGGCCGCAGGATTGCTGCTGCTGCCTGCGGTCTATTTCAGCCATCGCACATGGATCTATGCGATTCGTCCGCTCTACCGCGATCTCCGAGGTACCCGACAAGGGATCGATGCGGCTTCCACCGAAACATTCTCGGGTATTCGCGTCGTCCGCACCTTCGCGCGGCAACGAAGTGAAACCCGGCGCTATGTGCAGGGCAATCATTACGCCGTCCGCCAGACCCTGCTCGTCTGGTGGCGAACCCGGTTGATCGAAATTATTTGGGAAGTCCTCATTCCCTTGTGCTCCACTCTGCTGCTGATCTACGGCGGATGGCAAATCCTCCGCGGCGACCTGACGCTCGGAGATCTGATGATGTTCCTCGTCTATCTCACCATGTTGCTGGGACCGATCGCGACGTTGGCTGGCAGTGCGGTTCAATTTCAGAACAACCTCGCAGGCCTCGACCGAATCCTCGATCTGCTTGCGAGCGATACCGAGTCCAAGCTGGCGGCTGCAACCGGTTCGGTTCACAAAATACGTGTGAACAGGTCAACCGTTCAGGGGCGAGTGGTATTTCAAGGGGTCTCATTTCAGTACCCCGACACGGAGTCCCGGGTCTTGAGCAACGTCGATTTCACGGCGGAACCCGGGACCACGGTCGCGATCGTGGGTCGAAGCGGAGCCGGCAAGACGACGCTGTGCAACTTGGTTGCACGATTCTTTGAACCCAATGCAGGTCGCATTCTTCTCGATGGTCGCTCCCTCGCGGATATCGATCTCCAAAGCTATCGGGAACTGTTGGGAATGGTCGAGCAGGAAGTCTTTTTGTTCGACGGCTCGATCGCCGAGAACATCGCCTATGGACGTCCCAGCGCCACCCGCGGCGAGATTGAACAAGCCGCGCACGCTGCGGCCGCACACCTTTTCATCGCTCAATCGCCCCAAGGCTACGACACCCGGATCGGCGAACGCGGATTCAAGCTCAGCGGTGGCCAGCGACAACGCATCGCGATTGCTCGAGCCATACTCGCCGATCCAAAAATCCTTATCCTGGACGAGGCTACCAGCAACCTCGACTCGGAAAGCGAGCAATTGATTCAGCAAAGCCTATCGCGACTGCTGAGGGACCGCACCTCGTTCGTGATCGCCCACCGATTGAGCACCATCAAAAATGCGGACCTCATTCTCGTGATGGATGCAGGTCGTATCGTCCAATCGGGAACCCACCAGGAACTCCTGGCGACGCCTGGACTTTATCAGCAAATGGTCCGCCTCCAAACCGAAAACCCGATCGCGGTGGCATGCGATGAGTAACGCCCTTGACTCCACTCAGGGAAAAGCCCTCCTGGCATCTCCCTATCTCGAGGACCCCAACTTTCAACAGTCGGTCGTCTACATGGTCCGTCACAACGACGATGAAGCTTTTGGACTGATCGTGAATCGCCCCACGGAACATTCGGTATCCAGCGTCCTGGAACAAGCCGCCAACGCCAATCTGGATCGCGACGGATGGTTGTACTTCGGAGGACCGGTCGAAGGCCCCCTCGTCGCCCTGCATGACCAGGCGGAACTCGCAGATCTGCAATGCAGCAACGGACTTTATCTCACCTCCGATCGCGACCTTTTGCTCCGCTTGATTGGCCGAGCCGAAGCAAAAGTCAAGCTTTTCGCCGGTTTTTCCGGTTGGGGGCCCGGGCAATTGGAAGCGGAAAGGTCTACGGAGAGCTGGTTTGTTTCCGATATTTCTCTCCACGAAGTCTTGGGCGATTCCGATCACCTCTGGAGGGACCTCTTGTACCGTATCGGACACGCTTTGTGGTCAGAGACCGGCTTCGACTTCGGGGATCCTTCCCGTGCTGGATGGAACTGAGACACACCCTAAACTCAACAACGGGAGCCTTATCCCCATGGGAGAAAGATCCGCAATCCTCATGGCAATCATGGGCATCGTCTGCTTCACCGATCCCCCGCTTCGAGTGGAGTTCGCGAAACCGAACGCTACGGCGGTCCTTTCCTCCCAAGAGTCGATCGAGTCCTCGTGCTACGAATCAACCACCGAGCCGAACACCAGCACGACACCTGAAACCATCACGATGCTCGAAATCAAAAGCTCGACGGGAATTGGCGAATGCCTCGTTCACCGCAATCACACGACCTGGCCGAAGCGACTTCTGCTCCGATTTGCCCTGCGCGGGTTGGAACAAGTGGTGATCCATATTGGGGATCGCACGTGGCATGGCGCGGTTTCATCGCACGATGGGTCGGTGCGATGGACGCGACGCATCGGCGACGGCCCCGAACTGCCACTCGAACCAACCGATCCGGATCGGCCACGAATCCAAGTGATCGACAAGGCCGGGGAACGTCCGATCCAGGTACCGCTCAGCGAGGACGAGCGCTGGGAGTTCCGATTACCTGCGGGCTGGCTGTCGGAAAACCCCGAATCGATCCGTATCGGATGGATCGATTTTTATCGCTAGATGAGCACGCTCGAGCAAAACTCCCCGCCTATTCCCCCAAAACATAGGAAAAGATCAGGGGTGCAACGATCGTTGCATCGCTGTGAATCATGAACTTGGGACACTCGGGATCGAGCTTGTTCCAGGTGATCTTTTCATTGGGAACGGCCCCGCTATAGCCGCCGTAGCTGGTCTCGGCGTCGCTGATCTGCGCGAAGTATGCCCAGCGCCGGATGTGCTCCTCGCTCAGATCCTGAATCCACATCGGCACGGCGCAGATCGCAAAGTCGCCGGCGATGCCCCCTCCGATCTGAAAGAAGCCTACGGGTCGGTCGACGCAAACCCGCTTGTACCACTTGGCGAGATGCTCCAGTTGCTGGGTCCCGGTCTTCAGCGCGGAATGGGACTTGACGGTCCCGTCCATAACCCGAGCGGTGAACATATTTCCCAGCGTGCTGTCCTCGATTCCAGGCGAGTAGACCGGGATTCCCGCTTGCTTGGCCGCGTACATCCACGAGTGTTCGATGGGTACCTGATAATACTGCCGCAGCTCTTCTTCCTCGAGAATCTTGAACATGTATTGGCTGGCGAAGTATTGCTCGCCTTTGTTGGCGGCTTCGCTCCAGTATTTGACCAAACGATCCTGCATATGCATCATCACCGTCTCTGGGATGCAGGTGTCGGTAACCCGATTGAAGCCCGAATCGCGCAGTGCAACTTCGTCTTCGGTGCTCAGCGCGCGCCAATTCTCAATCACCCTGTACTCATTGTGCGCGAACAGATTGAACAAATCCTCTTCCAGATTGGCCGCCGTGCAGGAGATAGCGTGGACCTTGTTTCTCCGAATCATCTCCGCAAGCGATATCCCTAATTCCGCAGTGCTCATCGCTCCAGCCAGCGACACCATCATCATGCCGCGATCATGCTCGATGAAAGTTTTGTAGGCACGCGCAGCGGATAGAGTCTCACGGGCGTTGTAGTGCCGAAAATGCTTTTCCATGAACTCGGAGATTCTACCCATGGTTTACCGCTTCGTGATCGTTTTTGAGAACAGAGGTTGACCGTCGCGCTACTGCTTGGACATCGGCATGACGACATAGCAATAACCATCGCTGGTGAGGAAAAGCGCTGGTTCGGTGTTGCTGCTCACGTCCAAGAAAAAACCCTTGTCGGGATCGAGCACCTTGAAAAAGTCCGAAACGAACCTCGCATCCATCGTGATATGGATCGGATCTCCGGTATAGGTGATCGGAATTTCGACCCGCGATTGACCGACGTCCGCGGTCTTTGCCGAGGCGACCAGGGTCCCGTTGGCAAAGGTGAACTCAACCCCGCGACTCTCGGGATCCGCAACGATGGAAGCTTGTCGAATCGCGGAGAAAAACGGCCCTGCCAAACCTTCGATCCGGGTACGGCCCTGGCTCGATGGAACCACCATCCTCCAATTCGGATAACGCCCCTCGACCAGTCGCGAGTAGATCGTGCATCGATTGGTGCGAAGGAGAATGTCGTTGCTCCGCGCGGCGATCTGCACCGTCTCGTCCTTGTCGGTAATGGAGCGTTCGATGAGCTGCAGCGTCTTGGTGGGGACGATGGTCGATGCGCTGGATGCCTGATAATTGTTGAGGGCGTGCCCGTTCCCTTTCATGCATGCCAGGCGACGGCCATCGGTGGCGACCGCGGTGATCGTTTCTCCCTCGATCTCGAACAAGACTCCACCGAGCTGATATCGCGTGCTCTCCGTGTCCGTTGCGAAAGCGGTGCGACGCACCAATTCTCGAAACAATCCGGAGGGGAGTTCGAAATAGCTATCTTCCGAGAACTTCGCGACACTGGGAAACTCATCCGCGTTGCTCAGCGGAAGATGGAACTCGGAGTTTTTGCCGAGGATGTCCAAGGAGTTCGGGGTCGTCTCGATGCTCAAATACTCATCGGTCGACTCCCGCAGGATATTTCCAACGCGTTGGACGCTTAAGAGCGCTCGGCCAGGGGTCTGAACCTGCACGTCGTCTACTTCGAGCCGAACTCCGGCTTCCAAATCGGTCGCCATCAAAACCACGCGGTCATCCTCGGCCTCGATCTTGACGTTGAGCAAGACATCCTTCGGGCTGCGTATTGGGGCCAGCGCGGAGGCGATCTGAAATGCGGCTAGGAACTTTTCACGGTGGACTAAGATCTTCATGCCAAGCGTTGCCTTCTCGATCAAGGTTTCCGAATCGAATTCGGAAGAATTCTTTACAGCCTACGAACCCATTGTTGTACCCGGCGAAGGGATTTTCTTGTAGATGGGGCCCTGCGAGGGTCACCCCACCTGCGGCGTTTGACGCGACTGTCGGCCATACGTTCGCGTAAACCCGGCCAGCCACTCCGATTGAGACGGCGTCAGCCTGCCCGGAGGACATCGCCATACCCAATTACCCTGACTCGTTCCGGGCGTATTCATTCGAGCATCCGACCCGAGACCGAGCAGATCCTGGACCGGGGCGATGGCCAGCGCGGCCACCGAACTCCAAATGGAACGCATCATCCCGAGGTGAATATTCTCCGGCATGCACCCCAAATAACGGCCAGCGTATTCCTTCTCGGCATCGATCGCTTCCTGGGTTCGCGTGCTCCCCTCCCCGGCAACACTCTGATACCAACCGGCGACGGTATCATTGTCATGCGTGCCGGTGTAGGCGATGCAGTGAACGGGATAGTTGTGCGGCAAGTCGATCGACGTTGCTTGACCTCCAAACCCGAATTGCACGATGCGCATGCCGGGAAATCCGAAGGCATCCCTCAATTCGTGAACTTCTTTGGTAATGAAGCCGAGATCTTCCGCGATCACGGGCAATTCCTGCCCGGGTGACACACCCAGCGACCTGGAGATCGTGTCAAAGAAATCATGCCTCGGCCCGGGTTTCCAGCTTCCGATTCGCGCGTCGGGACTGCTGGCGGGAATCTCATAATACGACTCGAAACCTCGGAAGTGATCGATACGGATCAAGTCGCACAGCTGGAGCGTTCGCTGGAACCTGCGTATCCACCATGAGTATCCGGT
>JBKDPB010000265.1:0-18727 GCA_046342615.1 Planctomycetota bacterium | reverse complement strand
TCCCGATGCGTCTAGACCGATGTAGTTGCCAACAACTTCGTTATTGGAGGTTCCAACGTCCGAGAGATTTACGCCCCTGAGTGTATTGCCGCTGATGATATTCCGGGCGCCCGGGCTAGAGCCTCCGATGATGTTGTTCGTGGAGCCTGCGTTGACATTCACACCGATGGCATTAGGGATGGCGGCTGTTCCTGCCGGGTTGGTACCGATCAAGTTCCCTTGAACGATGTTGCCGTCACCTCCATTGGTAATCCAGATACCATTACCGGCCGTATTGCCGGAAATGACATTGCCGGCACCCGCCGCTGTGCCTCCGATGAGATTGTCGTCATTGCCATTGATCAGAACCCCAGCCAGCCCATTCGCGATCGCGGCATCACCGGCCGCATTCAAGCCGATCCAGTTCCCTTGGATGATATGATCATCCGCGACCAAGGCAACTCCGTAGGACGAGTTTCCTGAAATGACGTTGCGACTGCCGGCGGCTGTCCCACCGATCGTATTGACCGCGGTCGCGGTACTTTGAATTCCGATATTGTTGGAGATGGCCGCAGTACCGGCTGCATTGAGTCCAATGTAGTTGCCGACGACACTGTTCGATCCGGCTACTCCCGCCAACCCAATCCCGTAATCTTGGTTTCCGCTGATGACGTTGCGTTCCCCCGCAACCGTGCCACCCACCCGATTTCCCGAGGAGTCAGAGATCGCGATCCCTAGGATCCCGTTTCCAAGGTCCATTGTCCCGGTGACATCGGTACCGATGTAGTTTCCGATCACCACGTGACCGGTGGTGCCGACGTCTGTGATTGTGATACCGGTCGAGCTATTGCCGCTGATGATGTTTCTCGCGGCTGTCGCCGCTCCTCCGATCGTAGCGTTCGTCGCACCGCCGGAAAGCAAAATGCCATTCTGGTTTCCTGCCGCAGTCGATCCATCGGGGAGCGTTCCGATGTAGTTTCCTGCAATGACCGAATTCTTCACGCCGGAACCCACCACCGAGATTCCCGAGCCGTTGTTTCCCGAGATGATATTGCGCTCCAAGTCATCGTGAACGCCATTGGAATTAGTACCGATGCGCGTCAAGACGACCTGTCCTGAAATCCGGATCCCATCCCCGAGATTCGGTCGAGCCACTCCGCCAACCGACAAGCCGATCACGTTTCCCGCAATGACCGTTTCGTCATTGCGATAGGGCCTGTCGGGATCCGACCCAAAAATCGAAATGCCTGGCCCCGCACTACCGCTGATGAGGTTTCGCTCCGAAGCATTATTGCTATCGTTCGAGCCGTTCGTCCCGAGCCAGGTGCGCATCGTATTCAACAAAAAAACACCCGCAACCGTTGCCGTATTGGCAAAGGTGGTGGATCCGTCGGTACCGAGACCGATGTAGTTTCCTGCGATGGTGGTATCGAACGCGAAATTGGCATAAACATTGTATTGACCATTTCCTGCGATCAGATTCCGTTCACTCGCATCATTGATACCGTCTCCATCGGTTCCGATGCGATTGAAATCGCAGTCCCCTCCTTGCAGGCCTACCCCAAAACCGGTATTGCCGATGGCAGTCATCCCATCTCCGGACAAACCTACGATGTTGCCAGTGACGGTATTGGATCCGGATCGAAAGATAAAGAGACCATTGGCATTCCCGGAGATCGTATTACTTTCAACGACGTTGTTGAAGTTATAGGTGTCGACAAAAATCCCATAAGTCAAGTTCCCTAGGGGGGCATTCTCCAACTGGTTCAAGCCGATCGTGTTGTTGATGATGGAGTTGCTGCGAGACAAGTACATCCATATGCCGGAGCCATTGTTACCGCTGATGACGTTGGCCTGTTGTGGCAAGGCCCCCCCGATGACCGCTCCTATCACGCTCGAAAGGAAGATGCCATTGCTGTTGGGAATGGCGCTCGAACCATCGGCGCTGGTTCCGATCAAGTTACCGGCGATCGATAAACTGGTCACACTGAGGTCGCTTGCCCAGATGCCATAACCGTCGTTGCCGGAGATCACGTTGCCTTCCAGCGCATCGCTCGTTCCATCGCCATCGGTGCCGATGATGGTTCCGCTTGCTCCGTCATAAACCCGGATTCCACTCCAAAGGTTGCGGACGGCCGCCGTACCCTGCGGATTGGTGCCGATTTTGTTTCCGGCGATACGTGTGCCGCTGGCATTGCTGTAAACAGTAACCCCCGAACTGTTATTGCCGCTGATGGTGTTTCCTTCGCCAGCATCTGAAACGCCATCGCCATCGGTGCCGATGAAATTGGCGGACGCCGCCTCCAAGATGATCACACCTCCTGCGCTGTTGGGGATCGCCACAAGACCATTGTTACGTGTGCCGATGTAGTTGCCTTGCACTCGGTTGCCCGAGGAACTGGATCCACGGATCACCACGCCAGCACCCGTGTTCCCGGAAAGGATGTTTCGAGCGTCATTGCTTGGGCCACCCACGATGTTGTTCGAGGCATCCCAGATGGTAATACCATTTCCACCGTTAGGCGACGCCGCCGTGCCCGCACGATTGGTCCCGATGAAGTTGGAGGAGACGCGATTGCTGGAGGAGTCGATGCGAATACCGTCGCCGCTGAATCGATTGATCGCAAGCCCTTGGATCAAGCTCTCGCTACTTCCTGCAGCTAGCTGCAAGCCGATGACGGACGAGTTGCCCGCACCGGAGCCATTGATTTCAATGAGCGGTGAACCGGCATAACCCAGCTGGCTGGTCGCATCAATGAAAATGGTCTCGGTGATCGAAGGGAGCGGCGATGTCGGAGCGATGGTTGCAGGCCCCTCCCCGATCCGGAAAAGCACTTGATCGGCACCGGCCGTGGCATTCGCCGTCGCGATTCGGTCTCGCAAGCTAAACGGACCGGAGTCGTTGGTGTTCCGCACAACGAGCGCATTTCCGGCCAGATCATAGAAGGTCGCGCCAGCGGTCGTCGTGAACAACGGCAACTCATTGTGGACAGCGAGATTCTTGGTCGTAAAATCACTGGACACGACCGTTGCCTGAAGGATGCGGAAGTTTTCGGTGCGGTCTGGGGAGAAGCCATTCAACAAGCTTACATTGAGCGTGCCATTCAGAAATGCAGTCCCTTCGACGATGATCTGGTCAAAGTCGGGAGTTAACGCGTTCGTGCCTCCAACTTCGATGTTCGTGATGCTGCCGGAATTGAGCGTCAGATTACCGTTGATATGGAGGACCCCAGGGGATGCTCCTGGGGCTAAGGTTGCCCCGGTTGCAATAAGGACGTCCTGAGTGACGGTTCCCTCCCCGCCCAACGTGCCTCCCAGAATGGTTGCCTGAGCGATAGTCCCTCCGTTCAGAAGTGTCAGGCCATTGGTCTGGGTGTAGTTGAATATAGGAATTTCACCGCTGACAATCACCGTGCCGGAGTTCAAGAAGCTGGGAAATCCTGAGATGGAACTCTCGAGTCCTACTTCGACTACGCCAGTACTCGCAACGGACATCGCGCTCGTACCGCCAACGAGCGTGGCCCCATTGACGACGGACAACGACCCCTCGATCGACTCGCCGGTGAAGTTTGGAAAACGACTGCCAGGGAAATTCAGATAGATGGACGCTTCCGGGCCGAGATTCCGTACAGTCTGGAAAACAGGGAATGCAATCTCCCCACCCTGGGTAGCGTGCCAGACTCCTCCCGAAAGCGTTTCGGAAACCGTATTCACCTGACTGACGGTACCCGTGAACTCAACACGACCTCCGCTAACTCGAACTTCGCCGAGATTATTAAGCGAGGCGCTGACATTCACCGAAGACGCAAGGACCGTTCGTTCGAAGCGACCCTCGTTTTGTATGACTCCTGTAAAGGACGGGTTTGCAATTCCAGCAGAACCAGCAAGCGAGAATACGCCTCCATTATCGGTTGACAAAGTGCCATTGAGAACGATTGGATTGCTGCCGATGACTTCGACACCTCCTGATGCTGCAACATTCAATGTCCCGTCGACGATCAATGAGCCACCCGTCGTGTCGATCGTCAAAGCACCCAGGATCGATACGGTTGTCGACTCGATCGACGGCGTCGCACCTGACCAAACACTCGCGCCGCCGATCGTGATAGTGCCACCACCTCGCAGAGTGCCGCTTCCACCGGTTATGTCCAAACCAGCAGCAAAGGAGGAAGCCTGGGTCACGCGAATCCCGCCCGCTCCGAACATCGCGACACGTTCTTGGGATGTGATGCTCCGTACGTCAGCACCCGTCGCATTGATCGTAATCGTTGGCGATCCAACCAAGTCGGGGATAATTGCATCGTCAGCGGCGCCTGGAACCGTTCCCGAATCCCAATTGAATCCGTCGTTCCAAGATCCACCACCCGCAGCGATCCAGTTCACGGTTGCCAACAGGCAGCGCGACTCGAGCGTTTCAAACTGCGGCTTTAAACCTTGCCTCGCAAGGGTAACTCGAAACTCATGACGACGACGTTGCGCGCGAAGGGCGCGACGGGCTTGACCCGACTTGCGTTGGAAAAACATGGGGCATGACTCAAAGGTATCTACAAAGACGATGGTAGCGAATAATCCTCGCTCAGGCTTGACATGGTCTCAAGCCATCGGACGTACGTCAAGCGAATGCTTTCAAACCTGTTAGCAATCCAACCCAAAACCGCACCTGACAAACCCAACAGGGGGGAATTTCACCATTCAGCCCTCGTAGGTTGTGCTCTCGATCTACTTCATTGCACTCGTATGCATTGGTTGCGGTCCATTGGCTGGGGCCGTTTCTCTTGCGATCAATCGTGAGCTGGTCTTTCCAGGCCGATGACTTCGAAGCATTGAGCCCGGCCGGAGCTTAGCTCCCATCCGATAGGTCGAAGCACGCCGGAGCGCTGCAACTGTAGGATCTTGTCTCGATATACGTTCGAACGATCCCCTCCCTTTGCGGGGTCGCGATGCCGGAGCCCTGCCCAGTCGAATACCAGAAATCGCAGTCGCTCGCGCGCGAAGGCTTCCTGGGCAGCAGCCACCGAATCGTCGTTCTCGTCCTTCCACGAGCCGATGATCCTTTCCCACGGATTCCGATCCCGAGTACCAGCCACCACCGAATCGGGAAGCCATCGAAATGCATCCGCGGAACCTACAAGCAACCATCGCTCCTTCTGCTGCTCCGGAGGAAGGGTTGTCCAAGTTCGATTGACCATGGAGGCCAAGTCCTGCGCATCGCCCCCCCTGCCCTCCCCTGCTCGCTCGTCCGAGGGAACGATCGGCGCGAGGACAGCCAACGGCACGAGAAGGCGATTGTCCGAGGTGGGCCATGCGCACAACACGAGGGTCGACCAAATCAGCGCGGTGCCGCTGATCGCGGCCAGCGCCCCACCCTGCCCTCGCTCCCTCACCCAAGCGATCCCGCCCGCCATGGGCCATGCCAGCAACGGCAGGGCAATCACCCAATCGCGATCGTGTCGCGAAGTCAATAACCACCAAACCAAGCACCAGACCCCAAACCCGACTCCTGCATCCCTGGCCGTTCGATCCCTAGAAAAAATGAGACCGATGATGGCGAGAGGGATCAGATGAAGCGAGTGAACCGTCGAGTTCATCGCAATTCGCCAGCACGCGTCCCAAGCCCCCTCCCCTCCCCTGCCCCACGGAAGGCTCATTTCAACGATTGGCCCGAGAGCGTCGACCCACCAAAACAGCGAGACCGCACCCAATGCGATAAACAAGCAGGTGCGCCGAAGTAGACTGAGCCCAGGCGCGATCGCAATGCGCAAGACGATCGGAACGCTCACCAGCAGAAAAATGACCCAGCTCTGCCCCGCAGCCCCTGCGGCGATACATGCCAGGCTCGCAACGGGTATCGCTCGGGTTGGACCGAGCATGAGGAGCGAAACGCTGGCGACGAAATACAGCCCCCCCTCCCCTGCCCCGCCTCCGAGACGCACCAACTCGAACAATCCAGGACAAGCGGCGATCGCGAAGCTGGCCAACACGGATGCGAAAACTCCGTAGGATCGCGCCAGCGATACCATCAACAGGCCGATGGCCACCCACCACTGCATGCCTTGGACCATCTGACCGACCAGGACGGCGTCGACCATCCCTCGAACGCTCATGGCATCGAGCGGATCAGGGGGCAATCCCACGAACGGGTTCATCCAGAACAAGGCGGGCATGATGGCGCCTTGAGGCATTGCGGCATCGGGCGGTTGCCCCGACCCGAAGACGCGGTCTTGGAGGTAGAAACGACGGACTGCCATGTTGCGATATTCCCGCACATCGGCATCGTAACTCGGCAAGCAAGCGCCTGCGAGGGTCAAGCCGAGCACCCACGCCATCCCAACGCCGGTCAATCCCATCCATCGGCGTGCCCAGGAAAACTCGAACGCCGGATCCGATGGCACCCTAAGAGCGCAACGCTGCAAGTCTTCTCCCGACTTATAGGTTGCAGTGTGTCGAGCGAGCCAGTAGGCGCTGCAACCGACACCGACGAACCAGACGAGCAACCCGATCCTCGACTGCGGTCCGAACGTTGACCCATTGCATGCAACGCAAAGCGATGCCAGCGCCGAGCCGATCGCGATGCTGAGCCCCATCGCACCCGCGCGCCCTGCGATACGGAGCAATCCATCGCGCCGAGCGATGGGCCATCCGAGGGTTGCGGCGACTCCGATCCAAACCGCGGCGCAGCCACCGAGGTACAACCGATCGCCGATCGTCGGCGCGTGCCCGGCCGTCCACTGACCCCAAATCGATTCGAACGAAGCCATCAGGATCAGCCAATACTCCGCTCGGGAAATCTGCGAGATTTCCCCATCCGGCCCACCGATCGGCAACGCGGGTACCACCAGCATGCCGACCATGTAAATCGCACTCAAGCCGATCGCGGCGATCGCAATCCATCGATTCGAATTCAGGGTGGTCAACAAGGTCGGAGACTACCGAGGTGCGTTCGTTCGAGAGTTGGGCACGTGCGGACTTGGATCGAGTTGCGGCCGGAGGGGACGACGGGAGTACGAGCAGGAGGACCAGCATGTTCGCAGGGGGAATTCATGGTTGGGGATCCTGCGTGCGGTGGTGTTGCCCTCAATACTTGAGCAGGGCTTCGACGCGATGCGGCGCGAGCCGTGCGCGCCCACCCAAGGCAGCCAGTTCGATGCAGAACAAACAGCCTACGACTTGAGCTCGGTAATTCTCGAGCAATCGACAACAGGCTTCGACCGTTCCTCCCGTGGCAAGCAAATCGTCGACGACCAAAGCCCGTTCACCGGGTTTCAACGCATCCTTGTGCATCTCGAGCGTATCGCTGCCGTACTCGAGGTCGTAGGAGTAGGAGTGCTTTTCGTAGGGAAGCTTGCCGGGCTTGCGAACCGGAATAAATGCGGCACCCAGCTCGATGGCCAAGGGGGCGGCAAAGATAAAGCCGCGAGCCTCGGCAGCCACCAACGCGTCGACTTTCAAGTCGCGTACCAGATCGGCCATGCGAGCGATGGTCTCTCGAAAGGCGCCCGGGTTCCCAAGCAACGGCGTGATGTCCCGAAACAGAATCCCGGGCTTCGGAAAATCGGGAATATCGCGGACGAAACGGGTCAGATCGAGTTGAGGATCGCGCATGACTGGCTTGCATTGAAGGGAACGACGGTGTCTTGAGAGGCGGACACAGTATAGCAAGAGACCGGTAGCGTATCAGCTCGCCCGGCGCAGCATCTTGGGAGACTCTTCGATTATTTTGGCGGCGGCCGCAATCACCCGCTGACTGTCCAAATCCTTCATGCAGCGAGCATGCTTCAGGGGGCATTGATACTTCCCGCACGGTTGGCAATCCAAGCCCATGGCGAGGATCGTCTCCGGCCGGTTGTAGGTTTGCGTCAAGTCGGGCGAAACCGAGCCGAACAACGTCACGATCGGCTTGTTGAAAGAGACCGCCATATGCCGCGGACCACTGTCGGTCGAGATGACCAAGTCCGCCCGCTCGATCACTCCCTTGCTCAGCCCCAACGGCAGCGATGACAGACAACCCATGCTTCGTACTCGCGGATCCCCTGCCCTGGCCTGGATCGCATCGGCGATCTCACGCTCGGCCGGCCCGCAATGCACCAGGACTTGCGCTCCGTAGCATCGGCTCAACGACTTGGCCGTCGCCACGGCATGGTCGATCGGCCAGCGTTTGGTATCCGCGGTCGCAGCGCCTGTGTTCAGGACCACGGTCAGCCGATCCGTTTCGAATGCGAGCTTGTCCCAAAGCATGTCGGTCCGTTGGCGATCCTGATCGGTCACCGCCAGCTCCATTCTTCGGTCGGAGACATCGCATCCCAGATAAGCTGCAAGGCGTAAATACGTATCGATGCAGGGATCGGTGTATGCATTGCGTCCCCCTTCGATGATCGGGATGCGATCGGTGAGCAACCACGAGCGGCTATCTCGGGCGTACCCGATGCGCCTGGGAATTCCAGCCAGCCATGCGATCGCCGCCGTGGAGAGACTGTTGGTGATCAAGACCATGGCGTCGAATCGGCGGCGCCTCATCTCGCGGACCAAACCGCGTCGCGACAATATCTCGCCGCCGCGAGCGCGCGGCTTGTACACGATCCGCGCGTCCGCCCAAGGCAAGCCATCGAGAACCATCAATGGCCCCGGTCGCCCAATCCAGCAGATCTCCTGAAACTCCTTCGCGCCGTGGCGCAGCGCGCGCAGCGTCGGCGTTGCCATACAGGCGTCCCCAACCCAGTTCGGAAGCATGATCGCGAGTTTCATGATTTTGGGAAAGGTATAGAAGCTGCGCAAGCGCGACGTCAATAGCAATGATGCCCGCATCAACCCAGCGTCACCGATCCGGGCGGAAAAACTGCTCAAAATCGATTCGTATTATTGAACAATGAAAACGGGCGCTGGGGTCCTTCGCGAATATGCTCTCACCGACGAACCGGTGACGACTCATCCGATCCTCGATTCCGGTTGGGTTTACGTGAAGGATCGCGTTCCGTTGCACGCCTTCAAGCTACCGTAATTCGAATCGCAACGGGGGCAGACGAGCCGTCTGCCTACACCGTGCAGCGTTGGACGGCTTCCGTCAAACCGACGCGAACATCCTGCACCGGGATAAATTCGTGGGCAAAGTAGCCATCGAATCCCGTGTCTGCGATCGCTTTGGCCACGGCGGGATAGTACAGCTCTTGACTGTCGTCGATTTCGTGGCGACCAGGATTGCCACCGGTGTGATAATGGCCAAAGTACTTGTGGTCTCTCTGAATGGTTCGGATGATGTCACCTTCCATAATCTGCATGTGATAGATGTCGAACAGCAGCTTGAAATGATCGCTGCCGACCTCCTTGCACAATTCGACTCCCCACGCGGACAAGTCGCACATGTAGTCGCCGTGATCGACGCGGCTGTTGAGCAGTTCCATATTCAGAATAACGTTCTTCTTTTCCGCTACCGGAACAATCTTCTTGAGCGCCTCGGCGCAATTCTTCATTCCGGTCTTGCGATCGATGCCGCGGGCGTTGCCCGAAAAAGTGATCACATTTCGAAAACCGGCCGCGGAAGTCGCTTCGATCGTGTCGTTGAGGATCTCCAGCGATTTATCCCAATACTTGGGATCGCACAAGCCTTCGGAGAGCGGGTGCGACGAAACCATGGTGCAGACCAAACCGTGCTTCTTGACGGTATCGAAGTCCTTGGGGGTCAGCAGGTCGATACCGACCATCCCGAGATCCTTGGCAATGACGCAAAGATCCTCGAGGGACAGGTTTCTGTCATAGCACCATTTGCAGAGGGATTGCTTGAGACGTCCTTGGGGCGGAGTTGCGGTCGTCGCGGCCGCAGGCTCAACCGCCCTGCCCTCGCCTGCCCCGGCCATCGCGCCGGCGAGAATCGCTGCCGATGTGGTCGTGCCGATTGCTCCAAGTCCGAAGGTTCGTCGTGTCATGTCAGCGGGTTTTTTCGGATTGTTCATAGGTATTCTCGATGGATCGCTGGGGTTGAGAGCCGTTGGGGACAATGGCTCACCATGGATTTACTGCGATAGCGGGACTCGGATCAATTTCTCGTCGTTGCGGACGTAGATCGAACCGTTGGCGAAGGCCGGCGGGCACCATACGACTTCGCGCCCAAAGGCGTTGTTGGTGGGTTCGATGATCTTGGTTCGGGCGAGTTCTTCATATCCCTTGGGGTTCATCTTGGCGATCACCAACTCGCCGTTTTCGTTGAACAAGTAGAACAAGTCGTTGCTTCGAACCACAAACGCCGTACCGCTCCCTTGCGGTCGCTGGCTGACCGGCTTGCTGGTTTCCCACAACCGATCCCCGGTCGGGAGTTGAACGGCCATCATCTCACCGCTTTGATCGCAGCCGTACATGACATCGCCGATCACCATCGGCTGGACGTTGACCGGGGACATCCCTTTCTTGGCAACGTTGCGCCAGACCTCCTTGGCCGCAGGGCTCTTCGGGTCCAGCTCGATCATCAAACTTCGATTCGAATATCCTCCGACATACAGATAGTTGCCCGATTTGACGGGGCTCATGATGATCGAGCCGTTGTCCGCTTGGTAGGGTAGGCTCCAGTACAGCTTTCCATCGGTTGGGTTGACCGAATTCACGGCGTCGGGATTGATCAGGATCAGTTGACGGGTTCCCGCAGCTTCGATGATGGTCGGTGGCGAGTAACCTTGTTCGCTGGCCGTTCCAAACCGCCAGACTTCCTCTCCGGTGTTTTTGTTGAGGCATACCGTTTGTGACCCATCGCCGCCGGCGAGAGTGATCAGGTTCTCGCCGTCGATAAGGGGATGGGCAGCGTATCCCCAGAGGGCCGAGTTTGTCTTGTAGACTTCCTTGAGCTGTTTGGACCAGAGGACTTTGCCGGTCTCGCGCTCGAAGCAGAACAGGTCCCCTTCGGCGCCGAGGGTGTAGACGCGATTGCCATCGACGATCGGGGTGCAGCGTGGACCTGCCGGATAGGAGATGGCATAACGCACCGGATACTCATGCTTCCATAAGACTTTTCCATTGCTGTCATCGAGGCAGAGCACGCGCTCGGTCCCCTCAAAGGACTTCCGTCCAAAGTTGTCGATCTTGGCTTCCGCCTTGGTGATCAGGTCGGTGGCATAAACGCGGTTTCCAACCACGGCGGGGCCGGCATAGCCACCTCCCAAGGGTGCGGTCCATTTGGCTTGCAGTCCGCTGGCGGGGAACTTGGTGGGAACCGATGACGGCTTCCATTGATTATCCCGGTTGGGTCCCATCCATTGCGGCCAGTCTTCTCCTCTCCCCTCCCCTGCCCCGATCGATAGGAGGAATAAGGTGGCGAGAGCGCCAGCCAATGAGCTGATACGAAACCAACGAGTCCAAAAACCGGAAGCGGGCATCGCGAGGTTCAGCATCGGTCGATCCTGGTGAAAACGGAATGGATTGGAAAGCGTGGCAATTTCGGAAACCGTCGGTGGATTCCCGAGGGGATTATACACCAAGTTCGCATCGTGCAGGGACAATCGCGGCTACCACCCCGCAAGCAGGGGAGCAATCCAACACGGCGTTCCCGTCCGCGTCACGTACTCGACCGAACCCAGCGCGTGCGATTTCATCGGGTACGGGAACGATGCCGGGACGTGTGGAGACTAACCCAAGATATCGTGCAGGACATGGCCGTGAACGTCGGTCAGCCGCATGTCGCGGCCGCCGAATCGGAACGTGGAGCGGGTATGGTCGACGCCCAGGCAATGGAGCATCGTGGCATGAAGATCGTGGATCTCGCACTTGTTTTCGACCGCGCGGTATCCCCATTCATCGGTTGCGCCATAGACCGTGCCCCCCTTGATACCACCGCCCGCCATCCACACGGAGAACGCGAACGGGTTGTGATCGCGACCATCGGATCCTTGGGCGAACGGCGTTCGACCGAACTCTCCAGCCCAGATCACGAGGGTCGAATCGAGGAGTCCTCGCTGCTGAAGATCTTCGAGCAGTGCGGCGATGGGTTGGTCGACGGCCAAGGCGTTTTTGGTGTGCCCCTCTTTGAGATTGCTGTGTTGATCCCAGCGATCATGACCGACACTCGGGCAGGTCAATTCGATGAACCGCACGCCGCTTTCCACGAGCCTGCGAGCCATCAAGCATTCTTGACCGAAGATGCGTGTCGGTTCGAAGGCATGATCGAGTCCATACATGCGGCGCGTGGCCTCGGTTTCCTGCGACACGTCGCAGACTTTGGGAACCGCGGACTGCATCCGAAACGCGAGTTCATAGTTCGCGATGGCCGATTCGACGGCATCTTGCCGACCGTAGGTCTCGAGTGTCTCGCGATCCAAGCTTCGGAGGAAGTCGAGTTTTTTGCGCTGCAAATCGAGCGAGGACTCGAGAGGCCGGACGTTGGCAAGACTCTCTTGCTTGGGCTTGAGGACGGAACCTTGGTAGGTCGCGGCGAGGAATCCATTGCCGAAGCAATCGAGTCCGCCGGGTGGGATCAGGCCTCCGTTGAGAACGATGAAGCCGGGGAGATCTTGGCACTCGCTTCCCAGACCGTAGGTGACCCAGGCTCCCATGCTCGGCCGTCCCTGCAAGGCATGTCCGGTGTGGAGAAAATAGTTGGCCGAAGTGTGCTCGGGAAACTTGGAGGTCATCGAGCGGATGACCGCGAGCTTGTCGGCGTGCCCAGCGATCTTCGGGAACAGGCTGCTGATTTCGATCCCGCTCTGACCGTGCTTGGAAAACTCCCAAGGGGACCCCATCACCGTCCCATTGTTGTTGAACTGAGTGGGAGCTACCTCAAAGAACTCGGCGGGATTGCGACCATGATATTGCGTGAGCAGCGGCTTGGGATCGAAGGTATCGACTTGGGACACTCCGCCATCCATGTAGAGGAAGATGACGCTGCGGGCCTTGGGAGCAAAATGAGGCGCGGGGCGCGCATCGGCAGCGAACGCGCTGCGGCGCTCCTCGTCGGCGAGCAACGCCATCAACGCGATGGCCCCGAAGCCGTTCGCAGATTGCGCCAAAAAGTCACGTCGACTCACCATTGCAAGTACTCCTCGAGCGCTTCGCGGATCCATTCCATGCTCGGTTCAATGCCGGTCCAAAAATGGAAATCGGCCGCCGCTCGATAAGACATCAGTTCGAGTTCCTCCGCGATGCAGACATCGCGTCCTTTCAGCCAATCGAATGCCTCGTCGTCAAGTTGTCGACGCCCCTGGGTGCAGACGACGACGGGGGAAGTCGCCCAGGCGATTTGCTGAAGCCGTTTTGCAATCGTCTTGGGACGAGCGATCCGCTGCGATGCGGGGAAATCAAGCACGAGGACGCGAACCGGACGCTCCAGCGATGCCAATTCCTCCAGTGTTACCACTTGGGCATTCCCGCTGGCCGATGGTTCTCCGTCGCTTGGGGGGACCGAAGACGCCTCGCCATGTTCACCGCAAGCCAACGCGATGAAATCGCCGTCGAGGGCCGGCAGCAAGCCTTCGATGAGTTGTACGGTCTGCGACGGTCCCCAAACCGCGATCGATTGCGGACTCATGGTCCCATCCTCGCGCAAGGGAGAACCACTCAATTTCGCCTGCAGCAACCGGATCAGCGCAGCGCCCAACGTGTGATCCCCAATCCACCGATCCCCCTCCTGCCTCGCGACGCTTACCCGTCCCATCCGTGAAGCCGCCTCCGAAATGGAATCCAGGAAGTCCGCAGCCTGCTCCTGAAAGGGTTCGAGGATGGCCATCCCTGCCATTCCCAGAGCTTGCACGCCACGGAAGGCGGTTTCAAATTGCTCTGGAGCAACCTCGGAAGTAAAGAATCTCCAATCCAGTTCCGCCTCCCGAGCAATGCGCGACATCACGAATTGGGTCGGATTCCCGGCAACGGGGTTCCCCAGGCAAGCCACCAGCGGTTGCACAACACGATCGGTACTCATTTCACATGGGGTGCGCCAGGAAGGGTTCGGGCGGGCGGGTTTGGAAGGCTCCTGCATTTTACTCCATAACGGCGACCGACAACAAGCAAAAGCCGAGGAGCCAAAGGGGGCAAGACAATTTCCTGGAATTCCCTTACACTGAGAAGACTCAGTCAACCTTTTCCCCCATTTTTAACTCAAAGCACCGTGGCAACGTACAAAACCAGCGATCTCCGAAAAGGTCTCAAAGTTCAAATCGACGGCGAACCATACCTCCTCAACGAAGTCAACTTCGTCAAACCGGGGAAAGGGAACGCACTGTACAAATGCAAGCTGAAAAACTTGATCCGCAACACCGTGCTGGATCGGACACTCAAAGGGGGCGATGAACTCGAGGTTGCCGACGTCGAGGAACTCGACACCCAGTTTCTCTACAACCAAGCCGGCACGTTCGTGTTCATGGACAACAAGTCCTACGAGCAGTACGAGTTGTCGGCGGACCAGGTCGACGAAAACTGGAAGTATCTCAAGGAAGGGATGCCGGTTGCCATGGTGTTGTTCAACGGCAACCCCATCACGATTTCCCCTCCTTCGCACGTCACCCTCAAGGTGATCGAGACCGAACCCGGCGTCCGCGGCGACACCGCGACGAGCGTGACCAAACCCGCCAAGGTGGAGACGGGGGGGGAATTCCAAGTCCCCGGGTTCATCAAAGAAGGAAACGTCATCAAGATCGACACGCGGACGGGCGAATACGTCGAGCGTGTCAGCATGGACTGAGGTCGCCATGGGCTCTCGCCGGTCTGGGATCCTGATGCTCTTTATCGTCGCAAGCCTGTGGTCTGCGGCCGCACCTGCGATGGCACAACGAAACACCTTCGATCCCTTCACCCTCGAACGCGAACGGTTGGTTCAAAATGTTTTGATCCCCGGCGGCATCAAGGATCAACGGGTACTCCAATCGGTCGCCAAGACACCTCGCCATGAATTTGTGCCGCGAGAGTACCTTTCGCAGGCCTACATGGATATCGCCATCCCCATCGGTGACCAACAGACGATCAGCAGCCCCTTCATCGTCGCCCTGATGACGGAGGCTCTGCAACCCAAACCGAGCGACATCGTTCTCGAAATCGGGACCGGCAGCGGGTATCAAGCGGCGATCCTGAGCCCGCTGGTCAAAGAAGTCTACACGATTGAAATCAAGGAAGACCTCGGCCAACGCACCATCGATCTGCTCGAAGAACTCGGCTACGAAAATGTCTATTGCAAACTAGGGGACGGGTTTCAAGGATGGAAGGAACATGCACCGTTCGACAAGATCATCGTCACGTGTTCCCCTGCCGATGTACCGGTCCCGTTGCGAGAACAGCTCAAGGAAGGCGGCTTGATGGTGATTCCCGTCGGGGAACGCTATCAGCAGATGCTCTACTTGATGCGGAAAAAGAACGGAAAGCTTGAAAAAGAGGCGCTGATGCCGACCCTGTTCGTCCCGATGACCGGCAACGCCGAGAAATCGCGGCCGGACCGCCCCGATGGTTCGAACCCATCTCTCCTCAATACCAGCTTCGAAGAACCGCTGATCCGAAATTTCCACATCCCCGGGTGGTACTACCAGTTCGGTTGCATCCAGACCGAAGATGCGGAAGCCCCCGACGGAAAGAATATCGTTCAGTTCGAAAGCAACGACCCCAATCTTCCCAACATGCTCCTGCAAGGGGTCCCGATCGACGGTCGCGTCGTCCGAAAGATCAAACTCGGAGCATGGATCGCGCTGCAAGACGTACGAGTCGGTCGCGACAAGGAAAAATCCCCTTCGGTCGCCATCCAGTACTTCGACGAAAACCGAAACCGCATCGGCTACAACTATGTGGGGGGCTTCAAAGGAACCCGCAATTGGCGGTACGAGGAAAAGGTCTTCACCGTCCCCCCTCAGACACGAGAAGCCATCGTTTCGATCGGCCTTTTCGGGGCCGAGGGGGTCGCCCGCTTCGATGGTGTCGTTCTGCAAGCAGTCACAAAATAGCGATCGAATAGGGCTTGCTTGTGACAGACGAAAACCTCCAGTCGGCAGACAACCAATACGACACGATCATCATCGGCGCCGGGATGAGCGGACTGGCCGCCGGTATCCGGCTTGCCATGTACGACCAGAAGGTCTGCATCCTTGAAAAACATTGGACCATCGGCGGATTGAATTCCTTCTACCGCATGAACGGCCGCGATTACGACGTCGGGCTGCACGCGATGACCAATTTCACCGAGCGAGGGGCCAAGAAGGGCCCCCTGGCCAGACTGCTCAAACAACTCCGATTCCGCTGGGATGAATTTCAACTCGCGCCCCAGCGAGGCTCCACCATCGCGTTCCCCGGTGTCAAACTCCACTTCAACAACGATGTGCAATTGCTGGAAAGCGAAATCGCGAGCAAGTTTCCGCACCAAAAAGATGCCTTTGCCCGATTGCTCAATCGCTTGGTCGACTACGACGACCTCCAACAAGAGGATTTTGAGTGCTCAACCCGCGCCATCCTCCATGAAACCCTCTCCGATCCCCTCCTGATCGAAATGCTCCTGTGCCCGTTGATGTGGTACGGCAACGCCCGCGAACACGACATGGACTGGGGACAATTCTGCATCATGTTCCGAAGTATCTTCCTGGAGGGATTCGCCCGCCCGCACAAAGGTGTGCGGCTCATCCTCAAAAATCTCGTCCGACGGTTTCGGGAACTCGGCGGCCAACTGAAACTGCGAAGCGGTGTCGCGAAACTTCATGTCGACAGCAACCGCATCGCCGCCGTCGAATTGGAAAATGGCCAAAAGCTCTTCGGCAAACGCATCCTCTCCAGCGCCGGCGCCGTGGAAACCATGCGCATGTGCGACTCGCTCTCCGAAGAAAAGCCATGTCAGGCGGGCCAGATGTCCTTCATCGAATCCATCTCCGTCCTGGACTGCCAACCGAAGTCCTTCGGATTCGACAAGACCATCGTCTTCTTCAACGACAGCGATACGTTTCACTGGGAACGATGCCGAGACAAACTCTGCGATATCCGCACCGGCGTGATCTGCTCTCCCAACAATTACCTATACGCAAACGAAGACGGTGAACTCGACACCGGCTTCGTTCGCCTAACCACAATCGCCGATCCCGATCGATGGGGCGCCTTGGACGATACGGAATACCAAAAACAAAAACTGCACTGGTACGATCAATCGGTCGGCGCCGCAGTCCGATTCATGCCCGACTTCCGACGGCATGTGATCGACACCGATATTTTCACCCCCAAAACCATTCGCCGCTTCACCTCGCACGATAACGGTGCTGTCTATGGAGCACCGGAAAAGAAACTCGACGGCACAACCCATCTGGAGAACCTGTTCCTCTGCGGGACCGATCAAGGTTTCGTCGGGATCGTCGGTGCCATCGTCAGCGGAATCTCGATGGCAAACCGCCACTGCTTGACACAATCCTGACCCAAGCCGTTGAGTGAAAGTCGGAAAATTGACCGGGTTCCCTCAGACCACTGATCCGATTCTGCCGAATAGAAGAAATGGTGTGGAGGTATCCCCTGTCCCAGGTGTCACTATGCAAATCCTGTCTTCGCGATTTGGAACCCTCGACGTTCATCACTCCGATATGCTGTTCATGCCCCAAGGCTTGATCGGCTTTGAAACATGCCGTCATTGGGTTTTGCTAGCAAACGACGATAACGAGGAAGTCGCCTGGCTGCAGTCGGTGGCTCTGTCGGATGTCGCGCTGCCGGTGATCAGCCCGCGCCGGTTTCTTCCGAACTACAAACTGCATGTGCATCGAAGGGATCTGGATGTTCTTCAAGCGCATCAACGCGACCAAATCTTCGTCGTGACCGTCGTGAATCGAACCGGAGACAACTTGACCACCAATTTGAAGAGTCCCATCATCTTGAATTCGACCCAGCGGTTGGCTGTTCAGGTGGTGGTGACCGACGACCAGCCCTTGGCTCACCCGCTCGCATTGGTGGACAGCCATCGAATTCGGGCCGTCGCCTAAAGGCCGCTACAACCGGTATATTTTGCCGAAAAAGCAAACTCGAAGCGGGTATTCGACGCAATCTCCAGACCGCTAGCGATCCGGCGGGGCGCCGGATCGATTGGGGAGTCAAGCTCGTATATGAGCCTTGCTGCAACCCCTACCACGTCGTCCCATGAGAGTCGGCACGCGCCCGACAGTCTCGTCACGGGGATGTCGTGGATGTTGGTGATCAATCTCTTGCAACGGGGCATCGGTTTTGTCCGCAACATCGCCTTGTGCTATTTCCTCTCCGAGTCCCAACTGGGTCTGTGGGGTTTGGCGAGCAGTTTCTTCTGCCTGGCAGCACCTTTGGCTGTTCTCGGCTTGCCGGGCACATTTGGACGATTTGTCGAGGTCTACCGCAGTCGCGGCCAGCTTGCACGTTTCCTCTTCATGAGCACGACGATCGCCGCTGCGGGATATAGCGCGGTGGGTCTGTTTCTGGTCTTCTCTCGCGACATCAGCAGCCATACGATCTTTGGCGAAAACCAATCCGGTTTGGACATGCTCCTCGTTGCGATCGCGCTTGGGTGCATCATTTTGTTCAACGCCTTAACCGAACTGCTGAGCGGTTTGCGTCTGCCCAAGACGGTATCGTCGATGCATGCGGTGAATTCGATTGCATTTACGATTCTCAGTCTTTGCGGACTGTACGCGTATCCGGATTGGCGTGTCTTGGTGATCGCGTTTGCCGGTTCCGCGTTGCTTGGAATCGTCCCGGCGATCCGTGTTCTGCTGCAGATGAGGCATTGGAAATGCCACTCCCAGGCCCCCCTTTCCTGGCGGGACATCGCGCGGCGTGTCCTGCCGTTCGCCGCCAGTGTCTGGATCATCAA
>JBKDPB010000264.1:0-26474 GCA_046342615.1 Planctomycetota bacterium | reverse complement strand
GTTTCCGGTGGAGTGCATGCGTCCTTCTCTTTGCAGCAGTTGTCGGCATGGTGTGAGCGCCGTTGGCCGGGGCGGCGTCCTGGGTCTGCGGAGGTGCGTTCCGATTTTCGCCCTCGGCCCTACGACTGCCCCTGGATCGTGTTAGACTCAAGCTTGGCCGAGAAATCGTGGGGCTGGCAGCCCGCGTGGAGCCGCGAGTCGATTTGGGAAGAAATCGCTCGGCATGCAGAGCAATACCCCAACTGGTTGGAGAATTGCTAACTACGGATGGATCGAATCGCGTCGCAATGAATCGTACGACTTTTCCATGAATACCAGCAATCAACCCTTTCGTGATTCTGCAACGACGCAGGCCGGCGAGCCGAATCCGCAAACCAGCCCGGTCGCGGCCTCGGGCAAAATAAGGGCCTCGACGAAGACGTTTGCGATTGTTCTCCTGGTGCTCGGTTTGCTCGGTGTGTTCAGCGCGATTGCAGCGCCGATCATGGTGTTCGTCGTTCGATCCATCAGTCAAGCCGCAGGGAACGCCGATGGCGGGAATTCGGAACTCAAGATGGCGGAAGCTCAAATCGAACAGTTGATGTCCCCTTGGAGTATCGCATCATTGCTCGCGTCGCTATTGACCGGATTGTGCCTGATCCTAGGCGGCATCGGCACGTTGATCAGAAAAGGATGGGCTGTGCGGCTTCTGCGATGGTCGGCGGCGATCATGGTGCCATTGTCACTCGCTCAAACGGGCCTTGGGATGTACATGCAGGCGTCGAACAAGGATCGGATAACGCAACAGGTCGAGGAACAGCTTACTCGCCAGGGGCAGGGACAAACTCCCGAGGGCTTGGAGAGCGTCGGCCAGGTTGTCTTCGTGGTCCAGGTCGCGTTTACCGCGTGTATCGGTTGCGTCTTTGCAGCCGTCTATCTATGGGCTTTCTTGCATTTGAGCAAGTCAACGACTCTGGAGCAATTCGCAACTGCTCGGAGTCTCGCCTCAGCCCCGACGAACTCTTGAGCCAGTTGAGCGACCGAAAGGACACCACCCCATGAACGCTTTATCGCCGACCAAAGCCGTTTACACAGGATCCTTTGACCCGATCACCCTCGGACATTTGAATATCATTGAACGTTCGGCTCTGTTGTACGAGCATTTGATCATCGGAGTAGGTGTGAATGCGGAGAAGAGTCCGCTCTTCAGTGTCGAGGAACGGGTCGGACTGATTCAAAAGATCTCGAGGCGATGGAAGCATGTGGAAGTCTTGTCGTTCGACGGCTTGGCCGTCGACTTCGTCCGAAAACTCGGCGCGAAGGTCATGGTGCGCGGGGTGCGTCCGCTGACCGACATCGCCGGCGAGTTCACCATGATGATGGCCAATCGACAACTGGATCCGGAGATTGAAACGGTATTCTTGATGTCGGACGAGGAGTACTCGCACGTCTCGAGCAGCTTGATCAAACAGATCGCGGCTCTCGGGCATGGGCGAGCGCTCGAGCGATTTGTTCCCCCGGAGGTCATCGCTCCTCTTCTCGAACGTTTCCGCGAGCAATCGCAGGGGTAGGTCCCCGATGACAGCTCATCGCCCCGTCGGGGCAGCGAGATCGCACGATCCCCTTTCGCGTTTGCGTTTCACGCGCGGTGAGGGACCCTATGTTTGGGACACAGAGGGAAATCGCTACCTCGATTTCATCGGCGGGTATTCCTCCTCGGTTCTCGGTCACTGCCATCCACGCCTTGCAGCGGCGGCCTGCGAGCAGCTCCAGCGGCTCACGCTCGCCCATGCCGCCAACAGCCTCGAACGGGAAGCCTTCGAGGCCCGCATCAGCGATCGATTTTCGGGAACGCATCCATCCGCCAAGGTCTGGATGACCACGGGGGGAGCACGCGCGGTGGAGTTGGCGTGGAAGATCGCATCGGCGTGTCGTCCCGGTTCTGTGTTGCGATTTGACCTTGCCTACCATGGACGATCGATGGCCACCGCCTGGATCAGCGATACCGCTCGATCGAATGCGATCCCGTTCGATCCCGAAAACGGGTTGGCGATTCCCTTTCCTGTTCTGCCGATCGCGAATGAAGAGAGGCTCAACGCTGCGTGTGAACGCATCCTCGAGCAAGCGCAGGATCTGATGGCGAAACATCACCGCAACCTTTCGATGCTGTTGATGGAACCAGCGATCGGCTCCAGGGGATACTACTTCGCTCCACCTTGGTTTTGTAGACGCTTGGCCGAAACGGCGCACGCGTACGGCATGCTCGTTGTCAGCGACGAAATCCAGATGGGGCTCGGCCGACTGGGGGCTTGGTCGGTGGCCTGCGACGACGGCTGGAGCCCCGATTTGATCATTCTCGGCAAAGCGCTCGGGGGAGGCATTGTCTCGATGGGGGCGGTGGTTGGCCCAGAGAAGCTGATGGACTCGCTTCCCGAGGGGATCGAATCCGAGACCTATGCCGCGATGCCCCTGGCGTGTCGGATCAGCTCGGAGGTGATCGAGATTCTCCACCAGCAAGGTTGGGTTCGCTCGGCGAAGGATCGCGGGAATGCATGGAGGGACGATCTCCGTGCGATCCTTCCCGATGCGATCACCGTGGAGGGACGCGGTTTGGCAAGCGTCCTCCAATTCCCGGGACGGGATGGCAAGGGTGCCGAGACCGCATTTGAATGGGTCGTCGACTTATCTCGGTCCGGACTCCTGCTACACTTGACGGGGCCTGCAAGGGACAGGCTGGCGATGATTCCTCCCCTGAACATCACCCGCGAAGCCATGGCTGAGGCGTTGGACACGATAGCGCGAAAGGTTGATTCATGTTGATCGGCGAACCGATGCCCAGCCAGTACGACTGGCGATTCCGGTTTTTGGGATTTCCCATCCGAGTGACCTGGCTGTTCTGGCTCGTCGCGGCGGCACTGGGATACAACATCGCGATGGGAATGGACGACGCCTACCAGTTTTCCGGCGTGTACAGCCCTGGTTTCCCTGTTCTGCTGTGTATCTGGGTCGCGGCGACGCTGGTGTCGATCCTCGTCCACGAACTCGGGCATACGTTGGCCTATCGATGGTTCGGCATCGAATCCCAGATCGTCCTCTATCACATGGGTGGTTTGGCCATTCCCACGGCAGGCTATCTCTATCAACGAGGGGGGATTCGGAGGCGATTGACCCACGGAAACCAGATCCTGGTGTCTGCGGCAGGCCCCCTGCTGCAATTGGCGACCGGAATTGCCGTCGCGGGGGGAGCGACGGCGTTGGGGATCAAGGCTCCGTTCGTGCAGACCTTCCTGAATGCTGTCGGCTGGGAGTTCGATTTTTCCAAGACCGTTTTCGGCGGCCTGCCGAACAATGCGTGGGTCGATGCGAGCGTCATGTTCTACGTCTTGATCAGTGTCATGTGGCCCCTGTTCAATCTGCTGCCGGTCTACCCCTTGGATGGCGGACACATCGTCCAACACACCGTCGCCATCCTCCGACGCACCGATGGTTTGTACGAAGCCAACATGGTCGGCGTAGTGGTCGGGTTCCTGGTGGCGTGGTGGTTCTTTCAAACGGGCCAAACCTTCAACGCTCTGTTGTTCTTGTCCCTCGCGATGAGCAACATGCAAGCCCTGCAGCAGCAGCAGGGACCTCGAATTTGGTGATTGGAAGAAAAAAAATTCAAAAATTTTTCTCGCTGCGATGAGCCTCCGAACACATCGCGCAGCGATCATTCGCGAGCGCATGGCAAGGCGCATTTCATCGCATCGATCGAAGCCGATCCTCGCTGTCAGAGCGACCTTGTTCTGATCCCATTTTGGATGCCGCGCTTCGTGGTGTTCCAGGAGGTGAACCGATCGGCGAGCGATCCGCACCTACGAGAGAGCGCAGCGCGTTCGCGCGCATTTTCCTTTGAATTTTCTTGGAGAAACTCGCGTCGCTCGAAAGCGGTCGCAACTATGCATCGCTGTCGGCGCCGCGTTGGAGCCCACGTTTCGGCGCAGGGGTCGATGGTCTCCGAGAGATCGCGGTACACACCGCCCGCAACGCATATTGCGATGCGATCTCCATCCGTGCATCGCGCGGCGGACGCGAACGCGAACGGACCCGAAATCGATCCGCGCAGGGCGCCGATACGGTGGAAAATTCGTTTCATGTTTGTGGAAAAATTGTCGAAAAGATGTTGCATTACGTTGCGTGTTTTATAAGCTACTCTCAACTAAGGTGGTCCTTAGCACAGACGGTCGATCATGTCACGGAGTGACAGGTCACGAAGCCAGATCGACTGTTTTTGCGAAGGACGTTTTGTATCGGTTGTCGGGAACAGGTCTCTTATCTGCTGCTTCGGATGAGAGCTCCCTGCGTCAACCAAGTTTTTTGGTTTTTTTGGAGGATGTATCCGTGGCCAAGAAGAAAGCTGGAGCAACCAAGAAGAAGGTAGCCAAGAAGAAGGCTGCAAAGAAGGCAGCACCCAAGAAGGCTGCAACCAAGAAGAAGGTAGCCAAGAAGAAGGCTGCCACCAGAACTGCGACGAAGAACCCCTCGTAAGGTCGTTGCTCTCGGTGAATGATTTCGCAGTCATGTGAAATCTCTTACTGCCAACCTTTCAAACCGCCAAGTGGCTCTATGCGACTTGGCGGTTTTTTTTTGCTACCATTCGGCGTTACCATAGAACCGGGTTAAGATGGGTTGGTCGGAAAAGAGGGGTGTTTTTGTGACTGGGATCCCTCAACCACCGGCGGGTTCAGCGATGCGAGGAGAACAATAGTATGAAGGTAGGAGTAGCCAAAGAATCCTTTCCCGGTGAGAAGCGGGTTGCGATCACTCCCGCTAGCATTCCCGTGCTCAAAAAGCTCGGACTCGACGTCGTCGTACAGCAAGGTGCAGGCTTGGAGGCTGGCTACGAGGACGCCAGCTATGCCGACAAAGGGGCGCAGCTTGTCGCCTCGCGTCAAGAGGTGTTTCACTGCGACCTGGTTGTCCAAGTGCGCGCGGCGGGGGAGAATCCCGAAGCGGGGGCCAAAGACGTGGCCCTCATGAAGCAGGGGCAGGTGATCATCGCGTCCTGCGATGCCCTGTCCAGCCTGCCACAAATCGAGCCGATCGCAAAAGCCAACGCAACGCTGTTCGCGCTCGAACTGATACCTCGCATCACACGCGCCCAGAGTATGGATATCTTGTCGTCCCAGGCGACGATCGCGGGCTATCGCGCGGTTCTGATGGGAGCGATGGAGTTGCACAAGATCTTCCCGATGATGATGACCGCTGCAGGAACCTTGTCGGCGGCAAAGGTTTTTGTTCTCGGTGCTGGCGTGGCGGGTTTGCAGGCGATTGCTACCGCGAAAAAACTCGGCGCGATTGTCTATGCCTATGACCTGAGGCCTGCATGCCGCGAGCAAGTGGAAAGTCTCGGCGGGAAATTTGTCACCTTGGATATCGATTCAGGTAGTTCCGAGGACAAAGGGGGGTACGCCAAGGCGATGGACGAAGCCTTCTACCATCGGCAACGCGAGGAGTTGGCAAAAACCGTCGCCCAGTGCGATGTCGTGGTCACCACGGCCGCGATTCCAGGCAAACGATCGCCGCTGCTGGTTACGGCACATGCCGTGAGAGCCATGCAACCAGGCTCGGTCATCGTCGACCTTGCCGCCCAACGCGGTGGCAATTGCGAGCTGACGCGCGCCGATCAGCGGGTCATCGATTCAGGGGTCATCATTCTCGGCCCCACCAACATCGTCTCGGATGCGGCCTATCACGCGAGCTCCATGTTCAGCAACAACGCTACGAAATTCCTCCAGAATTTGATCGTGGAAGGGAAGCCAAGCATTCGCTTGGAAGATGAGATCATCCGCGATACGCTGGTCACTCATCATGGGGGGGTGGTCCATCCCAAACTGGTCGTCTCCGGTCAGTCGTAGCCGCCTCGCAAGCCTTGGAGCGACTGGCATCGAAGACGGTGGCATCGAAGACGGTGGAAAACCGGCTCACTCGTCCGCGCTGACTTTCTCGCGCTCTCCGACGGTGACGCGAGAGTACGATTGGAGTTTCGCGATTTCGGAAGCGGTGCCGCGGTAGGTTCGGATATAGATCCCGTGAATCGTAGGATGGTTGATGAGGGGGATGAGGGGATCGATCGGGCCTTCGACCGATCCGAACGTGACGAAGCCCAGGTTGGGGTACTTCATCAAACTCGCGACGATCGTATCGTTGGCGTAGGCGACGGTGACCGTTTCCAATTGCGAGGCGCGCAGATGTTCTACGGCAGCCTCGTCAGCGAGCACGGCCGGGAGCATTTCCAGCCTCGGAATTCGCGCCAGCCTCTCGGCTTGTTCGTGATTGATGCTGGAGGTGAAGATCTTGCGCACATCGAGATCCGCGTCGACGATGGCGTCCAATTCCTCGACCGTCAAGGAACCTTTATTTACGCTGTCTCGTTTCTCCAGGATGACCCTGGGGCCGAAAGCGGCCATCGCGGAGGCCGCTTTCGAATCGAGCTTGCAGTCGACGAGGTAAACATTTCCAAGCGGTTTCCCAATCTCATTTGCCTTGCACATCAGAACCAAGGAATCGGGCTCCATATTGTGGAGACGCAAGGTGTTGTACCTCAGGCGAGGAGAAGCGATCAGTTGAGCTTGGGCGAGCGTCAATGCTCGATCGAAGAGCAGGAGGTCGCAGTTGAGGCTCTTTTGAGTCAAACCTTGGAGTGTGGCGTCGTTCCACCAAGAGCCCAAGAGCATCGGAGACCTGGGAGCGATGGCTTGCACGTGGGAAGTCCAATCGAGGGAGTCGTCCTGGGGTCTCGTGATTTGAATGACGACATTGTTCGGGATGCTCAAGTCCTCGATGACTCGATGAGAGAACGCTTCCAGGGGTCCGCGGATGCTAATGATATCCGCAATTGCGAAATCCCGTCCCGTGAGAGGGAAGAGCGTGTTGTTGAGCGTATCCCACTCGGGGGTCAAGAACGTTCGAACCTCTCCCCCTTTTTCCATGATGCGTGGAATTGCGTAGCTGCGAGCGACTTCCGGAAGGAGTGTGGTGAGCTTGAAAAAAGCGAACAGGATCCCACCGATCAGGATGCAGGCGACTCCGAAAATCCCGAGCCCCTGCTGGAACCGGCGAGCCAAGGCGATGCCGACCGCGGTGGCCAACCCGGTTGCCACAAGCATAAAAATCAATTCGCCGTAGTAGGCCGAGATGGAGGCCGCTGCGGTTGCGATCGCAATTGCCGACAGATAAACCCACTCGGGAACCCGATACAAAAATCGTCCGAAACGTCGCCAACCTTTTCGAAGGGCCACCCAGCGTTGCGGTTCGGACTCCGCATAGGGGTCGAAGGATAACTCGACCACGTACTCGCCGTAGCGAAATCGATGGAGGGAGGATGGGGACGGTTCGGGGACCGGCATGGTTACTGTGCGTAGTCTCGCCACACATCTCGAATGATGTCGTCGAGCGAATACTGGGGTTGATAGGCGATGGTGTTGCGGATGCGCGTCAGGTCGGGAACACGTCGCCGCACATCTTCAAAATCATGGTCGTAGGCTTCGGCGTACGACTGGAATTCCAACGTTGCATTCGGATTCACAATCTCGATCACCCGCCGCGCTACGTTGTAGATCGAGATTGGTTGATCGGATCCGATATTGTAGATCCTACCAAAAGCCGATTCGGTCTGCATCAAGGTGGTGATGGCTCGGATCACATCGGATACATGCGCAAAACAACGCTCCTGCTTGCCATCGTCATGGACGACGAGCGGTCCGCCCGCGATGGCAGCGGATACAAATCGAGGCAAAACCATCCCATAAGCCCCTGTTTGCCTCGGCCCAACCACGTTGAAAAACCGACCGATCACCACTCGCATCCCGTATTCTCGCACGCAAGCCAGGGCGAGGAATTCGTCGATTGCTTTGCTTGCGCCGTAACTCCAGCGAGGCTTGGTGGTCGCTCCAAAGACGAGATCGTCGCCCTCGTTCCAGATCGGTTTCGGATTCTTGCCGTAAACTTCGCTCGTGCTGGCCAAGAAGAGGGATACCGAGCGGCCGGCACGATGTTGCCGCGTCAGTTCGTCCAGCAAGATTTGGGTTGGGAAAATGTTTCGGTGAATGGTCTGCGTGGGTTGCTTGGCGATCAGAGCCACACCGACGGCCGCCGCCAAATGATAGACCGCATCGACCCCTTGGCATACGCGCTGGACGAGCGAGGGGTCGCCGAGGTCCGCAACCACGACTTCCAGCTCGGGATGCGATGCAACGTTCTTGAGATTGTTTCGCGACCCCGTGCTCAGATCGTCGACGACCACCACGTGGTGGCCTTGTCGCAGCAGGAGTTCGGTCAGATGAGATCCGATGAAACCGCTGCCGCCGGTGACTAGAATGCGCATGACCCAAGCTTGGTTGTAACGGGAAAAAGACGATCCAGTTTAGCTTTCATTCTAGTCCGGGTTGGCTGGATCTCGAATGGGATAGAGGGAAGGAAGCGAGGGGGGCAAAAACCGCACGGGTTGTTAATCTGCAGCGAGTTTGCGGCTGTCGGGCCGCGCTTGTCGTCCGCTCGGGCGATTCGACTCATGAGGATTTGCCAAGTTTTCCGATTCGCTCTTTGTGAGGTTCGTTTTCGGAAAGTTGCTACGAACTCGTATCGTGTTCTGTAGGGCAGGAATTCGCATGGGATGCCATCGACTCGGTAAACTGAAATGGATTTTCGGATTCGGTGGGGTTTTCGCCCTGCTGGCCGCGGGGGACGCGTCCTCCTGGGGGCAGGACCCATCGGCTCCGGCTTCGTCGAAGCCATCGGCGGGGGCGAGCAAGAGCGGCCGGGACAAGACTCGCAAGACGACCGAGCCAGAGCGCCTCACCGAGCGAGCCCGCGCGATGTTCGCCGATGCGGCGAATGCCCAGAACAACGGAGCCTATGAACGCGCTCTCGAACAGTGGAGCAAGATGATCTCCGAATTTCCGAATCACGCGTTGTCCTCGAGCGCGCGCTATTTTCTCGGAGTCTGCTACCAAGAAAAGGAGCGACCCGAATACGAAAAGGCGATCGAATCGTTTCGTGCGGCCCTCAAAGATCCTGAGTTGAAGGAACGCGAGGATGCATTGATACACCTCGGGTGGGCGTTGTATCAGACGGGTGTTTCTAAGGAACCCGCAGATCCGACGATGTTGGCCGAGTGCGTCAAGGTCTTCTCGTCCTTCCTCGACAAGTATCCGGACAGTCCCTTTGCCGACCGAGCGATGTTCTACGCAGGAGAGGCGGAATCCCGGCTCGGAAAAACGGAGAAGGCCATCGCTTTCTATAATCAGTTGCTCCAGAGCCGCAGTCTCGCGAAATCCTCACTGCGACCCGATGCGTTGTTCTCGTTGGGCTTGTCCTACGAGGAAGCGACTCAACGACGACTGGCCATGGAGACCTACTCCGAGTTCCTTTCGGCTTACCCCCAACACAGTCTCGCCGTGAGCGCGACAGTGCGATTGGCGGAATTGGCGTTGCAAGGCGACCAAGCGAAACGAGCGATCGAATTGTTCGAACCGATCATCGATCGTCCAGAGCTGGCGAAACTCGCTATCGCCGACTACGTGCTCTCGCGCTACGCCTTTGCTTTGGCCAAGGCAGGCCGTTTCCCCGAGTCCTCCGATGCCTATCGAAAACTCGCGGAGCGTTTTCCTCAGTCGCCTTACTCCGCCAATTCCTCCTTGGCGATTGGCCAGAGTTTGATGCGGGACAAGAAGTATGATGAAGCCGCGAGCGCGTTCGAGAAGCTGCTCGCTGCGAAGGATGAACGCGCCGTCGAAGCTGCGCATTGGCTGTGCCAGATCGCGATCTCGAGAAACCGCGCCAAGGAGGCGATACCGATTGCTCGCGAAGCCTTGGAGTGGGCGTCGCGATGGGATCCCAAGACGATCAGCACCTCGACCTCGTCCATGATCACATGGCTTCGCATGGATCTCGCCGATGGATTGTACGCAACGGCCGAAGGGAAAGCGGAAGCGAGGAAGTTGTACGAGCAGATCGCTTTGGAGTCCCTCGATTCCTCCATTTGCCCGCGAGCCACGTACAATGCGGCTTTCGCAGCGTTGCAAGCAGGCGATCATGCGGAATCGCAACGCTGGAGCGAGGCCTTCGCCAAGCGATTTCCAACCGATGAACTCGCCTTGGACGTGGCTTATGTGCGGGCCGAGTCCCTTTTGCAGCTGTCGCAATATGAATCGGCTGCGACCGCTTTTGAGCAACTCGTTCGCTCGGCGAACAACCATGCATCCGCGACGGCATGGGAATTGCGCGGAACCGCGGCCAAGTATCTCGCTGGCGATTATGACGGCGTAGCGACTTCGGTCGAATCGCTGCTCCGTCGGACGCTCGAACCCGCCCAACAGGCCGAGGCGTTCCACCTCAAGGGAGCATCGCTCCTCCGGCAGGAGAAGACCAAGGAGGCGATCGAGGCCTTTGAAGAATCGCTCCGCGTCAACGCGACGTGGACCCAGGCCGACGAGACGCTCCTGCTGCTCGCTCAAGCCTACGAAGCATTCAAAGACAAAGAGAAGGCCAAACTCGCCCTCGAACGACTTCTCAAGGAGTTTCCGAATTCTCGTTTTCGCCAACAAGCCGAATTTCGGCTGGGCCAACTCTCGGCCGCAGCCCTGGATTACGGAGCTGCCTTAACGTGGTACGATCGCGTCCTGGATCAGAAGAGCGACTCCTCGACGGCGGACTTTGTGCGCTATGAAAAAGCATTTGTCTTGATCCAATTGGAGCGGTTCCCGGAGGCTCTCGAGCTACTGAACCGGATTTCGAACTCCAAGCAACGTGCACCTCTCCATTCGGAATGTGTGCTCGCCAAGGCGATTTGCCTGCGCCGGACCGGTCGCACCGTGGAGGCTGTTTCGATCCTCGAGGATTTGCTGACCACCGAGTTGTCCCGCTCTGCGAAAGCCAAGCTCTTGTACGAATTGGGGCTGGCCAATCGAGATCAGCAGGCATACGACCAGGTCATCCGACGCATGACCGAGCTGGTTGAAGGCCATCCCGAGTCTGCGCTGGTGGAACGCGCTTGTTTCGAATTGGCATGGGCGTTCAAGGCGAAGGGGGATGCTGCCTCGGCGAAGCGATGGTTCCAGAGAATCATCGATCAGTTCCCGGATCATCCACTGGCGGCCGAGTCCTATTTCCATGTCGGGCAAACCGAATTCGAGAACGCGCGGTACGAGTCTGCTGTCAAGGCCTACACGGTTGCAGCGACAAAGACCGCAAGCCCCGAGTTGCAGGAACAGTCGCTGTACAAGTTGGGACTCGCCTTGTTTCAACAACGGGATTTTTCGGGCGCTGCCAAGCAGTTCGCGAAACAACTCAAAGCGTTCCCTGAGGGCTCCTTGAGTGTCGATGCTCGACTGATGGTCGCCGAATGCTCCTTCAAGCTCGAGAATTTCACCACCGCTTGGCCGCAATATGAGCAGGCCCGCAAAGCCTTGGAAAACCATCCGGATTCCGCATCGATCAACGACCAGGTACGGGCCGTGCTCTACCTGCATGGCGCTCAAACGGCGAGAGAATTGAAAAAGTGGAATGAAGTCGATGCATGGACGAGCCGGTTTCAGGAGGTGTTGCCTCATTCCAGTCTGAAAATGGTCGCGAAATACGAGCAAGCATTCGCCAAACAGAACCTAAAACGAGTCGATGAAGCCATTCGCCTGTATGAGGAGATCGCCGAGAGCGAGCGCAATGCGCTGGGGGCACGCGCCCGATTCATGATCGGCGAAGCCTACTTTGCAGACCGGAACTTCGCCAAAGCCGTGACCGAATTTCAGAAAACCATGTACGGCTTCAACGCGAGTCAAGTGACGGACGATGTCAAGAATTGGCAAGCCCGAGCTGCATTTGAAGCGGGACGATGCAGCGAGCTGTTCATCGGCGACCTCACCGGGGAACGACGCAAGAAGGCCATCGAAACCGCCGTAAAGTTCTACGACTACATTATCGAGAATCACGCCGAGCACGAAATGGCCAGCCAGGCTCGGCGCCGTATCGAGGAACTCAAAAAATAAACGGTTCTCACTTGGATCCAACGCCAGGATACTTGACTCGGATCGTGAATATCGAATCCGAGGCCGTGATCAAGAGAGTTTGACGGTCTTTCCCGCCCAAGCAAACATTGGCGGTCCACGATTCAGGAACGCGAATCGTTTGCACGTGGTCACCGGACTCGTCGTAGACGTACACTCCCTCGGAGCCCGTCAAGTACAGGTGGCCTTCGCGATCCAAGGTCATGCCATCCGAACCGCGCCGACAGAAGACTTGTCGATCGAGCAAGCTGCCGTCGGTGCCGATGTTGTACTTGTAGGTCTTTTTGTCTCCGATGTCGGCGACATAGAGAATTCTTTTGGTGGCATCTCCGATGATCCCGTTGGGTTGCACCAAGGCATCGTCGACACAGACCAGGTTTGATCCGTCGCGATCCACCTTGTACACCGATTGCTTCCTCAACTCGGACTGTTTGTGAGTCCACCAGGGACGCTGATAGTACGGATCGGTGAAGTACATCGTGCCGTTGGCGTCGATCCAGACATCATTGGGGCCGTTGAGGCGTTTTCCCTCGAATCCCTCGAACAAAACGCGATGCGTTCCGTCGGTATCGATCTCCCACATTTGATTTGCCTCGTCGGCGCACGCGATCAACTTCCCATCCGGGGCGAAATACATGCCGTTGCTACGTCCGGCGGGCTTCAGAAAGTCGGTGAGCGCACCATCGGTCTTCCAGAGAACGATCCGATTGTTGGGTTGGTCGGTAAAAAAGACATTTCCCTCGCTGTCAACGGTTGGACCTTCGGTAAACTTAAATTGATCCGAGACGAGTTGGACCGCGGCGTCCGCGGATTCGGTCACCCAACGTTTTGCATCATCCTGAGCGATCGCGGTCGGGTTGAACCAACCGCTGGCAACCAAGAGCCAACCACCTACCCATCTCATTCCACCACGAGCAACGATTCGCATGCCATTGACTTTCAAAACTTCATCGAAATCTCTCACCGCGAACTCCCGATTGTACTCCCTTTTCCATGCCGTGAAGCGGTCGCCGATCGCGCTGGTGATCGGTGGGTGCGTCGCTCTCGACGGAACTTGCGAGGCCCGCGCCGACTGGCCCGAGTTCCGAGGACCCAACCAAAATGGAACCGTGACGACCGCCAAAGCTCCCATGGAATGGAGCGAGGAAAAAAATGTCGTGTGGTATACGCCAACCCAAGGGCTGGGATGGTCCTCACCCGTGGTGATCGGCGATCGGATCTACGTCACCTCGGCTCGCAATACCGCGTCGGGCGATTCCGCGCTGGCTGGTCCCCAGACCCTTCACCTCGAATGCTATAGCGCCCGCACAGGAAAACCGCTCTTCGACCGCATGTTGATCGAGCAGGATCAAGACGCGCCCAGCATCCACAAGAAGAACTCGCATGCTAGCCCGACAGTCCTGGCCAACGCGGGAAAGCTGTACGTGCACTTCGGACATCAAGGGACCGTTTGCACCGACCTCGACGGCAACATCCTGTGGCGAAACCAGGATCACACGTACTCGCCCGTTCATGGCAACGGCGGATCGCCGATCGTGCTAGACAACAAGCTATTCCTGACCTGCGATGGTGGCGATACCGCTTATACCCTAGCCCTCGATGCAGCCACCGGCAGCGAAGTCTGGCGAACCCCGCGAGGTATCGCGACCGATCGCCCCTTCTCGTTCTGCACGCCGCAAGCGATCCAGGTCGAGGGCAAATGGCAAATCGTTTCTCCAGGCTCCAATCTGGCTCAATCTCTGGACCCCGACACCGGGAACGTCATCTGGTCGGTGTCCTACGAAGGCTTTTCTGTGGTTCCTCGACCCCTCTTCTATCGAGGGTTGGTCTTCGTCTGTACTGGATACATGACTCCGAAACTGTTGGCGATCGATCCGACCGGAAGCGGGGATGTCACGGAAACCCATGTTCGATGGACCTATGGCACCGGGGTCCCCAATACTCCGTCGATCGTTCCCGTAGCGGACCAGATCGTGATGGTCAGCGATGGAGGGGTGTCTAGCGGGGTCGATATCGAAACGGGCAAGAAAGTTTGGCAGAAACGACTCGGTGGAAATTACTCCGCCTCCCTGATGGCGATCGGAAACCGGGTCTATTTCCAGAGCGAAGGTGGGGAAGCGATCGTGATGGAAATCGGAGCCGAACCCAAGGAGCTTTCCCGGGCCATGTTGCCGGGCCGTATTTTTGCCTCCTACGCCTGGCTGGAGGGAGACTGGATCATCCGAGCCGAAAACGGTTTGTATCGAATCGGTGAGCGTTGATGCAGATCCCGCAAATCCGAACGAGCCGTTGGTTTATTTACGTGTCATCGGGGTTGCTCGTGTTTCTCTGTCTGTCCGTCCTCGTCGCGAGCTTGATGCTCACCGTGCAGTCCTCGCAAGTCCGCATCGGTCAAGTCGGCGGCAGTTCGATGGAACCGACGCTACAGGGACCGCGAGCGATCTTGGTCTGCAGCGATTGCCGAGCCGAGAGCTCGTTCGCACGGGACGCGTGGACTCCAAACCGACCTGTTCGCTGTCGGTGCTGCAATCAATGGATCGCGCTCGACGATAACCCGACCATGCAACACGGGGAGGTGGTTCGGTACATGTCCCCGCGGTGGCGGAAGCGAACCGCAGACGCCGCAGGGGACAGCTTCCTACAGCGAGGAGAGATCGTTGTCCTCGAAAGGGATTCTGGCTCGCTCAAGGAACTCAAGAGGGTTGTGGCACTCCCCGGCGAGGAGGTCGGCATTCGCGACGGCGATCTGTGGATCAATCAGCGTCGCTACCAAAAGACGCTGGCTGCCGCTCTCTCGCAATCGGTGCTGATCGCCGCATGGGATCGCACGCGATGCACGCAATCGCTCGATGCGTTCCTCGAGACGCAAACCCTTCCTCCCACCAACGACCTGCCCCTCAATGCGCATGATTCCCACGAACGGGTGACCACCTGCGATTTCGGGATCGCTCTGCGCTGCACGGAACCGATGCAAAACGCAAATCTGGAATTGCAACTCGCGGATTCCATCCATTCGTATCGGATTCAAATCACCGCCCAGGATGGCTGGACAGCGTCGTGCAACCATGTTCCTCTCGCGCGTCAACCCGCCAACGACAGCCACCACGCCTTCGATCCGCAGTGGATCATCGTTGCCTTGGTCGATGGACGTTTGCTGGTCGGCGATCAATCCGGGAACGGCTTTGCCCACTCGCTCTCGGCCCTTACGGGTGGCGAGCGAGAGGAGCAACGCGACCTTGCGAGCCGTACCATTGCCATCGTTTCGAACGAAGATGGATTGGAATTTGATTTGGCGATGATTTTCCGCGACGTGGTCTATCGAGGGTATGGAGACCTCGCCCAGGAAACGATTCCCGCCGGTCCCGGATACGTCGTGCTCGGGGACAATATTTCGATCTCCGACGATTCCCGTGGTCCGGCGGGAAGCCAGGTCCGATGGGAAGGGGATCGCATTCGCGGTATTGTGGTGGCGAGTCCCGATCCGTTGGGGAGCTTGTTGCGGCAACGGTCCCTGGAGAGCCATTGCCCGTGCGACTAATCCCAACGACGCCATGGACGTGGGACTCGATGCTGCGAATCGTCATGGTCCTTGGACGGAGATGAAGAACGGCTCACCGCTGAAAGTGTGCTTCATCACGAAGTTGATCGAGACATGGACCGTGATCGGCACCAAATGCTTCTCGACCGATGGGGCGTCCGGATTAGCCTTGAAGGTGATGTAACCTGCCGATTCACCCGCGGTCAGCAGCGTCTTGCTGGCTCCGATATCGACCGAAACGCCAGGCGGCAACGGATTGCCGTAGGGTTGCTCCAGGTGTTGCAGCATCGCATCGAGCGTTACGTTTCCTTTGTAGTCCGGTGCACGCTCCACTTCGATATCGATCCGTTGCGAAGCCCCCGGCTTGAGCTCGACGTGGTTGGCGCTGAGCTTGATGCTGCGTATGTCCATCGGCTTGGCCACCGAAACGGTGTGCTGATCGACCGGATAGTGACCTCGTCCTCCTCCCGGCATGTAGACTTCCTGCAGATGCGATGCCGATGCACGCAGCGCGGTTTTTTGTCCGTCGGGTTGGGTCGGTTCGGAGGTTCCGAAGATGGTGATATTGGCCATTCCCATCGGCGCATCCGGAGCGGCCGTCAACCAGATCGCCCCATCGGGACGAGATGCCAGAATCCGACCGAATTCCGCCCGCACCCCAGGCGGCAATCCCTCTGCCCCAAGCTGAATCTCGCCCGTGAACCCGTTTCGTCGGTGCGCTTTTACATAGATCACACTCGCGCTGCCGATGGCTAATGGAGTCTTGTCGGTATCGGCCTCGAGCAAGAAGTAGGGTCGCGCCTCAGTCACATGCAGCGCGTACGGAAAGTCGAGCCCGCCTCGTCCATGCAGATCTCTCACCTCCACGGTGTAGGTCCCATCCGCAGGTGCGGTCCAGTTCTCCAGCGTCGCATCGGAAGAGAGTACCCGTTCAAAGGTCGAATCGTCCGCCTCGGAAATCGCGTTCCCATCCCCGTTCAAAATGCGAAGTTTCGCGTCGAGATTCGAACCGAGACGACGTGCAAATACCACGAACGTCAATCGCTGTTGGGCCTTGGCCTCAAAGCGATATCGGTCGACTTGCTCCGCTTCATCGATTCCTCCGCAAAGCATCGCAGGAACTGCAAACGAAGGTGGCGGAATTTCCGGAGCGGGCTGGATGTCGCTCGGTTCGCACACAATGGGGTCCGCGGTCGATACGACTTGCATCGTATTGAGCGGTGTGCCTGCCACGACCGGGGCGAAGGGCTCGATGCGCGTCTTGTCGGTCCCGGGGGGAGTCAGGGAAGCGACGGCCTCGGCGGGCATTCCCAAGCCGACGATGCGCAAGGATGCATTCCCCGTCGACGAAACAGCCAAAGGGCGAGACACCAACGCAAACGGACGCGAGGAACATTCGATGGCATATGTCCAATCGGCATTGCCTTGGTATCGAACGTCGCGAACCTCCAGAATGTATTCGCCGGGCGCGTCGATTTGGACGTGCAGCAAAGGATCGCCGGCAAAGGTGTTGTCGCTCGAGGCGATGGTCGAACCGATCGCCGATTTCAGCGTGATCATCGGATCGACGCGTAGCTGCATGTCGTGCAAACGATTTTGCAGTCGCTGGCTCGTCATGTGAAACGTCCATCCCCCGGGCTGATCGATCCGCAGCTTGTACAGGTCGATATCCTCCCCTTTTTCAAAGGTTCCGCAGATCGTCGCGGGGAGCGAGGCGTTTTGAGCTTTGTCCAACGTGTCGTTGTCGGGTACTTCGAGGATCAACGGTTCTCGGGCCACCACGACTTGACCGACCGTGCTCGCGCCATGCGGGGTCCAAACCCGAAAATCGCGGATCCCTGGAAGCGCGTCGGCGTCGCAGGTGATGCGGAGCTTGCACTTGGAACTGGTGACATCGTTCCGGTCCTTATCCTCCGGTTTCTCCGTCTCCAGCGCCACCACTTCGCCGCGGACTCCGGTCCCCGAGATCATGACACCGGTTCCTCCGGCGAGGTTGTAGCGAGCATTCAGTTCGTGTTCTGTCGTTTGTCCGACCGTGATCGCCGCCGGCTTGAGACTCATCAGCATCGGATACGAGTTGTTCGTTTGCCCCATCGCCCCCGGACAAAGCAAACCGATCGCCAAACCGACAAGAGATGCTTTAACAAGTAGATGCACCGAAGTTGTCATCGGATAAACAGGAATTGCTTGGAGTTGAGGAGGGCCCAGAGGATATCTTGGTAGCCTTCGGCGGGACTGGGGCAGGCCGCCACGAAAGCCTTCCCTTCGGTCATTTCGTCGGGGGTGGGAAGCCGCGATAGGGCGGCGAGATAGAGTTCCTCGATGCACGTTTCGGGAGGTTTGCCCGAGGCGACCAGTGCAGCAACGCGACCTTGGCCATCGGCTATTTTGGCGGAAACGATTTCGCCGTTGAGGGTGTGCAAGGCTTGGGCCAGGTTCTCGTCGGCGGGGCGCTCGCATTCGCAAACACTCGAACGTTTGGTTTTGCCGAAGGTGACCAGGAACGGATTGGTGTTGGTGGTGGCGGCGTCGGGGAGTTCGACTGCCCGTTTGCCCATCGGCAGATTGGGATGTTTGGTGCGAACCATCGTCGCGTCGTCGATGCAATCGAGGAGCGGCTCGGCAGCGATTCGCTTGACGCTGTAGTGGCTATAAAACCGCTCGTCCTCGGCGTTGATCGCATTGGGTTGCGAGTCGAGTTGATAGAGCCGCGAGCGCATGATGGTGCGCATCAGTTGTCGCACATCGAAGTCCGATTCTCGGAACTGGACAACGAGATGGTCCATGAGTTCCGGGTTCGAGGGAGGGTTGGTCGATCGCAAGTCGTCGATCGGTTCCACCAAGCCGCGACCGAGCAGGTAGGCGGTGTAGCGATTGACGATGTTGCGAGCGAAGGCGGCGTTGTCCTTGCGAGTCAGCCATTCGGCCAAGGCGATGCGGCGATCGCTGGCATGGTCGGTGGGTTCTCCCTCCAGCGGCGCGGGCTTCATCACGGCGCCGGTTTTCGGATGGGCGACTTCGCCACCGGAGGTGACCACGACCACGGTTTCGCCGCCGAAGATCCCGAATTCCGCACTGTTCTTGCTGGCAACTCGGGAAAAGAAGGCCGCAAATCCGTAATAATCGGCCTGGCTCAATCGTTCATAGGGATGATGATGACACTTGGCGCACTGCAGTCGTTTTCCGAGAAACAGCTGCGCGGTCGACTCCGCGAGGTCCGAGGGATTGTTGGCGATCCGAAAGTAATTGGCGGGTCCGTTGGAAAAGATCGAGCCCTTGGCAGTGATCAGTTCGCTGACGAATTTCCCCATCGGCTTGTTGGTTCGAAATGATTCTCGCAACCAATTGTGGAGGGCCCACATTCCGCTTTCGCCGAGGACAGCGCTGTTGTTGCGGATCAAGTCGGACCATTTCAAGCTCCAGTAGGCGGCGAATTGATCGTTGTAGGTGTCGAGTTTGGGATCCCCTGTCAGGCCGAGCAGACGATCGATCAACTGATCCCGTTTGTGGGGGTCCGTGGATTGGAGAAACGCTCGAGCATCCTCCGCGGTTGGCAATGCGCCGATGGCATCCAAGGAGGCGCGTCGAAGGAAGGTCGCGTCGTCGCACAGTTCCGAGGGACTCAACTTCAGTTCCTGGAATTTTGCTTTCGCGATATCGTCGATGGGCTGAAACGAGACCCATGCATCGAGCTGGACCGAATCGGCGAAGGGGACGACGAAGGTAGCGATTTCGGCTTGATTGCCGAATCTCGCCATCACGGCGCCTTGGCCTTTGCCAACGGTTTGCGTCAGGCCGGAACTCGACACCTTGACCACACCTTCGTCCATGGCATCGAAGCGGGTCCAGGAGGTAACGTCCCGTTCTTCTCCGTCTTCGTAGGTTGCCACCGCGCGCAGTTGTTGCGATTGACCGATGCCAGCGACCCGTTTGGCAGGATGGATAGCGAGGCGAGCGATCTTCTTGGGAGCAGGGTTCGGTTTAGGAGCCCCCATCGCGATCCAGCGAGCCAGAATGCGATAGTCGTTGGAGTCGACGGCGAAACGTACGCCGCCGCCGTGCGCGACGCTCCCGGTCGCTTTTTTCAGGATCAGGCTTTCGGCGGGATTGCTCGTGCTGATGCGTCGGCCTCGGGCTCCCACGGCCAGGCTCTGATAGTCCAATGCAGGATCGAAGGCCATGACCGAAAGAACCAAGCCTCCTTTGCCGTACTGGCTCGCGTGGCATGCTCCCGCGTTGCAGCCCGCGCGCGTGAGCAACGGAAGTAGATCGCGATGAAAATCGACCGTCGGGTCGGCGACGATCCCTTGGACATCGACGGGGACTTCCAAGACCTTGCCATCGATGGCGATCGATACTTTGCCGGCGCCATTGTTCACCGCAGTCAGGCAACCCGAGGGAGAGACCTGAACGATATCGGGGGTGAGGGACTGGAAAGTCGCGCGGGATGTTTGATCCATCGATCGCTCGGAAATGCTGCCTGTGCCGTCGGCTTCACGAACGAGGAGCTGCGACTGGGCAAAGTTTCCGCGCAGGGTCACATTCGATGGCTCGATCGTCCATTCACCGCCTCGCGCTGCACACGCCAGCGTCGCCAGGATCATCGTCGCCAGGAAGGGGAACGCAACGAAGCGGATCGCTCTCCCATCGCGTCTCCTACCCCTCCACCTTCTCGCAATCGTACGGAGCGCCAGCGGTACTCGTCTTCCTGCTCGCATGCGTCTTCCTGCTCGCGTCCGTCGGACTTTTTCCCCGTACGAGTACGAAAGCGAGGTTCTTGGGGAACTCAACGAGGAATGGCATGATGGGAAGCCTGCGAGAGGTTCTTCCAAGGGGGCTATCCGGAATCGGACCACAACAACAACTCCTGAGAGGAATCAAACCCACTCGCGAACGGGTTCCCCCTCGATGAGACGGATCGGGCGTCCATCGCTCGCGGTGACGGTCAGGTCGAGAGGCAAACCGAGCTTGTGGTACATCGTGGCAACGATGTTTTCCGTGAAATACTCATTGGATTTGGGTTGGCCCCCATCGGCATCGGTTTCACCGAGGATGAGACCGCCGGGAACACCGGCACCCGCCATGATGGCGAATCCGGAGCTGGCCCAGTGGTCGCGACCGATGGCTGGATTGATTTTTGGTGTGCGACCAAAGTCGGTCATCCAGACGACAAGGGTCGAATCGAGCAGGCCTTGTTGTTCCAGGTCGATGAGTAGAGCGGGGATGGCTTGATCGACTTGCGGCATCCGGTGTTGCTTGAGTCCGTTGAAGCAGTCCTGGTGGTGGTCCCAGCCTGGGTCGCTGACAGTGACAAAGCGAACGCCGGCTTGAACCAATCGACGAGCCAACAGCAAGCGTTGGACGAAGGAAATGCGGCCGTAATCGTTTCGGAGAGCATCGGGTTCGCTGCCGATATCAAAGGCTTGTTTGGTTTCGGGTGCGGTGATCATCTTGAACGCCGTCTTGTAGTGTTCATCCAAGGCATCGAAGGCGGCGGGTTGTTGTTCCGCCGAGCGTTGCATGCGATCGATTTTGGCGAGGAGTTCGCGGCGTCGATCGATCCGTGTCAGCTCCATGTTCAAGGGCGGGGTGATATCGCGGACCGAGAAACGATCGACGTTGGCTTCCGCGTGGATTTCGAAGGCCGCATGCTCCAATCCGAGCACGCCTGGCAATCCCCCTTGGAACGAACGGTCGACGTGGGCGCCGAGTTGGATAAATGGTGGCAGAGCAGACTTGAAGCCGAGTTGGTGCGACACGACCGATCCCACGCAGGGGTAAACCAGCGACGGATTGATATTGCGGCCTGACATGCACCAGTGGTCTGCGACACCGTGGCCTGCGTTCTTCGGGTTCCAGCTTCGCATCAGCGAGAACCGATTCACCTCTTTCGCCATGCGGGGACACAATTCCGTGAAGTGCACGCCGGGAATAGCCGTTTCGATTACGCTCAGCGGACCGCGGACGCCGTCGGATGCCAGGGGCTTGGGATCAAACGTGTCGTGGTGGCTGGTTCCCCCTTGGGTCCAGATGAAGATGCAGTTGACGTCCGAACGGGCGGCTCCCCCGTTGGCACGGAGTCGGGTTGACGCGAGGAATGAAGGGATGGTCAGACCCGCAGCTGCGGCTACGGTACCTTGTAGCCATTCCCGTCGTCGTAGCCATTCCCGTCGTCCTAACGCTCGCGCGGCCATGCCGTGATGCGATGGTGACATCGGAGTCCTCCTGAGGCCATGTCCATGGCCGAATCTCATGCCAAAGAACAGCGGCATGCATCAATGGGTGGGACGGTGGGGTGGGAGGGGAGTGGGCATCCCCGATACGTTCATGAAGCTTACCTCATAAGCAACGCAAATACAACATCGGCACCTGGGGGTGTACTCCATCACCCCACCCGAAGCCTACGCGAGGGATGGAGTTGCCTGTAGAGATTAGGCTGAGTTTTCGGGCAGGGTGGGGAGTGGAAGCGGGTTTCGGGCAAAGATCCATTCCTCGATGGGGCGGCCCTGAACGAGCTGTTCTTCGACGAAGCGTTCGATGCGATCTTCGGTCATCCCGGCGTACCAAAGGCCTTCGGGGTAGACCACGAGGATCGGGCCCCCTTTGCAGATTCGCAGGCAGTCCACCTTGGTTCGGTAGCAGGCGTTGGGGCCGGTGGCGAGGGACAGGTTCCGTTCCTTGAGAAGGTTCTTCAGTTTGGACCAGGCCGCGCGACCTTGATCGGACGAGCAACAGGTCTCGCCGATGCACAGCAGGACATGTCGCGAGAATTCCCCGATCTTGAGATCTTGGGCGATGGCCGCCAGTTGGGAGCAATCCGTCATTTTCGGTCGTGGTTGTTGGGCCCTAATTGTCGTCCTCTTCCCGGACGGCTACACTCTCTTCGCTGCGGCATACCGTAGCAAATCGATAACAAAAAACCAGCTTAAATCGGGGCGGCACCATCGCCCCTCGGAGTCATCCATGGCCGATCAGGCAACTGCTTCGACGGTAGAAAACCAGACTGCCACGTTGACGATAGGGGACAAGTCCCTGTCGTTGCCCATCTTGGTCGGGACCGAGAACGACCGTGCCATCGAGATTTCGAAACTGCTCAAGGATTTGGGGCATATCACTCTCGACGAGGGGTATGCCAACACGGGTGCGACGACCAGCTCGATCACGTACTTGGACGGGGACCGAGGCATCCTTCGCTATCGCGGCTATCCGATTGAGGCTTTGGCCGAGCACTGCGACTTCATCGAGACGTCGTACCTGCTGATTTACGGCGAGCTCCCGACCCGCCAGCAACTCGAGGCGTTCAAGGACTCGATCCGTCATCACACGATGTTGCACGAGGACATGAAATCGTTTTACAACGGGTTTCCGAGAGATGCGCACCCGATGGCGATCCTTTCGAGCGTGGTCAGCGCGCTGTCGACCTTTTACCAGGACTCGCTGAACCCGCACGATCCCGAACAGGTGGAAAAGTCGATTGTTCGATTGATGGCCAAGCTGCCCACGATTGCGGCCTACAGTTACAAGAAGGCCTTTGGTCAACCGTTTGTCTATCCCAACAACGCGCTCGACTACTGCGAGAATTTTCTGCACATGATGTTCACGGTCCCGACCGAATCGTTTCACGCGGATCCGGATTTCGTGAAGGCCTTGAATCTGCTGCTGATCGTGCATGCCGATCACGAGCAGAATTGCAGCACATCGACGGTGCGCATGGTCGGTTCCTCGGACGCCAATCTTTTTGCCAGTATCTCGGCCGGAATCTGCGCGTTGTGGGGACCATTGCATGGCGGCGCAAACGAGGCGTGCGTCAACATGCTGCGTCAAATCGCCGACGATGGCGGGAATGTCAAGAAGTACGTCGACATGGCCAAGGACAAATCGAGCCATTTTCGTCTGATGGGCTTCGGGCATCGCGTCTACAAGAACTACGATCCTCGCGCCAAAATCATCAAGACAGCGTGCGATATTCTTCTGAAGAAGTTGAACCTGAAGGATCCTCTCTTCGATGTGGCCCAGCAGTTGGAGGAGGTCGCGCTGAAAGACCCCTACTTCATCGAACGCAAACTCTATCCGAACGTCGACTTCTATTCTGGCGTGATCTACCGGGCGATGGGGATCCCGGTGCAGATGTTTACCGTGCTCTTTGCCATGGGGCGGTTGCCGGGTTGGATCGCTCACTGGGTCGAGATGCAGCAATCGCCGAGCACGCGAATCGGTCGGCCTCGCCAGGTTTACACGGGTCCGCTGAAGCGAGACATCGTCCCGATCGAAAAAAGGTAGAGGTCGAGGCTTCTGTGGCCCCCCGGGGACACGCCGCAGGGGTCAGCAGTATTTTTCCTCCCATTTTCGGCGTTCCTGGGCCAGTTGTTCATCGGTTCCGATCAGACCGGCTTTGCGTTTCAAGTCAAAGGTTGACTCGAATCCGATGAGGTCGTCGATGAACGGTTTTTGGTTTTCTTCCGACACGCGGTCGATGAACAAAACTCCGTCGAGGTGATCGACTTCGTGTTGGATGATCCGGGCCAGGAAGCCGTCGACATCCATATTGATTTCGCTGCCTTCGATTCCGTAGGCGTTGATGCGAACCGCTTTGTTCCTTTTGACGGCGGCGTTGACACCCGGGAGGGACAGACACCCTTCCTCGGCTTCTGCCGTTCCCGTAGCCCGTTGGATGACGGGGTTGATGAATACGAGTTCGGGACCCGTTTCTTTTTCCCCGCTCGGATTGGCGATGAACAAGCGTATGGGTACATTCACCTGGGTAGCAGCCAGACCCACGCCGCGGTGTTCGTACATGATGTCGAACATTTCGCTGACCAAGGTTTTCAAGTGCGCGTCGACCCGCGCGAGCGGCTTGGCGGGATAACGCAGGGTGGGATGAGGATAGGTGATCAGGTGAAGCATTGGAAAAACCGGGGGTGTTTCATGAAGGGGAGCGGACGCAATCCGCGCCACACCCTGCGCATTGTTGCCCAGCGGCATCGGTTCGTAAACCTCGCTCGGGAGAGCGTCCCCATCCTTGGAATGCTCGTCTGTGCCGTTTTGTCACATTATTTCCCGATTCGAGCCAGCGCCCAAGATCCATCACCCATGTCGGAGTTGTATCGGCAGGCGCTGGATAAATTGGGGGCGGAGAGTCGAATTCAGTGGGTTGAATCGGGGGAAACGAGCCTGAAGCGTTGGGAGCCTGGGCGGACGCTCGAGTTGCGAGGGGTCTTGGTCGAATGGGAACCGGATCGCCTGGTTCTGGTCCGAAAGGACGCCAACGGACCTACGACCTTCCCCGGCGATCTGGTCGTAGGCATCGACCCGGGCTGGAAAGAGGAATCCTTTGCCAACGTCCATCAATTGTTCGTCCAGCAGCAGTTTTCCGAAGTCATCCGCGCGGGACAAGCGGCTCTGAAGACCCCATCGATTCCTCGCTGGCAACAACGCTTGATCGTCGCCGAGATGGTGCAGTCCGCGTGCGTCCTGGGGCAATGGCAGGTTGCCGGCAAGGTTTATGGCTATCTGGCACAAGACACGGCTCCGCAATTATTGATGTCGGTCGTACCCCTTCCCTGGTCCGACGAACTGCTCAGCGCCGGCAAAGGCGTGCGCGAGTCAGCGGCGACGTGGATCACGAGCGAGGATCCCGAGTTGCAACTGTTGGGGGCCAGTTGGCTCATCGGAAGCGACCAAAACGCATTCGCCATCGAGACCCTGCAGCGATTGGCCGGCGGCGAATCATCGTGGCTTTCCAGCTATGCGCAAGCCCAGCTTTGGCGGACCATTCCGCCTTCGGAGATCGAGTCCACGTATTTTGGCAAATGGGTTGCTTTGCGAGATAGCATGCCGATCGCGTTGCAGGCCGGGCCGACCATGTTGCTGGGGCATCGACTTGAACAGGCTGGGGCTTGGGAACTTGCGGTTGCCGAGTGGCTCCGCATTGCGAGCTTACACCCGGATCGATACCATCTACGAGATCGCGCGATCGATCGTGCGACGGCGGCGTGCCGCGCTGCTGGCGCTCGCGACGAAGCGGATCGGATCGTCGCTCGTTATCCTCGCGTACCCGGGAGCAATCGTTGATGCCGCAACCGAACCCTACTCCCGCCACCAGCGCCGCAGACGATACGATTTTCGAGATCGTGTTCAGCGGCGGTCCGCTCGGGATCGGTATCATGATCGTACTGATCCTGTTGTCGATCGTCGCCGTTTATCTCATCGTCGATCAAATGCTCGGGCTCAAGCGACGGGAGTTGTTGCCCGAAGATCTGATTGAGAATGTTCGCCAGTTGCTGGCCCAGGGAAAGCTCAAGGACGCGGACCAGGCGTGCCGCGATCGACCCTGCCCGCTCTCCTTCGTCTTGGCCAGCGGCATCGCGGAAATCGAGTTCGGTTGGCCTGCGGTCGAGAAAGCCCTCGAGGATTCGTTGTCCGAGCAGGCGGCGCGGCTGTATCGAAAATTGGAGTATTTGTCCCTGATCGGCAATCTCGCACCGATGCTCGGGTTGCTCGGTACGGTGGCCGGGATGATCGTTGCGTTTCGCGAAGTGGCTCTTTCCCAGGGAACAGCTGGGGCGGGCCAATTGGCATCGGGCATCTATTCGGCCTTGATTACGACCGTGGCTGGACTGCTCATCGCCATTCCCGCCTTGGGGGCTTTTGCCATTTTTCGCAACCGAATCGACGAATTTGTCTCGGAAATGGCGTATTCGGCTCAGCATGTCTTCGGCCCGATCCGACGAAGGTTACCGGGAGCAACCGCCCGGCCGAGTGTGGTGCTCCGTTACGGGTATTGCCATCATATCGAACGGCTGATGATTCTCGGGAACTTCATGCTCCTGTGCGACATTGATCCGAACAGTGTCTACCGGTGGTTCATGGAACTGTTCATTGATGCGTATGACTGGGTCATGGTGCCGAATGTCTAT
>JBKDPB010000263.1:0-5600 GCA_046342615.1 Planctomycetota bacterium | reverse complement strand
GTCCCACGATGTGCTGCCGCGGAATCAAGGGACCGCAGCAAAGGATCCAAAGGCATCCGGAACCCCGTAGGATTCTCTATCCCGCGGAGTGAATGCGGGTTCCGTGGGAACCGAATGAAACTTGGGCCACGGAGGCGCGTTGGCTTGCTCCCGATGCTTCGCCATCTTGTCCTGGCAGCGATACCAGCATTGCCGGATAGGACCCGTCGCCAAGGGTGCGCGAGACCTCCATGTTTCGATCCAAGGGGCTCGTGGGACCGACCCGGAATGTTCCGACAACCCGTCCTTATGGAAAAAAGGGAGCAGGTCGCAGGAAGACTCAGTTCCAGGAGTAGAACATCGATGTTCGCGAAAGCACCGCCAGCGCGAGCACCCTGGCATGCAGCCCAGGAGGCAAAGCAAAACCAAGGAACTCACCCATTTCGTCGACGGCTTCCATTCCGCTCGAGACTGCATGACCGACCTTCGAGTTCACAGCCCTCGCGCACGGACGAGCTACGACGCTGGTCTCGTGCGTACTGGTCTTTATCGGTTGCGATCGAGAGGGAGGTTTACGAAGAGTTTTCGTTTTGCAAAAGCTGCAACGCCGAAAGAGAGCGCTGCCAAAGCCCAACTTCCGGGCTCTGGCACGCCGCTGATGCTAGCAATAAATCCCTGGAAGCTCGAGACGCGGGTCATCACACTGACGGCTCCATAGCCGAAGAGTTCGTTGGCCCCGGAACCTTGCCATCCGCGTTGGCTGTCGACACCTGAGTTGATTCCTGCGACGAACCATTCGCCGTTTTCGAAGAGAAAGGTTCCCCCGCCGCTGTCCCCTCCTGCGAGATGGTATTCGAGCGAGGTAGGTATTGGGCTGCCGAGGGTATTGCGACTGCCATCGGGGTGCAGGCTGGTGGGGGCATCGAAGTCGGTAACCAGGGCTGCGTCCTGGGCGCCGCCCGCAAAGCTGTAGATGAAATCCACGATATTGGTTCCCGCGCGAAGCGTCCCCGCGTTTTGAGGGTTGTTGGAGGATCCCACCCCGGTGGAACCGTAGCCCGCGATGGAGGCGGTTGCGCCCAATTCATTGGAGCCGGTGTAGATCTTGACCGGCTGGATTCCCTGCATCGGATCGGCGAGCCGGAGTACGGCGATGTCGTATCCGAGATTGATATCCGTGTACTGGGGGTGCCGAAAGATCTGGGTGACGGATCGCGTTTGCAGTCCGATTTGGAACGAGGCCATGCTCGAGTCCGGAACGTGAGCGGCGGTCAAAACCAGGTTGGGAGCGATGAGTACCCCGGAACCGTTCCCCAACCGGCCGACCGAAGGGAAGTGGGTTGCGTACGACGTGTAGAGGGAGTCCGCGACCCCGTCCAGGATCATCCCGCCATGGACCGAGAGGGAAGACAGGAGAACGATAACCGACGACAAAGCAATTCTAGACACCATTAGCTCGCTGTTCGTTGAGGCGTTCCGGACGAATCTCCCCTACTATGTCTAAGTCGCGTAGGAAACGCAAACATTTGCGTTTCGCTGGCAGTTGAATTCCCAAGGGTTTTTTAGGTTGCCCCACCTGCTTTTGGTTGCGTATACTGAGGGGGATCGCAACGTGTTGCGGTTCAACTCTTCTCCCCGCCTTCCCTCCCTTAGCCTTGTCCAACATCCCTCCTCATCCCGTCTGTTTTCATCCTAGGAAACGAGATCACCGCTGAGGTTGGCGTTGGCCTAATCGTGTCCCACCATGCATGGCAACGACGACGATCGACCGCGATCGAAATCCGGCATTTCCGAGGTTCTATCGATCTCCGAGGAGTTGCTGCGAGCGCGAGGATCGAACACACCGATCGCAGCGCAATCGGAATCTCGGCCTGTTCTTGATTTTGCAACCTTGCAGCAGATGAGCATGGAGGAGTTGCACGGAGTGGCGGCCATTGAAAAGATCGATGGGTTTGCCAAGCTGGATCGACAGGAGCTGATATTTCAAGTTCTTCGGTCCCGTATGCAATCGTCGGGCATGATGGTTGGCGAGGGGACCTTGGAGGTTTTGCAAGATGGTTTTGGCTTTCTTCGATCCACCAACCATCACTACGTGGCGTGCCCCGACGACATCTACGTTTCTCCATCGCAGATCCGACGGTTTGGGCTGACGACGGGCATGACGATCTCGGGACAGATTCGGCCCCCCAAGGAGAACGAGCGTTACTTTGCGTTGCTGCGCGTGGAAGCGATCAATCATCGCAACCCGAGCGAGGTTCGAGGCCGCAAGCCGTTTGATGCGTTGACGCCGCTGCATCCGCGTCAACGGATGATCCTGGAGACCACGCCCGACGAGCTTGCGACCCGGGTGGTGGATTTGATCACTCCGATCGGTTTTGGCCAACGCGGCTTGATCGTCTCGCCACCGCGGGCTGGCAAGACGATCCTGCTCCAGAAGATGGCTCGGTCGGTGTTGCGCAATTATCCGAACGCGTATGTCTTTCTGCTGCTGGTCGACGAGCGTCCGGAAGAAGTAACCGATATGCAGCGCGAAGTGCGTGGCCCGCGGTGCGAAGTGGTCAGCAGCACCTTCGACGAACCCGGCGTCCGGCATATCCAAGTCAGCCAGATGGTTCTCGAGAAATCGAAGCGGTTGGTGGAGGACGGTTTTGACGTCGTCATCTTCCTGGATTCGATCACCCGCTTGGCCCGCGCGTGGAACGGCGAGTGCATTCAATCGGGCAAGACGCTGACGGGAGGCCTCGATGCCAATGCGATGCAAAAGCCCAAGGCTTTTTTTGGTGCGGCCCGCAAAGTCGAGGAGGGGGGCTCGCTGACGATTCTGGCAACCGCCTTGGTCGGTACGGGTTCGCGGATGGACGATGTGATCTTTGAGGAATTCAAGGGGACCGGAAATCTCGAAATTGTTTTGGATCGGACGCTGGTCGACCGCCGGGTATGGCCTGCGATCGATCTGTTTCAATCGGGGACACGGCGCGAAGAAGCCTTGCTCGATCCCGACGAATATCAGCGTGTCACCTTGCTTCGCAAGGCTCTTGCAGGTCAAAATGCTCCGGAAGCGATGGAGCAGTTGGTCCATCGCTTGAGCAAGACTCGCTCCAACGCCGAGTTCTTGCTGTCGCTCAAGCATTGACCACACGCGTATCCGGAAATGATTCTATGCCTGTCGAAGTCTCACTCGCTGCGACGTCTCTATCTTTTGGGGACGAACATCGCGTCGCCATCGCTGTTTCGGACTACAACGATCACATCACCGGCAAACTTTGCGATGGGGCGGTGCGCACCTTGACCGCAGCCGGTATCGAATCCGATCAGATCTTGATCGCGAGGGTACCGGGTGCGTGGGAGTTGCCGTTTGCGACCCAGCGTCTGCTCGATTCCCGAACGATTCTCGGCGTCATCGCCTTGGGCGCGGTGATCAAGGGAGAGACTTCGCATGATCAGCACATCAATCGAGCGGTCAGCATGGCCCTGATGCAATTGTCGCTCGACCACAACAAGCCGGTCGCGTTTGGATTGCTGACGGTCCATTCACTCGATCAAGCGATTCATCGGAGCGGGGGCAACAAGGGGAACAAGGGGGAGGAATGCGCGCACGCGTTGCTGGGCTGCTTGCGTCTGGGCAGCGCCTTGGAGAAGCACTGGAACGGTGAACCTGAGTGACCGATCTCCAACTGGGTGCGCGGGACCGATTTCGCGCAGTGCATTGGTTGATTCTCATCGCGCTCACGACCATTCAGTTTCTCAACATTCTCGATTTCATCGTCATGATGCCGCTGGGCCCGCGGTTCCTGGACGGTATGAAGCTGTCGACAGAGCAATTCGGCGCCGTCGTTGCGAGCTACGGTTATGCGTCTGCGGCGGCAGGGATTCTGGCCGCGGGTTGGATTCATCGAACCCCTCGGCGCACGACCGCGCTCCTGTTGGTCGCGGTATTCGCATGCAGTTCGTACTGGTGCTATGCCGCGCCGAACTTTGGAACGTTGGTCTTGGCCAGATGCCTGACGGGCGCCTGCGGGGGGCTGATCAGCTCCATCGTTTTGTCGATTGTCAGCGATGTATTTCCCGAGTCCCGTCGCGGATTCGCGATGGGGATCCTCATGACCTCGTTCTCGATGGCATCGGTGGTCGGGGTTCCGGTGGGTTTGTGGCTAGCCGATTGGTCTTCGTCCGCGCAAAGCCCGTTCTTTTATCTCGCGTTGGCGTGCATACCGGTGTGGTTGGTGATGTTCTTCGTGTTGCCCAACATCGCCCGTCCGCATTCGGAAACGGGCGGGGGATATTGGAGAACGTTGCTGGACATTCTGATCCAGCCAGCGCATGCATGGGCCTTGCTATTTACGGCGGTCCTTGTCTTCCAGACCTTCTTGATCGTGCCGTATCTGGCGACTTACTTTGTGAAGAATGTCGGAATACCGCAGGATCAAATCGCGTGGATATACGTCTTCGGGGGTGGTGCGACGTTCTTTTCGATGCCGATCATTGGTCGCCTTTCGGATCGATGGGGCAAGCCGCGGATGTATATCTGGATCGCGTGCTTGGCGATCTTGCCGACGATTGCGATCCCGCTGCTGCCGCCGATGGCCTCGTGGGGTTGCATCGCGATCACCACGGTCTATTTCATCCTGACATCGGCTCGCATGGTGCCTGGTCAAGCGATGGTTTCGAGCGTGCCGTCCCCCAATCTGCGGGCCGGATTTCTGAGCTTGTCGGGATCGGTACAGGCGTTATCGACCGGACTGGCAGCGAGCGTCTCGGCATTGATTGTCCGACAAACCGCTGACGGCAAACTAGAGCGACTCTGGTTTGCTGGAGTGGTCGGTGCTTTATTCTTTGCGCTCAGTGTACTGTTGATCCCCAAACTGAAACCTACGCGACCGACAACCTAGGTTTCCGAATCAGCGTCCTCGATGTCGTTGATAGGCATCAAAAGTATCGAGGAACTCGGCCTGCAATCACCGGCTCCACGTTTCTCGTTCTCGCTCGCACACGATTTCCTGCTCCTGCTCGCGGGCTTGACCTCGTACTCGTGCTCATTCTCATTCTCCTTCCTGCCCGAACCCGCCTGCGAACGCCGGGATAGTGAGCGAGTTCCTTCATCCGGCGAAACCGGTCGACGATTTCAGAAACGGTTGTTCTCCCCGTCCCTCAGCGTGTAGAATGGGTGCTTCGATCGAGGGCTCATAGCTCAGTTGGATAGAGCAACGGATTTCTACTCCGTAGGTCGTAGGTTCGACTCCTACTGGGCCTGTTGGACCAACGCGTCATCCGTCTTGCGCGTTCCTCGACAACCACTCATTCTCCCCCTCGCTCCGTTACGGGGAGAGGGGGACAACCCAGCGCATCTCATCGCTGGAAAGTTCATCTCGCTCTGCCCCCTCATCCCCAGCCCTTCTCCCCCGCAGGGGAGAAGGGAGCAAGAAGGGGAATGGGAACTTCTCCCGCAGGGGAGAAGGGAGCGAGAAGGGGAATGGGATCATCATCAACGCAGCATCCGCCTTGCGCGTTCCTCGACAACCACTCATTCTCCCCCTCGCCCCGTTACGGGGAGAGGGGGTCGGGGGGTGAGGGGGACAACTCAGCGCATCTCATCGCTGGAAAGTTCATCTCGCTCTGGCCCC
>JBKDPB010000262.1:0-9515 GCA_046342615.1 Planctomycetota bacterium | reverse complement strand
CTTGCAAGGTTTCACCTTCGGCTAGCTCACCCATCGGTACCCATGCTTGTCGATCTACCGACCACATCGGGTGGATGGGTGTGCCGGTGATGGTTTCGACAGTACCGTCCGGGCCAAGGATTTCGACGCTGGCTACGACGTGAACTTCTCGCGTAACGAACCGCGCGGTGACCACCGAGCCTTCACCGTCGGCGATCGGTGGGCAATCGTCGATGCCCGTGACTAACGCTAGCCCGGAGACTTCGAGTTCGGGCAGGTTGAATGGCAGCTTGCGGCCTGCGCAGATGCCGTTGGCCAATATCCACGAGCGTGGCCGAATGATCTCGGCGTCGACGATGCCGCCATCGCTACGTTCGACCGTGATCGACAGCTTGGCCCATGTGGCTTGGTCGGGCTCAGGTTGCGGGTCGACTTCCCAGCGGTTGGGGTTCTTGGTCGGAACCCGCGCTCCGATGGGGAGCGATTCGATGGGGACTTGTAGCTGCGTTCGCGTTGCGACCGTTGCGTAACGCTCGGGGGCAAGCCATGGCGTTTCCTGGGAAGGTTCATCGAGCCAATGGGGTTGCGACCAAAGTGAATCCTTTGAGGTTGATTGGCCTGGGAGACTCGATACCGTGACCAAGGTCCCTTCGATGAAGTAACCACCCTGGATCAGCTTGGTGGCCAGGTTGGCACAGCGACCCACATCATCGTACTTGTTGTACAGGTTGTGGATCGCTGTTCCTTTGGTAGCAGCTCAAAGACACCCACCGATCAGACAAGCCGATCGCTAGCAAATCGATGCGTGGGCGGCGCGCATTAGGGCCCTGGGTGGTACGCATTGGCCTATTCATTTTGGTCCGACCCCATTCATCCCGCTAGTATCCCAGGTCACTTGAAAAGAATGCTCCGAAAGCGCCATCGCTATATCCTGTTCGGACTCGTACCATTCATCCCAACCGCTAGACGGATCCGTTGGATTGAATGCTAGAAGGTAGAAGCCGCCGGTATTTTGCTCATCTGGTTGAATTTTCAATCTCCATCCGGAATATTCGCCAAACGTTATTGTGCCTTCCTTTTTCATGTAATTTCCTTCTAATTTATTGGAACGTGGTTATTTCCGCCGGGAACTTTACTCAAGATCGATTTGAACCACTCAAAATGAACGTGTGGAGCATAGGGTGGATGCTGCCCCAGGAGTGAGCTCGGATCAATCCTGAACTGTCGAAGTCCATCTGCACTTCGAAACACGCCGCTACCCGCTTTTCCTAGCTCGCGATAGCCGCTACCAAGCCATTTGAGGCCAGCCTGCAATGCTTCTGCTTCTGTCAGCTTGAACCTGCTTGTAACGTTACCAATAGCGCCCGAAGATTCGTTGAGAACATCGTCCACAATGCACGCATTATGCACCAGCAGGCCCAGCTGGCCGACTTGGTAGACGTGCTCGCCGTGGACTTCAATATTGTAGACCGGCTGGGTGACTCGCGACAGCGTAACCGACAAAACGATTGCAGTGACAGCCCCCTCACCCTCGGTCCCTCTCCCCCTCAGGGGCGAGTGATGTATGTACAAAAGGTTCTCGCCGAGGGCGAGCTTAGCGAGCGGCACCCATTCCTGGCGATCGACGGACCAGACGGGGTGGATGGTCGTCCTGGTGATGGTCTCGACCGAGCCGTCAGCACCCAACACATCCACACTTGCCACGACGTGGACTTCACCTCCCGGCCTCCTCTCCCCGAGGCGGGGCGAGGAGGGGTAATTGATCACAGTCCCGACGCTGATCGCTCTGCACCCAAGCTGATCGCTCTGCACCCAAGCTGATCGGTGTACGAAGACATTGGGTGGGTCATGCTCCGATCGTTTCCCAAACCTCTGCGTCTTTGCGTCTCGGCGTGAGAATTCTTGCTGGCATTGAGTCTGGGAAGAAAACAAGGACAGGCACTGCGTTTCGGCTGGTCGCGACATGCTCTTATGACACAGTCGACAAAAGTCAATTTTCGGCTCCATGAGCCTGAGGCGCGAGCCGATTTTTTGCACGTCGAACGAACTCGGCTAGCGCCTCGGGCTCATTTTTGTCGGCGGTGTCTCTTATGGTCGTGATCGCTCATCGGGGCGTTGATACTGTTTTTGATGGTCAGCGCGTTACTGGCTGGTCGGACGATCTTCACGCGCGCGACAACCTCGCTAGCCCTCGCATTCTCGGTAGAGTGCAGCCAGCTTTATCACGCTCCGTGGATCGACGAGATCCGACAGACCACATTGGGTGGGCTGGTGCTGGGGTTTGGATTTCTCTGGACCGATCTCGTTTGCTACGCGTTCGGCATCGCAATCGGATCGCTCCCAGAGTGGGGGATCCGCAATGGGTGGCGAACAAGACCGACAAGCGGCTAATGGTCTTCGGATTGACACCCATCGAACTCCTCTATTTGGGAGAAGACCGTTGAGGCAATACCCAGTCTTTCCGCGGGAAGTGGCAGGTGTAACCGCCTGGATTTCTCACCAAGTAGTCCTGATGCTCGGCTTCCGCTTCCCAGAAATCGCCAGCTGGCTCCACCTCGGTGACCACCTTTCCAGGCCACAACCCCGATGCATCGACATCGTCAATCGTATCCAAGGCAACTTGCTTCTGTTCTTCGCTCGTGTAGAAGATCGCAGATCTGTACGACATCCCGCGATCGTTCCCCTGGCGATTCTTCGTCGTTGGGTCATGGATTTGGAAAAAGAACTCGAGAAGCTTTCGGAAGTCCGTCTTCTCGGGATCGAAGATGACCTCGATCGCTTCTGCGTGCGTGCCATGGTTCCTGTAAGTGGCATTCTTGACGTCACCACCCGAGTAACCAACTCGCGTTGATACAACACCTGGTTGCTTGCGAAAAAGATCTTCCATGCCCCAGAAACATCCTCCCGCTAAAATTGCTTTCTCTGTCTTCACGTTTCGCTCCGATTGAATCTCTGTTTGGGAACTTGTCGATGTTTGCCCTGGTTGCTGGGCGCAAGCAGACATCGCTGCCAGAATGACACAGAACACGGGCCAACTGGATCGACTTTCTAGCCATGATCTGGACGTTTTATTCATTTTATCTTTCTCCAACATGCGGCATCCTGTTCGAAATCGCACCTCACCAACATTCATGTTTGATGGCCTCGATCTCCTCGCTCTTGCTCGAATCAGCTAATTTTTTTGATCGGAATGCGGGTGCGTTTGATGCACGTTTTGTACGCGCGTACTCGAATCGAGCTACAGCAGCGTGTCCAGTTCCTGCACGAGTTCCGCGAAGCGGGACAGGGCGGTCCGTACGGGCTCGGGGCGCGTCATGTCGACGCCTGCATCGCGCAACAGGTCCAACGGATCTTTGCTGCAACCGCTCTGCAAAAATCGCAGGTATTGAGACAACTCATCGGCTCCACCTTTCATGACCCTTTGGGAAAGGGCGATGGCGGCGGAAAGTCCCGTCGCGTACTTGTACACATAGAACGCTCGATAGAAGTGCGGTATCCGGAAGCACTCCAATTGCAGTTTCTCGTCGAGCGTGAACTTTGGACCGAAGTAATCTCGCAACAGTTCGCCGTATACGTCTTTGAAAGATGCCACCGTCAGCGGTTCGCCCGACTCGGCCATGGCATGGGTTCTCTTCTCGAATTCCGCGAACATCGTTTGGCGCACGATCGTCGCGCGGATGCTGTCGATCTCGTGATTGATAATGGCGGCGCGGTGGGCCTTGGATTGGGCGTTGCGGATCAAATAGTCGGCGAGGAGTTGTTCGTTGAAGGTGCTGGCGACTTCCGCGACGAAGATCGTGTAGTTGTAGTACTGGAAGGGCTGGCTGCGCGCGGAGTAGAAGCTGTGCATCGAATGACCGGCTTCGTGGGTCAACGTAAAGACATCGTTGAGCACCTCGGGCTTGTAATTCATGAGGATATAGGGTTCGCCGTCATAGGTGCCGCAACTGAACGCACCGCTTTGTTTGCCTTGGTTGGGATATCGGTCGCACCATCGACCTCGCAGACCACCCGCGAGGATCTGACCATACTCCTCGCCGAGTGGCTTGAGGGACTCAAGGACCACCTCAACCGCTTGATCCCAGGAATGATGGGAAGGGACATCGGTCAAGATCGGGACGTAGGTATCGTAGTGATGAATCTCGTCGATGCCCATTTTTCGGCGACGCATATCGAAGTAGGCATGCACGGCAGGGAGACTTTCTCGCACGGCAGCAATCAGATTGTCGTAGACGCTCACCGGAACGTTGTCGGCGAAAAGGGAGGACTCCAAAGCGCTTGGATAGTTGCGGGCTCGAGCGTAATAGACATCGGTATGAATACTGCCTGCAAGGGTTGCGGCGAGGGTGTTCTCGTGATCTTCGAATTCCGCGTAGTACTGATGAAACGCTTGCTTGCGCACCTCGCGCTTCGGTGAAATCAAAAGGGAGGTGAAGGAGGCATTGGTCAAGTCGACCGATTCCCCCCGGTCGTTTGCGATCTGTCCGAACTTCAAGTCCGCATCGCTCAACTGCCGGAACGCTTTGCCTGCCGTTTGAGCCATCTCCCCTTGCATGGCGAGGAGCCGCTCCTCGGATTGATTGAGGGTGTGGGCGCGATAGCGATTGATTCGCTCCAAAACGAGGCGGTACGGTGCCAAGCAGGGATCTTCGAGCAGCCGATCCATCTGCTCTGAAGGAATAGCGAGGATCTCGGGGCGGATGAAACTGGCGGCTTGGCTGGCCCGAGTGGCCAAATTCTGGTAACGGGCCTGGAACGCCTGGAAGGTGCTGTTGGCTTGATCCTCCGTCGTTTTCAGAAACGCGTAGGTCCCGATTCGCTCGGCCAGCCGATCGGTGCGCACGTCGTGATCGAGGCACTGCGCGAGGCGCTGGGCGGATTGCGACAGCGTTCCATGAAACGGAGCGAAGCCATCGATCAGTCGCTCCAGTTCCGGGATCGATTCCTGCCAAGCGGCATCGCTGGGAAATAGACTTCCTAAATCCCAAGTATCCTCAACCGGAACTTCGCTGCGCTTTGGGTTCTTTTTCACAACGGCCTCGATCCCTTTTCATGGAAGGTGTCACTGCAAACTGGTCAGGGATGCGATCCCCGACTCCTCCGTTGTACACTCCAATCGGCGGCGGGTCATTACCCGTTAGGCGGCTGCCGAGCGAGAAGAATCCGTGGCGGTCAAAACGCCGGCCGTCATCGTATAAACCTCGTCGGCCAGGGCGATCAAGGCTTCGCGATGGGTGATGACGATGATGGTCATCTGCCCCTTCATGGCCTGCAACGTTTCCCGGATCTGGAGCTCGCTCGCCATGTCGATCTGGCTGGTCGACTCGTCCAGGATCAGGAGCTCGGGCTTGCGGAGGATGGCACGCGCCAACGCGATTCGCTGCCGCTGGCCGCCGCTCAGCTTCTGGCCCGACTGGCCGACGATCGTTTCGTAGCCGTTGGGGAGGGAGTGGGTGATGAACTCGTGGGCATGCGCCAGTTTGGCCGCGTGCTCGACCTCTTCTCGAGTCGCCTCCGGCTTGCCGTACCGAATGTTCTCGTAGACCGAGCGGTTGAACAATTCGGTGCTCTGGCTGACCAACGTGATGCGGTGACGCAGATCGGCCAGCGCCAATTCCCGCAGATCGATCCCGTCGAGTTCTATCGACCCCGAGACCGGGTCGTAATATCGGCAAAGCAGTTGAATCAACGTCGATTTGCCGCTCCCGTTGGCCCCCAAGACGGCGATCGTTTTGCCAAACGGAATCGACAGATCGACGTCGACCAGCACCGGTTGGTTCGGATGGTATTGGAACTGGACATGCCGCAGCGACAGCGTATGATGCCGCCCAGCGATCGTTTTCGGTTGTGGAGCTTCCACGAGAACCGGCTTGGTATTCAAGATCCCATAGAGCATTTCCGCCGCCACGACCCCTTGGTAGATGACGACCGAGACTCCGGAGAGTTTGCGAAGCGGATCGCTCGCACCGATGAGGAGTCCGAAGAAGATCAACAGATCGGTCACGCTCATCGGCGCATCGCATACGCGAAGAAAGCCCAAATGCGTCTGTTTGTTCACGACCAGATAGGCCCCCGCGCAGACCGTGATCGCCACCATGGCGACCCCGACAAGCTCTGTAAAGGGTTTGCCAAAACCATTCCAGAAAATCATCCTCATGCTCATGCGCCGCATGTCGCGCGTGGCTTGGCCGAATCGCTCTTTTTCATGCGGTTCCATCGTAAAGGCCTGAACCGTAAAGATATTGCTCAACGCTTCGAGCAAGACCTCATGGAAACCTGCAGAGCGATTCAAAATCGACGAAGCGATTCCGCGAATTCGGCGATTGAAGAATACGACGATGCCGACCAGCAACGGCGCAAGGACCAACGACAACAGCAGAAGTCGCCAATTGATGAGGGCGGCAAAGATCAAGCACGATGCGATCCGCAACGGTTCGCGGATCGCGGCGCCAAACAGCTGGACCAGCCCCTGCGTCAGCCCGTCTGCCGCGGTCGTGATGGCCGCGAGCAAACCGCTGGTGCCATAGTTCTGGTACGTCGTCCGATCCATTTTCAAAGCGGAATCAAAGACGCGCATGCGAAGGTCGCGAACAATACTGGTCGACACATGCCCGATCAGCAAGTCATTGCTCAGCATCAGCACATGTTTGATCAAGGTCGAGAAGATCAGGACCCCCATGATCGCACAGATGGTACTGAAAGGGTCGCGAGGCAAAAGCTTGTCGGCCGTTTGAACCGACCATTTCCTCCAGGATAGAGACCACGCTTCGTGTTGTCTTTTTTTCGTAAGACGGGTCCGTTGCTCACTATCGCCGGGGCGGATTTGGCGCAGTTCCTGATCGATGCCTGCCAAGTCGGTTTCCGATTTCGCAACTCCCGACTCAAGCCAGCTTTGGATCGATTTGCCGTTCAACGTCATTTCGACCACGGGGTAAAGAGCTCCGATATTGGAGCCCCAGAGAAAGGCGATTCCTACCGAGCAAAGCGTCGCGAGGATCAGGGCGGGCGTATGGTGGAGCGAATCGCGGATCGCGTTCCAAAACGGCTTCATTGTCGGCTCGAAACTTCCTGGCTTGTGGGTCTTGCGGGGAATCGCAGGGTATCGCAAATCCTCTCAGCACACGTCAAGCCCAAGCCCCAATCCCATGCCCCTCATCCCCTGCCGCCCCCCCCCCCTTGCCCTTTGCTCGAAAATCCAGTTTTTTGCTGGCAATTCAAGCTGCATGCCCCCAACCCCTCGGCAGCGTTTCTTTCCTAAGCGAACTCAACCCAAGGCGGAGGGGCCCGGGCGTCGGCCCCTCGTGCTCTCTCCCTTGGCATTGGGGCTGCCCCCGAGTACGATTGAATGGTTCGGTAATCGAACTATTCGTTTCTTGTACTTTCCTCGCGAGCGAACTATGGAAGCCATCGACGTTCGAGCGGTGGATTTTGGGGAGATTGTCCGGGACATTCTCAAGCAATTCCATCATTTGCATGACGCGGCCGCTGGGGGGCGAGGGAATCTGGGTCTTCAGGACATGAAGGTTTTGGAGTGTCTTGGTCAGAAGGGCCCGCAGATGATGCGGGCTTTGGCCGAGCACCTGGAGTTGGCGGTCAATTCGATGACTTCGGTGATCGATCACATGGAGCAGCGGGCGTTGGTTTTTCGCACGCGATCGGACAAGGACCGTCGCGTGGTCAACGTCGACCTGACCGAGAGCGGGAGGAAGATTTACGAGTCGCTGCTCGACGGTCGGTTGAGGTTCCACCGGGCGTTGCTGTCCGCCTTAACCGAAGACGAACAAGAGATTCTGCTGGTCCTGTTTCGCAAGATCGCGCGCGAAGGGTGGAAACAAGTTCATTCCCTTACCGACGAAGAGGTCGCTTGAATCATCCATGACACGAATCGCACCTGAGAAACCTTTGCCTCCCATTTCACCCGCTGAGTCAACCTCGACGCTCCCGGCAGCGATGCTTGAAGTCCCAACCCCCATGCATGGAAGAATGGAAAGCGATAACCCTCCATCGAACTCATCTCGGCGACGTACTCGGAGGATTTTGCAATCGCTCATTGGTTGGACAGGAGTTGTCGTTGTCAGCTTCCTTGCCGGTTGGTATTTCGGAGGAACTCGAGCCACCCAAAACTCGCTCATTACTCTTCGGGAAGAGTTCCCCGCCTCGCGGGATTCCTCGTCCGCAATTCCTGTCACGGTCGAACCGATCCTCGAAAGAGCGGTAGCGCGAACCGTGAATGCTGTGGGAAGTCTGAACGCGTTTGAGGAAGTGATGGTCAGTCCCAAATTAGAGGGGCGAGTTCAGCGCATCATCGCGGATATTTCGGCTCGGGTAAAACCCGGCGATGTATTGCTCGAATTGGATGCCACTGATGCGCGCCTGGCGGTGCAACAAGCGGAGAGAAGTTTGCAGGCGGAGTTGGCGAAGTGGGGTTTCCAGGGCGTTCCTGATGAAGACGAGGATCTGTCGCAGTTGCCGAGTGTTCGATCCGCGAAAGCCAAGTATGAGCTTTCCCGATCGCGATTCGAACGAATGCAGAGTCTAAAAAGCACGGGTTCGGTCAGCGATGATGATTTCGATCAGGCGCGGACGGATGTCGGCGTGTTGGAGAACGATTGGCGCAAAGAACAGCTTCTCGCTCAATCATCCGCTGCTGTCGCGAGATTGCGAGCCGCCGACCTCGCGATCGCCCAACAGCGGCTGAGCGATTGCCAGGTGCGAGCTCCGATTCCCTCGATCGACGATCCGGAGTATGAAGCGGAGTATGTTGTTTCCGAGCGTTTGGTCTCCGAAGGGAGCCTGCTCCGTCCCGGTACCGAGGTATTTCGACTGGTGTTTGGACGGACGCTCAAGCTGAGGTTGTCGGTTCCCGAAACCTATGCAACCTCCATTGAGGTCGGCCAGCGCGTCGATGTGTTCCCCAGTTCGATTGACAAGCCGCTCACCGGCAAGATCGCCAAGGTATCACCGGCTGTGGATCGAGCAACGCGAACATTCATGGTCGAAGTCTATGTATCGAATCCGGCTGGTACCTTGAAACCAGGCGGATTCGCAAAGGCCAGCATCCGCATCGCCGAGTCGGAGCGAGCCGTCACCGTGCCGATGTCGAGCGTGTACTCCTTGGCAGGAGTCCAGAAGATCTTCGTGATCCAGAATGGCATTGCCAAGGAATATGTCGTCACCATCGGGGAACAAGCGAAAGAATGGGTGGAGATCTCATCACCCTCGATCCCCGTGGGCGCGATGGTCGTGACCAGTGGCCAGCGGGTATTGTCCGATGGTGTTCCGGTCAAGGTTCGGTCAACTGAACCGAAGGGGGATCAGCCTGCTGCTGCACAAACCGAGGTGAGCAATCCATCGTGAGCATCTCGGAGCTTTGCATTCGACGACCTGTTTTTACGTGGGTCATCGTTGTCATCCCCGTTGTCCTGGGGATCGTTTCGTACTTTGAATTGGGAGTCGATTTGTTCCCCAAAGTCGACTTTCCCATCATATCGATCTCCGCTGCGCTTCCGGGTGCTAGCGCCGAGGAGATGGAGAGC
>JBKDPB010000261.1:0-13924 GCA_046342615.1 Planctomycetota bacterium | reverse complement strand
CGGGTGCGGTGTGCACGGCATCGGGCAGGGCCTGCAGATCCCGCCGTTTCTTGACCATCGCAATCTCTTCGCGCTTGCTGGCGACGATCCGATCGAGAACCGTGTTCATGCGTCGACGAGGTCCGAATCGAAGACGCGAACCTGCTTCCAACCGGGCTTCTGTTCCTCGATGAATTTCAAATGGCTAGGCTCGACTTGGTATTTATCGTGCGATTGCTTGCTGTCAAAGACAACATGCAGCGAAACATCGTACCCGAGGTCGTTGACGGGGCGCGTCAATTCTCGGTTCAGGGTTCCAACCGCGAAATACACAACCCCTTCGTGGTGGCGAAGGTAGCGATGGCACGCCGATACCAGGTCCGCGATCTTTTGCGGCGAGGAGTCGTGAAGCGTGAAGTAAACAATGTGGGACAACTGTGCCATGATCTGAGAAACGGAAAACAGGAAACAAACAATGGGTACGATGGGGCTGGTTTAGCTTGATCCGATTGCCTCGGGATTCAACTCGTAGGTGCGAGCGGAAGGCCGGCCCTGGAGGTGGTTGTTCTGCGCGACCTGATACAACTGCTGGCCGACCGGGGTCGGGTACTTGCCTGTGATGCATGCTTGGCAAAGCTTGGATGCCGGCAGGTCGATCGCGCGGGCGATGGAGTCGATCGGCAAGTAACGCAGAGATTCGCACTCGAGGTCCGCCGCCATCCGCTGCTGGACCTCGTCGTTGATTTCGCCTTGGTTCAGGAACTTGGGAGCATACAGTTCCTCGATGGTGGACATGTCGATGCCGTAGAAGCATGGAGCGACAATCGGCGGACATGCGACGCGAACGTGGATCTCTTTGGCACCGCCGAGTTCGCGAATGCGTTTGAGGAGGACCTTCATGGTGGTCGAGCGAACGATCGAATCCTCGACGAGAATGACCCGTTTGCCTTCGAGAACTTCGCGGAGCGGCGTGTATTTCATCGCCGCGGATGCCTTGCGAGCCCGATTTCCCTCGATGAACGTCCGTCCGGAGTAGCGATTTCGGATCAAGCCTTCTCGGCAGGGGATGCGGAGACGATAAGCCATGGCGTCGGCTGCGGCCTTGCTGGTATCCGGAACAGGGACGACGATGGTATCGCTGTCGAGCGGGATCTCATTGCGGGCGAGTTCGAGGCGTGCCAACTCCTCGCCAAGCCGTGTCCGGGACAAGTAGACGCTTCGATCGTCCAGAGTGCTCGCTACGTTGGCAAAGTAAACCCATTCGAAGAAACAAAAAGCCGAGTCGCGAACTTCGCTGTACCTTCGCGTCGAAACGCCGGTTTGGTTGACCAGGATGCATGTCCCCGGCTCGACCGGATGGATCGCCGACCTGGCAAATCCCAAATTGAGCAGTGCGACGCTCTCGCTCGCGGCCGCGAACAGCGACCCGTCAAACGCGTAACACAACGGTTTGATCCCGAGTGGGTCGCGGGCTAGCATGAGTTCGCCCTTGGCGTTGAGAAGGGCCAGCGAGTAGGCGCCGTCGAAATGGCGTGCGGCAGCGGCGAACACATCCACCAGATCCTTATTGGGGTTGATCGTGAGTTCCCGCCCCAATTCATGCAGAATGATCTCCGTGTCGGTGTCGCGAGCAAGGTGGTGGTCTCCCTCGCGAGTCAGCCGTTCCTTGAGTTGGTTGTAATTGGCTAGCTGGCCGTTGAAGCAGAAGCTGAACCACTTGTGCTTGTGAATGTGTTGCCGTTCGAACGGCTGGGCATAGTTGCGATCGTCCTGGCCGCAGGTTGCATAACGAACATGGCCGATCGAGGCGGGGCCAGCGAGCTGGTGCATGATCGATTCGTGTTTGCCTCGATGCGACAAACGAAACACTTCGCTGACCGTGCCGATGTCCTTGTGGGTTTCCAACAGTTGGGATCGGCTCGCGTTGTAGGTTGTCATGCCCGCTGCAAGCTGACCGCGATTCTGGATGTCCTGCAACATGCGAGGGAGCAGGTAGGACGCGCAGTCCCGCCCTGCTTCCCCGCATAGTGGACTTTCAGGGACGCTGGGCAAGTGGTAGACGGCAGCTACCCCGCACTCATGATGGAGTTCGCTCATGGAAATCGGCGCTTCGAGTAACAAGGCTCAAACCGATCGCCATCGTAGCCGAACTAACTCGAATGGGGAACAGGTTCTGAACTACGAAGCGATCCAATCCGGGATGATCTGTCCTTTGGTATCGGTCAGGCGGAAATCGCGGCCTGCGTAGGGAAACGTCAGGTTTTCATGGTCTAATCCCAACAACGCCAGCAAGGTGGCATGAAAGTCCACGATTGGGACGGGATTCTCCACGGCTTCCACCCCAAAATCGCCGCTGGAACCGTAGCGTTTGCCCGAAGCAACTCCTCCTCCTGCCATCCAGAGACTAAACGCTTTGTGATTATGGTCTCGTCCATCGCGCCCTTGAGCGTAGGGCGTTCGACCAAATTCGCCGGTCCAAACAACCAACGTTTCGTCCAATAACCCACGCTGCTTGAGGTCGGTCAGGAGCCCGAACATGGGGCGATCGATCGCCGTGCAGTTCTTGGTCAGCGCCTCGACGATATTGTTATGATGGTCCCAGTTTCCTTGAGTTATTTCGATAAACCGGACTCCGGCCTCCGCCATTTTTCGAGCGATTAAGCACTTGCTGCCGAAGTTCTTCGTTTCGCTTCGATCCAAGCCATAAAGTTTGTGAGTCGATTCCGATTCAGAGCCGAGGTCCAGGATGCGAGGAAGTTCGGTTTGCATTCGGAATGCCAATTCGTACGCGTGAATCACCCCGTCAATCTCTGCGTCGCCTGGATCGAGCTGCCTCTTCTTGCGGTTCATGGATTGAATGAATTCCATCTCTCTACGCTGCCTCGATTCGCCTGCCAACGGGGAGAGATTCGCGATTTGCGACTTGTCGACCTCTCGATTTTCGTTTCCTAGTCGCATCCCTTGATAGCTGGCAGGCAAGAACGCGTTTCCGTAGTTCTGCGCTCCCCCGACTCCACCTCCGCCGATACTGACAAATCCGGGTAGACTGTCGTTTCCGCTGCCCAGTCCGTACAGTACCCACGAGCCCAGGCTCGGGCGCACGAATTGGCTGGAACCGGTATGCATCCGTATTGACGCTTGCGGATGAGCGGGTACCTCGGTTTGCATCGAATTGACGACCAGCATTTCATCGGCGAGGCTTCCTAATTCAGGAAACAGCTCCGAGATCCACAATCCGGACTGACCCCGCTGCTGGAATCGCCAGGGCGATTTCATCCATTTGCTCCCTGGCCTTGGCCCGGCGGTGCCGTCCGCTCGCTGCAGTTCGGGTTTGTAATCGAACGTATCGACGTGCGAAGGGCCCCCTTTCATGTTGAGGAAGATGACGCGTTTGGCTTTGCCGATCGGATGCGAGTGTGCATCGCCGGCCGCGTCGGATTGTCCTGTCAAGGCGGAAAAGGCGAGCCATCCGAATCCGCATCCGGAGCTCTTGAGCCAGGCTCGGCGGTCGAAAAACGGGCTTCGATTCATCGATTCATCTCCTCAGTCCAAATAGCGATACTCGGCGGTTGAAAGCAAACCTCTCACGATGCTGACCCAACCGGATTCGCTGGCATCGGAGGTCGTCCAAAGATTTCTGGCCCACTCCAATTCATCTTCGGCAGGCGGACGGGCCAAGAGCATTTGCCAGAGGAAAGCTGCCCGCGGTTCGAATTGCTGGGAGCCACGTCCAGGGATTCGACCTGTGATCGCCTTTGCCACAGCCGCGGCATACCCCGCGACTTGCGGACTATTGAGCAGAAACAGTGACTGCGACGGAACGTTCGTCGACTCGCGGGTTCCTTGGACATAGCTGCCGTCGGGCAGATCGAACAGTTCGAGCACTTCCGGCGACATCGCACGCGGCAAAGACAGATAGACCGAACGACAAACGTCGTCGGAGAGAACTTCTCCTTTCGCTCGCTTCCGCCCAAGTGCGAGATTGATCTTACTGCCAAAATTTTTGGCCATGGTGGTTGCCAGAGGTCTGGATCGGTCCAGGCGTCCCGCCATGAAAAGCATGGAGTCGCGGATCTCTTCCGCTTGCAATCGACGACGTTTGCCCCGTCCGTATCGTCGATTGTCGGGGTCCTTGGAGTCGACCGCGTTTGCGTCGGTCGCCACGTTTTCAGCGACGGATGCCAACTGATAGGTTCGGCTGGTGGCAATCTTGCGGATCAACGCTTTCATGTCCCATCCGTGATCCCGAAGCTCGATCGCGAGATGATCCAACAACTCTGGATGAGTCGGTTCGGTTCCTGTTGTTCCAAAGTTGTCAACGGTTTCGACGATTCCCTTTCCCATCAACCAATACCAGACCCGATTGGCGGCAACGCGCGATGTCAGCGGGTTTTCGGGGCTGATCATCCACTGAGCTAACTGGAGTCGCCCGCTGGTTTGGGTTGGGATTGTAAAACCGTTGGCGTCGCCACAGAACTTGGGAACCGCTCGCGGAACCCGTTCTCCCGGCATGCCGATCTCTCCCCGGGCAAAGAAAGGGCTATCGCCTATCGTGGCGAAATTGGGGCGACGTGCAGCCGAATTGTTTGCCTTGATCTTCATGCTTTTCGCGTTTGCCGATCGGGATTGCGCAACGGATTCGTTATCCGGTGTCGACGGTTTTTCGACGACCCCCATAGCCCATGGCCGCGGTCGACCTTCGTTATCCACCTGCGTTAGTTGAAACTCCAAGTCCCTGGCTTGAGACACGGTTCTGCGGAGTTCCTGTTGTTTGCTCCGATCGATCTCTTTGCCAGCAGCCATCTCCTTGCGCTGGGCTTTCACTTCGCTCTCAAGTTCTTCGCGACGTACTTTCAGTTCGCTCAGTTGTCTGCGTTTCTCTGCGAGTTGATCGTCCGACCAACTCGATGGCACCACTGGGATCGAGGGAAGCGGAGGAAGTTCAATTCCTGGGGCTCCGTTGCGCGAGATGTTTCCACCCACCGCTCCGTAGCGAGTATCGGTGGACAGAAAGATGCCTGCTAAAGCCGTGTATTCCCGTTGCGAGATCGGATCAAACTTGTGATCGTGGCACCGAGCGCAGGAGAATGTGGTCCCCATCATCGCCTGAAAGAGGGTGTCGATCTGCTCGTCTGCCTGATCCACTGCGAACTGCAAAGGGTTTCCTTCGTTGAAGTTGCGCGAGCCGATCGCCAGGAAGCCCGTTGCCACCCTATTGGCAGCGCGCTCGGACTCGTCGGAATACGGAAGCAGATCTCCGGCAATCTGGGCCACAAGAAACTGGTCAAACGGCTTGTTTTGATTGAAAGCATCGATGACCCACTCGCGATAACGCCACGCAAAATGGTAGGGGACGTTTACTTCGCGGCCGCTCGATTCTCCGTAGCGAGCCACGTCCAGCCAATGCCGACCCCAATGCGGCCCGAAGTCCTCGCTCTCGAGCAAGCGATCCACCATGATTTCGATCGCTTCCCTGCGCGATTTGGTCTGGATCCATTCCGAGAATGCGTTGATATCCTCGATGGTCGGCGGCAGACCGGTCAAGTCGAAGGTTAGTCGCCGCAGCAGTGTTGCAGGATCCGCATCTTGGTGCGGTACCATGCCAAACCGTTGGTGATCGCGCTCAATCCACCGGTCAATCTCATTCCAAGCCCATCCTTCGGTGCTCGGGGGATCGCTCCTCTTCAACGGTTGATAAGCCCACCACGTCGAGGCTTGCCCATGTTCCTCGTTTGGCAGAACGTGCGAGGGTTCTTCCCGAGGGTCGGGAGCTCCCATGCGCACCCATTGCTTGAGGACCTTTATTTCCGTATCGGACAGTTTGCCTCCCGAATCCGCAGGAGGCATTTGCAAGCTGGAATCCTGGTACTCCACAGCCCGGATCAATAGGCTCGCTTCCGGGCTCCCAGGTGTCAGCGCCGGACCCCCACCTCCGCCACGACGAGTCGCCTCCCGTGTATCGAGCCGCAGCCCACCTTCGGCGAGATTCGACTCCAGCGAATGGCATCCGTAACATCGATCCATCAGCAGAGGGCGTACCTTGGACTCAAAAAACTGGATTTGCCCCTTGGACAAAGGTTTTTCCTGAGGTTGTTGTCCCCATGCCGGCCGGAGCGAAGCAACCACGACCCACGAGCCGAAGAAGAGGATCCATACAAAGGGTCGAATGCGAGGAGGCATCCCTTGTTCCATCCGGTCGAGTAGCTAATTGAAGGGCATTAAGGGTAGGCGAACACGCTCGTTTGACCATCGTTTCGGTCTGGACGGAGAAAATCGTCAAAATTTTCGTTTCAACGGATCGTCGGCACAGAGTGACCAAACCATCGGAAGATCCGGGTTTAGTTCGAAAACGTTGGAACGGGCGTGAAAACCCCGTCGTTTTCGTCCGCAATGGTCTTGAGCGTCAGAAAGCCCACATCGCTTTGGAGCAGAACCGTGTGAATGGGGATCCGCACCGAGATCTTTCCTTGATCATCCTCGGTCCGATTGTAGGTTCTCAAGTCGAAGAGGGTCGCATCCCGTATTTCTCCATCGGACAGCAAGAAGATCGCATCGGGTTCGAGCCGGAGCGCGATGCCGATGGCCGAAGCCGGAAGGGTGTTGCTGCCGTGTTGAATCGAACCGATCCATCGATTCAATTTCTCGACGTTTTCCTTAGTTGGGTTCAGAAACTTCCCTTTGGGAGGCAACTCGTTGAACATCGGATGGGCAGCAAAATCGAAACTGATGACAAAGAACTCCTGGTCGGGTGAGAGGCTTCGAATCGCGCGGATGAGTTCGCGTCGAAGGGATTGCCAACGCGGGCCGATCATCGACGACGAGCTATCGATCACGAAGACAAAGCGATGCCCGGTGGCTCGAGTTCCAAAAAACGTCGCACCCGCCCCGCTCGGGTTGCCGCCTGGTGAACCGCCACCAGCAGCCTCGCCTTCCTCACCCTCGCCTCCCATCATGAGTGCCAGCGTCGTTTCTTCGAATGCGGAGCTGCTTAAATTCGGCGCTGTCAATGCAGTTGACGCTGAAACTTGGATCGGGGTCTTCGCCCGAGTGATCGCCTCGGTGACTTCCGACGGGAGCTGAACCGATTCCATGGTTGGCTGTAGCGACGGGGTCTCGGCAATCTCAAGCGTGGGCAGATCGGAATCCGCATCCTCGCTGACCTGAGTGCCGTTTAATTGGATACCGTTCGTTCCCGTCCCCGAGTATCCGATCACGATCCAGGACAAAGCGAGGGTTATGGCTAGATGAAGAACGATGCTGACCGCAAACGAGATCGCCGATCCCAGTCTTTTGGATTTGAGGGTGTTGCGGTCGTGCTCGTTCACCGCGAGGTTCCCTTTGGAGGACGCGTTATGAATCGATACGTTCCGGCATTTTGGTCGGCCAGTTGCTTCATCTCCGCTGCAAATTCCTCTCGAAAGAAATGCACGACGTGGATAGGAGTCCTGACCTCGCCTTGGGAGAGCCAATCATCGGTGCGATTGAGGGTGTTGATCATTCCCGTCCACGCCTCCACCTTGGTGTCCCCGTCAAACAAGAGAAAGATCCCGTCGGGCTTCATGGCAATGGCTTGACGCATGGCATCGACGGGGTGGCGTCCATCCTTTTGAATGGCCGTTCTTTTTACCCATTGTACCGTCTTTTCGACGTTTTCCGAAGTTGCTTGGAGCAAATAAGACTCCGGTTCCTGGCCCGGAAATTGGATGGGGACGATTTCTTTCCCGAAGAAAAGAATAAAGAACCGCTGCTTGGGTTTCAGCATCGACAGGGACCGCAGGATCTCTCCCTTGGCGGATTCGAAGGCGTTGTCTCGCGCCATGCTGGGTGAGCAATCAACGACAAAGATGAAGTTGTTGCCGGCGGCCTGGGCTCCAAAAAACTCTGCGCCCGACGCAAGATTCGTCCCCGTGCCACCGACTCCCTGAATCGATCCGGTCATCGCCGCCAAGGTGGATTCGGCCAGGCGAGGGCCGGTGTTCCCCTCAATCGCGGCGATCTGCGGAATGTCGAGAGGGATGTTCTCGAGGTCGGCGAGCGGGGCTGGCTCCGCTTCGCTCATGCGGTCGGTATCCATCGGTGTCGAATCGATCGTGGTCTCCAAGGAAAGTTCTTCGAGCTCCACCGGCCCCGCCGTAATGGAAAGTTGCTTTTCCGGCTGGACACTGGCTACGACCCACCATCCCAGGATCGCCAGCAGCAATCCGTGCACCCCCAAACTTCCGATGACATGGGGTGGCAGCCACCGACGGCGCGTCGCTCGGGGCGAACGATCTTGAGTTCCTTCCAAGACCATCGCCAAGTCGAGCGATGTCTGGCTCGTTTCGTCCCCGAAGGAATCCTCGTGAACCTGTTCCGCGTCGAACCAATGCTTGGCTCGTTCGCAAGCCGCCGTCTCCATACGTGCCCAAGGAGAGTCTGGTACCTGGGGGGCCAGTGCCTCGATTGCGTTGCTCGACGGCGCTTCGTTGTCTGTGCCGAGACGGTTGTCTGTGCCGAGACGATTCGAGCGGTGAAGATGGTGCGGGGGCGGCGAGGGGTTGCCTCCATCTCGAATCCACCGCCGTGCGTCGAGCCATCGTTTGAGTGGTTCCTCGTCTCCCGCTTTCGCATCCGCGATGGCTTCCATCAACTCCGCACAGGCCGCTCGGTACCGCGCCGCCTCCTCCTCGAATTGGAGCGATTGGAGGGCGAGGCGAGCGCGCTCCAAAAGTGCGGGGTCGGAGACATTTTGCGCATTCGCCTGAGAATCGCTGGACATGACTTCACCCGCCGTTCAATCAATGATGGCAGCACCGCCAGCGATGGATTGTCGGAGATGGTTCAAGGCAAAGCAAGCACAAGCCCCGCAAGCTTTCAAAATTCGGTGGGGCCGCGAGTCGTTCGCACACGTTTTTTCAGTTCCGAAAACCATTCGGCATTTCCTGGCTGGGTGACCGAAAGCCCGTCGAGCCAGTCGATCAATTCCGAGGACTGAGATTCCTCGGACGCGCGTTTGAGCCGTTCGGCTACGGTGCGAGCGATCATCTCCAAGGCCTGCTTTTCCAGAGACTCGGCATCGCGCGCCGACTCGGCCATTTCCAATATCTCCGGCAAGCAATCATAAAGCTGCTGAAACGCGATCGACTGGACCATAGGCCACAGGATGGCCGCGAGCGAGGGGTTGCGAAAGGACCATGCCCCCCAGAAATCACTGCCGTCGGCACTGCGCTGCTCGAAAGCGTCGATCAAGATTCCTGCAGCATGCTGCTCCTGCGGCGAACTGGACACGCTCGCAACATGCCAAGCGATGGGTCGATTGACGGTCGGCAAGTGCTTCAAAACGTCGGGCAATGCGATGGAGCGGGTGTTTTGTAGCGTGGTGGATGACAAGAGGATTCGAGTTCCTGGAATGCGCGAATAGGAAAACGAACGAGCCTGGAAGGTGTTCGGGCAGAATTCGGTCCCATGGATGGAGCACCAGGAGAGGAACCAAGCGACGGCGATGAGGAAACCCATTGCCCCAACCAATAACAGCGAACACCCTAGTCCGCTTCTCGGTATCTGCCTGCGCGTGGGCTCGGTGGCGGCGTTTTTTGTTACCATATTCTTCGGGTTTCCGAATCGACCGAACCTCATGATGTCGTATCGTGTCGATCCGAACAAGGCTTGAAGGAAAGATTGCAAGGAGTCGAGGGTCGCATGGAGAAACCAACCCGCTCAGAGGCAGTTGACTGGTCGCCCGTTGCGCTCGTGGAGGCAGCCCTCTTCGCCGCCAAGGAACCGGTTTCCTATCGGCGTCTCGCGGCCGCCGTCGGGTTGCCGGACGCCACCGCCGCACGATCTGCGGTTGCGGAGATCAACCTTCGCCTGGATGCCGAGGGGCGTGCGTTTCGGGCCGAGGAGGTTGCCGGCGGTGTGCAAATGCTTACCAGAAAAGAATTTGCGACTTGGCTTCGCCGGCGGCCCGAAATCCCGTCCGAGCAACTGCTCAGCCAAGCCATGCTCGAAACCCTGGCCATTATCGCGTACCGGCAGCCGATCGTCCGAGCGGAGCTCGAGGCAATTCGCGGCGTGAATTGCGATGAAATCCTGAGGCAATTGCTCCAACGGCAATTGATCCGGATCGCCGGCAGGGACGAGGATCTCGGCCGACCCTACCTGTACGAAACGACCCGCACATTTCTCCAACTTTTTGGGCTTTCGTCCCTTGATAATCTTCCCAAGCTCCAAAAGATTCGGGCGGCGGAAGCCGAAATTGCAAACAAGCTCCGTGAAACTGCTCCGAGCAGCGACGTTAGCTTTTTGCAATCGGACCATTGAAGGTGCGTAGACTGAAGATGGATCGACCGCTAGCATTCGCAATTGAATTCGTTAGAACAGTAGTTCAAAATCGGATCCAACTCGTTTCCCTACCCTTGAATAGGATCGAAAGAAGCAAGGTGTCCACTGTGAAAATGACGTTCGCCGCTGCCGCTTTTGGAGAGATCTCAGGCCACGATCCCCAGGCTTGGTCCCTGTCCTGGTCCTGGCTGCAGCCGGGTATCTCTTCCTTGGTCATGTCCGAAGAGGACGACGATTTCGACGACGACGAAGACGACTTCGATGACGACGACGAAGAAGACGATGACTTCGAGGACGATGCCGAATTCGATGAGGAAGAAGAGGAATTCGACGACGACGAGGAAGAGGACTTGGAAGAGGACGAGGAACTAGAGGACGAGTGGGAAGAAGTCGAGGGAGACGAGGAGGAAGGGGAAGAGGAAGAAGAGGACTGGGATGACGACGAGGATGATGATGACGATGATTGGGACGATGAAGAGGACGAAGAGGACGAGGACTGGGATTGATTTCTGAACGATCGGCAACCTCGCGATCCTCCATCGCATCGAATACTCCTTGGAACCTCGTGCAGGCGATTCAGCACGGGGTTTCTCTTTTTCAAGCTCAGATGATCGAAACGGTACCTCGACAACAGGCCGGCTATGCCCAATGAGACCTGTTTCCTTATTGCCTATCTGTTGGCATTCCTCGCCGAGTTGACGAGATTCGTTTTTTCTGGAGAGCGAGTGCGGCGGTGGTCGCCGTTCGCGACCACGGCGATGATGGCTTTGGCTCTGCTGACGCATTCGCTGTATCTGATCGACCGTATTTGGAATTCGTCGGTTGGAAATCAGGTCGCAGCCTTTCGCAGTTGGCATGACTGGGGGTTTTTGGCGGCATGGCTGGTTGCTGCTGCGTCGTTTTGGCTCAGTTGCCGACGAAGCGACAAGCAGATTGGACTTTTCGTCCTTCCGATCATCATCGCGATCGTTGGTCTGGCGGTGGCGTTTCCGTCGGCTTCGCCGATCGCGACATCGTCTTCATCCGCTTCCTTTTGGCGGCTCGTTCATTCTGCAGCGATGCTGGTGGGTACGATGCTCGTTGCCTTGGGGTTTGCCGTCGCCATGATGTACTTCGTGCAAGGTTGGCGACTGAAACATCTGGGTTCGTCAGCGAATTCGCTCCGCCTGCCGTCGTTGGAATATTTGCAATCGCTGGGACGCAAATGCATTCTTGGCTCCGCTTTGGCGGTCGGTTTTGGCGTCATCTCCGGCGCGATCATGAACTTGACGCAAGACGGCCAGATCGCTTGGAACGATCGCGGTATCCTCTTCTCCGCAGCCTTGTTCCTTTGGCTCAGCACGGCTGCGGTCCTTCAATGGTTCTCGTCGAGTCGCGGACGAGGTGAGTGGACAGCGATGTTGAGCGTGTTGTCATTTGCGATTGTCGCGGCGGCCTTGGCGGTCGTGATGTCGGCACCGCACGGCGCAAATCCCGCTTCGCTCGTGCTCCCATCGATCTCGAGGTGGCTTGCATGAAAGTCCGAATGATCGGCTGCAGCCATCACACCACTCCCATCGAGGTGCGGGAACGAATTGCCTTTTCGACGGAGCAATACACACCCGCGATGGCCGCCTACCGCACCGCCTTTCCGGAGAGCGAGTCGGTATTGCTCAACACCTGCAACCGAGTGGAATGGTACACCGGCGCGTCGCAAGGGAACGCTCTGCCCACCTCCGACGATCTAATCGCCTTTGTCGCACGCTATCACCGGGTCGATCCGGAACTGTTCAGCAAACATTTCTATGCGTATGACGATGACGCGGCTATCGACCATTTGTTCTCGGTCGTCAGCAGCATCGATTCTCTTGTTTTGGGGGAGTCTCAGATTGCGGCTCAAGTCAGCGAGGCGTATGAGCGTTCTCGCGCGGGAGGATCCGCTGGTCCCATCCTCCATTCGCTCTTTCAGCGCGCTAACCTCGTCTCCAAACGGGTATTCAACGAAACGGAAATTCATCGCAGGCGTGTAAGCATCCCAAGCGTAGCGGTCAGCGAAATCGCCTCCGAGTTTTTCGAACGGTTCGACGACAAGCAGATCGTTGTCATCGGAAGCGGAGAAATGGGGGTCGAAACCCTTCAGTACCTGGTCGGCAAGGGAGCTGCCCAAGTCGCGGTGATCAATCGATCCCCAGATCGAGCTCGCGAAGTCGCAGAAAAATTCAATGTCCGTTTTCAACCGTGGGAAGCCCTGGATACCTTGCTCGTCGACGCCGACCTGGTCGTCAGCACGACCGGAGCTCCGGTACCGATCGTATCGGAGAATCGAATGCGAAATGCAATGCACCAGCGCCGCAAAGGGACGCTGCTGATCCTCGATCTGGCTGTCCCTCGCGACTTCGAATCCGGTATCGCGCGACTCCCGAGCGTCTTTCTTTATTCGGTCGACGACTTGCAGTCGGTATGCCAGCGCAATGAAGCCTTTCGACGCCAACAGCTTCCTCGAGCGAAAAGGATCATCGAAGAAGAACGGCAGCGTCTCAAGTCGGATTGGGAAATGCGATCCTCGAGCGAAACGATTCGCGCGCTCCGAGATCAGGCCGAAGTGATTCGCGAAGCGGAATTGCAGCGATTGATGGGCAAGCAAGCGATGCAGGGCGCTTCGCCCGAATTGCAAAACGAAGTCTCTCAGGCAATGGAACGACTGGTCAACAAATTGCTGCATTTCCCGTTGCAATCCCTGCGCGATGCTCCGCACGAGGAGCAGCGAGACTCCCTAATTACCGCCATTCGCAAATTGTTCCGTATTTGATGGAATCGCTTTTGGTGCGGTTTTCGGTGGGGTGGCTGACGGCGCTTGCATCATCGGGAACCGGATGATAAACGCGGTTCCCTTTCCCACGGTGCTGTCGACACGGATACGGCCTCGGTGTTCGTCCACGATTTCCTTGCAGACCGATAATCCCAGGCCGGTGCCTCCTTTGCCGCTCGAATCGGGCCCCGTCTTGGTCGTAAAGAATCGCTCAAAAAGTTTTGGGAGATTCTCAGCAGGGATCCCGCACCCATTATCCCGAACCGTTAAGACCACGAAACCTTGCTCCTCGGCGATCCGAATGAGAATGGTCCCGCGTTCCCCGATGGCTTGTCGAGCATTGGTGATCAGGTTCAATAGCAAACGTTGCAACTGGCCGGAGGAGCCCGAGATTTTGGCGCACTTGTGCAAGTCGCGTTCAACATCGATGCGATACTTGACCAGTTCTCGTTCGAGCAAAACCAACGTGTCTTCGACCAAGCCTACCAGATCCACCGGCTCCATTGGTCCTGAGCCGGATCGGGATAAGCCCAGGACTGTGCTCGTAATCTTCGCTCCGCGATTCGCGGCATCCAAAATGCGAGAGAACGCCTTGTCTCGGCTCGCTTCGTCCTTGTGACGCATGCCGAGTTTGGCGTAGTTGATGATCGTCATCAAGAGATTGTTGAATTCATGAGTGGTCGTGCTGCTTAATTCTCCCACCGCGGCGAGACGCTCCAACTGAATCAACCGCTTCTCCAAATCCTCTTGCGTGAAACGAACACCCACGCTGGATGCTTTCGTGTTCGATTCGGATGCGGAAGATGCCATATTCGTATTTCTGACGTAGTTCTGCCG
>JBKDPB010000260.1:0-4445 GCA_046342615.1 Planctomycetota bacterium | reverse complement strand
GTTCCGGTGTTGTGCAAGGTTCCACGCATCAAGAAGGCGAATATCGACAAGGATTTTCCGGGATCGCCGATGCTGGTCACGGCGATCAACACCAGTTCCTCGGCTGCGGAAACCTTCCGAGCCGCTCGAACTTCACTTCTGTTTGCAGCAGGCCAGTCCGGACATAGGGTCTTTATGTTCACTAGCCCGTCTCCGGGGGACGGCAAGTCGACCACGGTGGCGAATCTGGCGATATCCTTGGCTCAGACGAATAAAAAAGTATGCCTGGTGGACGCGGACTTCCGCCGACCGCGGGTGCAACAGAACTTCGGCGTGCAATTTGAACCCGGTAGCTTGCAGTACCTGTCGGGCGAAGTCCCCTTGGACGAGTGTTTGCGTCCATGTGTCTTCCAGAACAATCTCACGCTGCTCACCACCGGAGGTCGCCCCAAGAATCCAGGCGAACTCGTGGCCTCACCGGCTTACGGAGACATGGTGGCTGAACTTCGAAAGCAATTTGATTTTGTGCTGATTGACTGCCCGCCCGTTATACCGGTCGCGGATGCGACAAGCCTCAGTTCGATCGTCGATGGAATCATCTTGGTCCTCAGAATTCGACGCGGTGTCATCCTTTCGGCTCACAAGGCCAAGGAACGCTTGGATCTCGTCCAAGGGAACCTGATGGGGGTCATCGTCAATGGTATGGATGAGAACCTGTATTACAACGAGTATGGTACCTACTACCGCGGCGTGTATTACTACGGTTACCAGTACGCGCGCTCCTACGATCGCGAGTACTCGGATTACTCGGACAAGCTCCCCGGACGGAACGCCGCCAAGAGGGCAGGCAAGGTATAGTTCGCCCACTACGGAACAGCCCACCTAAAGCCCAAAAATGACCGGATTCGTTCCCTTTCTTGTCGCCGCACTGGCTGCCCTCGCCACACTATTGGTGGAACACCTTCAACAATCGATCGCGTCGGGCGGGGGGGTGTATGTCGCCCTCAGCTTGATGGTTGCGGCCTGGCTTTTCTGGCACCGAAGAGGCCTGTGGTTGCGGCGCGTGCAGATCGATGACGAACCATCGCAGTTGCAGCGCGAGCGAGGAAACCCCTCGACGACGTCATTCATGGGAATCATCGGATTGGCGTCTGCGTTGCTCGCCCAGTTGATTCACTCGCCCTTTCTCGGTTGGATGACGTTTCTCTTCTTGATCGGTGTCGTCGCCTACGCCGAATTCTCCGCCGAAGGTGTCAAAGCATGCCTGCCGGTTTTGATCTTGCTGGCATTCGTCAAGCCGATTCCTGCGATGCTCGAACCCTGGATTCAGTTCGCACTTCAGTCCGCGTCGACGAGCCTGACGATGATGATGCTGGACTTCCTCAAGATCTTTTTCTTTACGGAAGGAAATGCGATCGGTCTGATCAGTCAACAGACCCTCGCGAGCAATTTGTTCGAAGGGGTGGCGTGGCTGTATCCGGCCGTCTTCACTGCGATCGCTTGGAGCATTTATTTCCAGTACCATGGTTTGCGAACCTTCTTGAACGTCTGCCAGGCGATTTTCTGGGTGCTGCTGTGGAACGCTTTCGGCGCTGCAGTGCTACTAGCAAATAAGGAGTGGGGTGGCTCTTGGATGGATTCCGCTCCAGGTGTGACGGCGTGGAGCTTTATCGTTCTGGCCCTGATTCTTTTCTTCATGTGGAGCAGCGATCAATTCCTTTCGAGCATATTTCGACCGAAAGCCGATGAGACCGCAACGGATGTTTCCGATGTGTCGGACGTAGCCTCGTCGATGAGTCCCGGATGGCAACTCCAAGGAATGGACTGGGGGGTCGTGGTTGGCTTCATCGCAATTTGCCTCCTGTCGGTGCGATTGACAAGCCAGTACGGGTGGGGCTGGGTATCGCCTCCATCGCAACTGGCATCCCTGAGCCTTCCGAAGGAATGGGAGTCTTGGAAAATCGAGGAGGAGGAGCCGCTGGAGAATCGTTTTTACGATCAAGCGCCTCGGTCGCTTCGAAGATGGAAATTGGCAAATGAAGGCAAGCAGATGACCCTTGAAGTCTGCGGGCCTGGCCCCACCGATTTACCCTATCTCTATCGCTGGAGATGGAACGGCTGGAATCTCGACAGCGATGCCAACCCGGCCACCGAGTTCGATGAAGCGGACGGATCGACTTTTGCGCGGTTGGTGCGATTGCCGGGCGAAGCCTGTGGATTGATCGCGCTTGGGGCTGATCGATACGGAGCGTGGATGCCTGCGAATCCTGCCGTCGGGTGGTTCAACTTCCCGTCCGTGGCGTGGACCAATTTGCTGGGAGCAGTAGGAATCAACTCGGCGAAATCGGCCTTCAGCGACGTAACACCTCCAGCGGGGCATACCATTTCGCTTTCTTGGAAGGGAGTGAAAACGCTCGACAAGGAAAAGACGGAGGAATTGAAGAGCGTGTGGAGGAAAGTTCTGCCTTTCGTGCGGCAGCAATTCGGCACCCCAGGTTCGAGGTAGCAATTCACCAAAATGTGGAAAGCCCTTCGCCAGCTACCCATGACGATTCTCCATGCGGTCTCCGATGGCATGGAACGGCTGATTGCACGGGGATTTTCTGCATTCCGAGCCGATGATGAAGGCGATGACGCGGCTGGTAGCGTCCAGCGACGCTCGTCCCGCACACGGCTATGGCAACTCCCGATAAGGTTGATCTATTGGGGTTTCCGGGGCATGATTCTAGCCCTGGCGTTCCCGATTCGCGTTTGGTTTCTGCCCGCTGCGCAGCGAGCCTGCTTCTTGAGAGGTCTTCCTGCGTTGGCTGTCGCGGGCTTGACGGTCCTTGGAATCGCGGTCGCCCTTTATCGTTACGAATCGACTGTGCAGCGTTACACATCGAAGACGATCGCATCGTTTTCGTCGCCCGATTCCATCCAAGCGACTCTCTACGCGAATCGGATCGTATCGGGCTCGAAAAACCCTCGGCGCGAAAACGTCTATCTTTACGGTCTCGCCCACGCTCGGTTGCAAAACCTCGACATCGCTAACGCCGCCATGGCCGGGATTGCACCCGATGGAAAGATCGGATTCGCTCCCGCGCATCAATTTCGGGCGATCGATTTGGCTCAGCAACTGCAGCGCAATCCCGGAGAGGAGATCTTGGATCAGTTGCAATGGCATCTCGAGAATGCGGGGGCGCGCGATGAAGAACGCAACTTGGTGATGTGGGCCCAACTGCATCAGGCTCGCGGGAATCTCGATAAGGCCGCTCAGGTTCTGGAACAAGCCGGTAGCCTGCATCCCGTCCATTTTATCGCGATGGCAAACATCGAGGAAAAGCAGAACGACACAGCCGCATCCAAGAAGGCTCTGGAACGAGCTCGCGACGGGTTTCTCAACCTTCTCAACCAAAAACCCGAAGACAAGCTGTCCAGGCTTCAACTCGCAGTTGTCCTGTCGAAACTCAAGAGATTGGAGGAAGCGGAAAAGGTGTTGTTGGCCGGTTTGCAATTGCACCGCGATCCCGATATGCAACGCGCAACCGCCGATTTCTACATACTCCAATTCGACGACGATTCCCGCGAACTCACCTTTCTGGAAAAATTGTCTTGGCTGTCTCGAGCCATGAACATCGATCTCCATTACCGCGAAATCTACATCCGGCTCGAGAAGCTGTTTGACCCTCAATTACCGGACGAGGAAAAGGGGCAGCTCAAAAGAACTTTAGAACAGATCCTCGTATCCGGCCCAAATCCTGCAGGAGCTCACTTTGCGCTCGGCTTGCTCGCTGCTCTGACTCCGGATACCCGGAGCAACGCGGTGTGGCATTTGGCACAAGCCCGGACACTGCAGCCCCCGATCGCGATCGGTTACAACAACTTTGCAAAGATCCTCTCGCTTGCTGATCCTCCAAGGCTCGATGAAGCCGAATTGCTCGCTCGGCAAGCGATCGATGGCCCGGTCCAGGAAGCCTCCTTCTACGTTACGCTCGGGCAAATCCTCGCTTCCCAATCCAAATGGTCCGAAGCCATCGAGGTCCTATCCACCGCGACCCAAAAATTCCCCGATTCCGCTCCCCTCCATCAATCCCTCGCTCGCGTTTACGAGGCCGCCGGAGACATCGCCAAAGCCGCGACGATCCGCGAAATCGCTGACCGCATCGAAAATTCCAACAAACCCTAGAAACCCCTAAGTCGCCTCGGAGAAACCCTCGGACCTCCCTCGATTCGACCCGAGAAACGCCAGATCGATCGGTTGACCGAAAGCGCACAATTAACGCTTTCTTAACTCAAAATTGCCAGCGAAATCCCCCGGAGCAATCGGCTGTCCATTAAAGTAGGGACGTCCGACAGATCGTGAATCGGCAGCCATCCAGGATTAGACATCAAGGGAGTCGCCCATGATAGCAAACTTAACATCATTGATTTTATGCGGCATCTTAGAGTCCGCAGCGTCCACAGACGTGATCACGCAGTGGAAC
>JBKDPB010000259.1:0-5174 GCA_046342615.1 Planctomycetota bacterium | reverse complement strand
AATTGGGTCCGCGCGACGTCGTACTCCTTGGATTCGACCGAGGATTGCAGCTTTTTGATGCGGGTCTTCAAAGTACTTTTCGCGGCTCGATTTCGAGCACGACGCTCGAGGGACTGGCGATGCCGCTTTTTGGCACTCTGGATATTCGGCACGGGAACAACTCCTTGTTTTCGACACGGATGACGCCACGAAATCGCACAGGGGAATTTCGGCAGCGTCGACGACGCTCAGTATGATGCCCAGGCCAGCCCTCTTTGTCCAGGGCTAATTTAATAACTCGAACCCGGCGTTTGGGCTGGGGAGTTCGCTCCAGCCCGACAGGTGCGACGCCCCCCTGGAGCGAGGGGGGGTCGGAAAAATCGGAAAAACGCTCAAATTTCGACCTCCAAAAGTCCGCCGGAATTGTCTCCCATTGCTCGTTCCGAAAGCTGGAATCTGCGGATTGGGGCAACTATCATAGAGGTGGTCCGTTACGCCTCCTTTCTCCTTGGTTCTCGTCGGAGTCATCGTCCGGAATGTCACACTACGTATCGCTTGACGAAGCAGCAAAAATTTTAGGTGTCACGACTGACGAATTGATCGAAATGCGCTCGCGCGGCGAGATTTTCGGCTATCGAGACGGGACCAGCTGGAAGTTCAAAAAAGAAGAAATCGATCGCGTCCAAATCGAACTGGGCGGCGATGCGTTGGATGAGGAAGCAGGTGGATCCTCCGTGCTTGTTTCCGAACGCCAAGTCGGTCCTTCCGGCAGCAAGTCGGGAAGCACCGTGGCACCGGGAAGCGATATCGCCCTGGACTCCGATCTCAAGCTGGCGCAAATGGCCAGCGACAGCGATGTCGCTCTGGTCGCGGATCCGAACAGTGACAGCGGTGACAAACTGGTGAAACGCGACAGCTCACCCAACGCCGAAGGTAGTGCTGTCAGCCTCGATCTCGCCTCCGCCGAAGGCGGTTCCGATGGAGAGGTGGATTTGGGAAGCGACCTCAGGCTCGCTCCTTCCCCGGATGCAAGCGGTTTCGACCTGCTCAAGGAGTCGGTCGACTCCAACGTTCTCGACTCGAAGCTCAACGCCAAGGGAGGATCTTCCAAGAGTGGGTCCAAGTCGGGTACGGGAAGCGGTAGTATCGATTTGGGAGAACTCGAGTTAGCGAAAGACGACGAAGATGATCTCGTGTTGGGATCCGATTCCGGCTTGTCGCTGGGGGCAGAGAGCGGCATCAATCTGATGAGCCCGTCCGATAGCGGTTTGTCCCTGGATGACGAGCCGCTGGACCTAGCCGGCACAGGCATCTCCGGATTGGATCTCGGTGGCGAGGTCGACTTGGCGGGAAGTGGTACCGGGAAGTCCAAAGGTAGTGCGGTGGGTAGCGGCGTTGGAGCCGCCCTGGGCAGCGGTGCTCTCGTTGATTTTCAGCAGGGCGAAGAATTCCAGCTGACACCTTCGGGCAGCATCGAAACGGATGACGACAGCAGTTCCCAGGTTATCGAACTGGAGGACTCGTCCAGTTTCGGCGATGCCTTGGGGATGCCAGGCGGCGATCTCGGAGCGGTTCAGGAAGCGGGCATGGATGGCGGTCTGGGTGATATGTCACCCGAAATGGTTCCAGGCGGCGGATTCCGCGGCGTGTCCGAGGTTCCCTACACCGGCCTCCAAGTCGGAATGCTCGTGATGATCCTCATGCTGATGGGGTTGGGTGGAATTCTCACGACCGACATTCTTCGAAACCTGTGGGCTTGGGACGGCGAAACCAACTACTCCACGCTTTTGACATCGATGCTCGTCAAGGCCTTTGGCGGTTCCTGATTCGGATCAGAGTGGCAGCTCCAAAGTCCCCATCGTCGGAACAACGAAACCTGTGGGCGGCTCGGTCTGCCCCCCGACGTCGTAGCGAAGTTCCCAGCGATATTCTCCTCGCCCTGCGCGAGGGCTGGATTGAATCCAAGAATCTCGTGGAATGGCTCGTCGTGGATCGGATTCACCTCGTCCATCGCTTGGCGGACCATTTGCAATGGACCCTCGATGTCGACGATCGGAAGACATTGGCTGCGATCAAGCCTCTCTCAGCCCTCAAGCAATCACAGGCGATCGGGCGTTGGTTAGCAGGACGCATCACGGTTGGCGACGCCTCGTACCAGTTCATGGTCGGTCACTCGAGCGACGTGGTGCGCGAGTGGTCCGCCTTCGTGGTCGGCACCGCGTCGGGAATGACTTTCGCAAGGCGTTTGGCTTGGCTCAAGACGCAAGCAGACGACGCCAACGCAGGAACGCGAGAAATTGCATGGCTAGCCTTGAGGCCCCACGTGATCGAGGATCCTGTCGATGCCGTTCGACGCTTGGTTCCGTGGACCGGAAGCCGCAGCGAACGGCTCCGCCGCTTCGCCAGTGAGATCACGCGACCCTGCGGTGTCTGGTGCTCCCATATCCCGCTTCTCAAAGCAGAACCCGACATCGGGCTTCCGATCCTGGATCCATTAGCCTCGGACGCATCTCGCTACGTCGGGAATTCGGTCGCCAATTGGTTGAACGATGCCAGCAAATCGCAACCGGCGTGGGTACGCAGCATCACCGACGCGTGGCGAAAACGTTCGCCCACTCCCGAAACCGAACGCATTGTCCACCGCGCCCTGCGCACCATCGGCCGACGATAAAGTCGCCCCTGCCGAGAAAGCGCTCGTTGTTTTGCCGAGCGAAACAGGGGATTGGATCGACGGCGGAACTGCCGCTACACTACAGACGGACAGTCCACCCCGATTTGGTTGCGCCAGGGATCCACCGCGACTGGGCACAGCATCCTTCACGACAGGTACAGAGAGAGACAACATGGCCAAGAAAAAACCAGCGAACAAGAGCAAGAAAAAATCGGTCGGCCGAATCGTCATGAGAACGGGCGAGGCGTTGGTCGAATCGACCGAGGCTTGGTCCGCCGCGGAACCCGAGGTGGTGATTGGGGCGCTCGACGGACCGGTCGGCATCGCCATCGCCAATATGATCGGCAATCAGACCAAAGGTCATTCCAAGATCTACGCCATCTTGAACTGCGATGTGCAGGTACGTCCGGTCACGGTGATGGTCAGCAAGGTGACCGTCAACAGCGAAAAGTACACGAACATCCTCATGGGCACGGTTCAGGCCGCGATCGCCAACGGGGTTTTGGACTCTGTACGCAGCGGCCATATTCCGAAGGAAATCGTCAACGATATCGGCATCATTGTGTCGGTTTGGCTCGATCCCTCGATCGTTGACGGGGAATACGATCCCGAGGTGTTGTTCCGCACCAATCGCGAGGCAACGGCCAAAGCGATTGGCAAGGCCATGAACAACGAACCGAATATCGACTGGCTCCTCGAGAACCAGGATTCGGTGCAGCATTGCTTCCATCAACTCGCGGTTGAGAAGAAGCTCTAAGGCTGCTTCCTGCTACGCAGAAACGCGATCAAGTCGTTGAGGTTCTGCGGGGAGAGTTCCTGCAGCATCCCCTCGGGCATCAGCGACTTTCCGGTCGTGGTCCACGTTTCGATCGAGTCTCTCGGGACGCGCGCGACTTGATTTTGGGCCGAGGTGATTTCAATGAAATCGGTCCCCGAGGCGGATAACAACCCGGCGTACGTGTCGTCCTCCTGCGTGCGGACTTGATGCTGTTCGTATTTCGGATCAAGATCGCGACTGGGCTCCGCGATCGCAATCGCGATGGCTTCGTTGGTCCGAACGCGATACGAGTCCAGCGATGGTCCGAGTTGGATACCGACGTCGTTGACGCGATGGCAGGATGCGCACCATTTGCGGAAATGCAATTCTCCTTGCTCGGACGAGCCGCTTTGGTTCCAGGCGGCTGCGTACGGAGCGCGGACATCCTCCCATTTGGACGCAGAGGAGCTGGCCCATCGCGCTGCGCGTTGGCGAATCTCTTCATCGGTTGATCCTCGAACCGCTTGCCAGGCCCAGGCAGGGATGCGCTTGGAATCGATCTGCCCGGACTCGACCCGATCGAGCAGCATCCGCGTCCCGGCAAGGCTTCGCACGAGGCTTTGAAGCAATCCATTGAAGACGGGCGGCGAAAGGTTTTCCCAACGGTCGAGCACCAAGGTTTGCAGGGTCGGTTCGTTGACGAGCCACGATTCCACCGCAGCCTGTTGCAATTCGATTTTTTGTTCGCGATCGAGGATCTCGCGCAGCAACGGCAATCGCTCTTCCAGGGGGAGAAGGGAGGTTAATTGGATCGCCTGCCGTTCCAGCGTGGAGGTGCTCGACAACGCGTTCGACGCGATCGCCGCTCGGACGAGTTCCAATCCGAATTTCCGGGCGAACTGCTGGACGGCAATCCGCGCGTCCGGATCGGTGATCTGTTTTGCTTGGACTAGCCTGGACAAACTTCCAATGAAGCGTGTTTTGGTGGGTTCCGGCATCGGGTCGCCGCTGTGCCGTTCGAGCCACGCATGCAACCTTCGAGCTTGATGAAGCTGAAACAAAATGGCATCCCACCACCCGGTTGCGGACGCTTCGTAGGCACCGGTGGGCAAGATCGAAATCAAGTGGTCTGCAAACGCTTCCGCGTTGTTGCCTGAGATCGCGTACTCGATCCCTGCTCGCAACTCGTCGCAATTCCAGTCGTTGCCGATCCAGCCAACGATCATTGCCGGCACGGTGTCCAGGTCTTGCGGGTTTCCAAGAACGGCTCGGGATCGGACGGCTGCGGCAATCCGAACCTCGAGATCCGATTCGTTCACCAGGGAGGCAAACCCCTCTTTCAACGCGTTGCGAGGCAGGCTGTCTTGGAATCGCGGCAGCAGGACCCAAGCCCACAAACGAATCTTGGGGTGAGGATCTCGCGCGCTGTCGAGCCAAGTCTCTGCATCGATGCCGCCGGGGAGCGCCGCCAAGACGCTGAGGGCGTGCAATCTGGCCAGCGGAGCCTCGTGGAACCTCGCCATGGATCGCAGCGCCGGGATCCCTTGGGAATCTTGGCCCAAGACAAGGAGTTGGGAGGCCGTATCCCGATGCCACCCGTTCGGATGCGCGAGGGTTCCGACCAGAGCGGCGGTGTCCGCTCGATCGAGCGCTGGAGCCTCGCGGCGCAGGGGACGATCGCGGTGAACGATTCTCCAAATGCGGCCGAGGTTGCGACCGGATGTCAGATCCAACTGCGACTTGATCGGCTCAGGTAGGCTCTTGGGG
>JBKDPB010000258.1:0-27079 GCA_046342615.1 Planctomycetota bacterium | reverse complement strand
AGCTCCGACTTTCTGAAAGCCTATCGGGTTGTGGTATGGAACACAGGCAACGTGATTGGATTGTCGACTTCCGACCAGACCGCCATCGCTGGCTACCTCGATGCCGGTGGGCGAATTTTCCTTTCGGGACATGAAATCTTATACAACAGAGTCGCCCTCGAATTCCAACAGAATTACCTGAAGGTTGCCAGTTACACCGATGACGTTCAGACGAAATCCCACACGGCGTTAGGGGTTGCAGGACATCCGATCGGCGATGGTCTCAACTTGCCGATCGCGTCGCCTGCCGGATTCGGAACGCTTTGGATTGATGCAGTCACGCCTGTTGCAGGAGCTCAAGGATGGCTGAACCACGGCGTCAACAGCACATCGCCGTTTTCCGCGATCAGCTACAGAGGAGATTACAACGCTGGAGGCTTCGGTGTTGTCTTTACAACAACTCCCTTGGAAGCGATCAGCACGTCAGCTTCAAGCCCGAATAATCAAAATGCGGTCTTGAAACGCATCATCGAATTCCTCTGGCCCAACGGGGCGCCGACCGATGTTGGTGTTCTATCCACCGATTGGCTGACCGAGGGGAACGCAACCCGTTGGACTGCGTGGGCAGAGGGTTCAACCGCAACCGTCTCCAACAACACGCAATTCGTCAAACAGGGCTCCTCCTCGCTGAAATTGGATTCTCAGGGAAGTGCTGATGCCGGAATACGGTATCCAGCGCAAACGCGGAACTGGGATCTATCTCCGGTGGATCTGCTTACGTTTTGGGTGTACGGTGACACTCCCTCCGCGTCCGGTTGGCAAGGCAATCAGCCTGTGATTCAGTTGCTCAGCCCCGATGGATCGTTGACGCTTACGCCTGCGCAACCGTTGATGCCCAATCGCGCATGGTCGCAGCTTTCCATTCCTTTGACCGGAAACAGTGTTTGGCAGCGTTCCACCGTGGGGAGTTTTGACATTTCGAACGTTTCAGCGTTTGAAATTCACCAGGATACTTGGGACGAAGGGTTCGTCAGCTACTACGACGGCCTTCGGTTCGTCGACGCGGATCGTACCGAGTTGGCCGATATCCCAGAAAATGCAGGTGCCAACGCGATCGTGGGTATCCTTTCCACGATCGATCCTGATTTCGGTGACAGCTTTACGTATTCGCTGGTTTCGGGAGACGGCTCCAAGGACAACGCCGCATTCAGCATCACCGGTTCAACGTTGCGCGCGATCAGCAGTCTGGACTACGAAACCCAATCGAACTATTCGGTCCGAATTCGCTCCACCGACCGAGGAGGACTGTACGTCGATAAGATTTTCGCCATTCAAGTCATCGATGTCAATGAAGCCCCGCGATTGACCCGTGCCCAAGCCTCTCTCAGCGGCAATGTTCTCACGCCCCTTACGAACTCCGGCACTTGGTCCGACCCGGAAGACGATCCTGTGACCCTGTCGGCTTCGCTCGGAACGGTGACCAAGAACGGTGACGGTACATGGGCCTGGTCCTTCACCCCCAGCCAAGCCTACAACAATCAAACCGTCACGATCACCGGCACCGATCACAAAGGACTTGTAGGACAAGTCCAGTTCTCCATCGATGCAATGGTCTCGGTCGTCAGCAGCAAAGTCTACTACAAAGGCTCCCATTTCGCAGGAACGAGTGTCGATGCGGCGTTGGATACGAGCAAGGTGTTGGCCAAGTCGAGCACGGTTGCGCAGACGCTGACCTATGCGAACTTGATCAACACCACGCGCGGTATCAACGGCATCGTGCTTGACGTAGCCGGCTTGGCTGCAAGCAGTCTCACAGCCTCGGACTTTGTGTTCCGGAACAGCCCCACCGGCGCGTTCATCGAAGCTGCCAACCCGCCGAGCAGCTGGGCGGCCGCGCCCGCTCCCTCGCTCGTGAACGTCACCGCAGGCACCGCGACAACCGCCGCCCGCGTTCGATTGGAATGGGCCGATAACGCCATCGCCGACCGTTGGCTGCAGATCAAGGTCCTGGCCAACGCCAACACCGGATTGCTTTCGCCGCAGGTCTACTATGTCGGGCACCTGTACGGGGAAGTCAACGGCTCGACCAGCGGCGGTCTGTTCTCGGTCTCGATCGGCGATGCGACAGCGATTCGACCTGCCGTTGGATTCTCCGCGGCGGTCGACAGCCCCTTCGACTTGAACAAAAACGGATCGGTAACCATCGGGGACATCACCGGGATGCGCCCCAGGGTCGGACTTGCCTCACTGCGCGTCATCACAATTCCTCCCGCGGGTTCCACCGATGAAGGGGAAGGCGATGTTGGAGGATCGATAGTCGCGGCGCCGGGCGTCGAATTGCCCAAGGCAGCCAACCAAACCGATCGGTCCGCGACCGAGATCCGAGCCCGTCTGACCGACGATTTGTTTGACGTTCCGATGCCAAGTTCGATGGTGCGTGAAATCGCTGCCTCGACCCCCCGCTCGGCAACCCAACCGTCGGCTAGCGAAAGCCCGGCCGCGGTGGATGAGTCTCTCACGGATTTCTTGGCCAAGCTTCGACTGCGAGCCGGAAACTCACGTCTCCGGTAGTTCAAAATTTTTTCACGAATTCCACAAATCGACCGTTAAATTCGTTGACTTCCGAAAAAGTATCAATTCTAGTGTTGGGGTTCCTTAATTTGGAGAAGAATATGAAATCATTGTTGGTTGCATCTTTGTGTTTCATGAGCATTGCGTTGTCCGCAGTCAGCTCTCGTGCAGATTTGATCCTTCGTTTGGCCCAGACCACACCGACGGGGGGAGCACCGCTGCCACTCAATAATCCGAGTGCGGGTATCTTCAGTATTTTTGTGTCGTCCACAGTCGCCAACCAGGGGATCTCTGGGATCGGTTTTCGACTCAGTCTCAGTAGCGTGAGCGGAGCGGGTGGAACCATGGCCTCCGGAACCTTCGACTTGCCAAGTTCGGGTCTCTGGACGAACCCGGCTGGCTGGATGGCTGGTTCGTTCCCAGGAACGACGACGGCGGTTCTGAACACCGCTGTGGGTGCCGGTGGGTCGATGACGATCGGAACCTCCGAACAGTTGCTTGCAACGGTAACCCTCAGCACTGTCGGTGCAACAGACGGCTTTTTTCAGGCGACGATCAGCGAGTTTGAGGCGGGGGATGCGGGCTTCAATGACCTTGGGTTGGCGACCAACTTGAGCACGCTCAGCTTGAACTACGCAGCCGCACCTGAGCCGGGATCGATCGCTCTGGTGTGTGTTGCCGGACTCGGCGCCGCCTGGCGATATCGTCGTCGTAATTCGGCGGCAAAATAATTCGGTAGACGATTTCCAAGTCGTACTGATTCAAGGTCGCGATTTCACAATCGCGACCTTTTTTCGTTTTCCGCTCGCCTGGCGGAGTCCATCCGGGAGACGGCGAATCCGCAGGCACATTCCGTTCGCCGCATACTTGAAATCTTCTTCATGGGATGCAGCACGGGGGAGCGTGCCGTCGACCTGTATCGGCTTCTGTTTTTCCTTACAAATTGTTGATTCCAAGACGCGCAACGCATAAACTGGGCATGCCCGATCCCCCTCATCGCGTAAATAAACCGACGGTCGATCCGTACAGGGAGAGTTGAGCATGGCTCGCAGAGTGCGTTGCAGTCGATGGCGACTTGATGTCCGTAGGTTCTTGATCCTCGAGACTCTCCATCCGCGTTTGCTATTTGCTTCTGATCTGGGATGTACTCCGGTATCGATGCTGTCCGTGGGCGCCTCCGATCCTCCCGCCGTCCATTTCCAATTTGGCCCGGTGGTAGACCTCCATCAACAGCAGCACATCGCGTTGCCCAACGGTGTCCGACTCGATACCCGAGGACTCGCTTACAGTTACCTACCTCCGCCGCAACCCACAGATGGGGAACTTGCCATGAGCATGTCGGGCAGTGGCGAGGGAGGACAATCAGGTGGAGGGGGCGGAGGATTTGCCGGTTCTGGACCGGTCGTCCCGAGCCACAGTTCCAAGCCTAGTGCGAGCAAGAAGATCTACCTCGATTTTGACGGCCACGTGGTGACTGGGACAACTTGGAATAATCAGAACTACACCGGAAGCTACGACACGGGAGCCGTTATCAACGCTCCTGCCTATTCGATCGATGCAGACCGATCCACCTTCAATGCGCAGGAGCTGACGACCATACGCGAGATTTGGGCTCGCATGGCAGAAGACTTTGCTCCGTTCCAAGTGGACGTTACCACCGTGTTTCCTGGCGAGCAAATTTTCCTGCAAGGAGGCAACGCGATCCGTGTCCTGATCAGCACCGATGTCGATGCGACAACCAATACGCAGTGGTTCCCTCCTGCAGGAGGGGTTGCCTATTTGAATAGTTGGAACTTCACCAACGGCTCACCGGTATGGGTTTTCTACAACCGATTAGGAGCCTCGAATGCCAAGAACAACGCTGAGGCGGGTAGCCACGAAGTGGGCCATGCATTCAACCTGCAGCATGATGGTCGGACAAGCCCGACCGAGACCTATTACAGGGGCCATGGCTCGGGACAGACCGGCTGGGCACCCATCATGGGAGTCGGATACGATCGGCCGTTAGTGCAATGGAGCAGGGGGGAGTATCCCAATGCAAACCAAACACAGGATGATCTGGCGATCATCAGCGGCAATGTCCCTTATGAACCCGACGACCACGGGAACACTTCAGCAACCGCAACGCTGCTGACAGCGACGGAAACGGGTGCGGTCACAAGCCAGGGATTGGTTACGACTCGTACCGATGTCGATGCCTTCCGCTTCTTTACTCAAACCGGTTCCGTCACGCTGAACGGCAACCCCTTCGAACTGTCGACGGGCAAATCGAACTTGGATGTGCAGTTAACCGTCCTCAACGCACTGGGCAACACGGTGGCCGTCGTCAACGACACCGCCACCTTGAATGCAACGATCACAACCAACCTCACCAAAGGGTTCTACACTGCGATCATCGATGGAATCGGCAGGGCAGCGAGCGGAGGTGATTTCGGCTACTCGGACTATGCATCCATCGGATGGTACACGTTCTCTGGAAGCTTGGTGCCCAATAGCATCCCAGTGGTCAATGCGACAAGCACTTTCGTAGTCGCTTACGAAGGAGAACTGTTGACGAATTCAGGAACTTGGTCGGACCCCAACCCGGACGATACCGTAACCTTGACCGCTTCGGTTGGTACGATCCAGCAATTCGCTAATGGGACATGGGCTTGGTCCATGCCCACGACCGAGCAGTTCACGGATCTCGTCGTCACGATTACTGCGACCGATGACTTGGGAGGAGTAGGAACGAGGACCTTTACGGTTTCCGCAGAGAATCGCCCTCCGGTGTTGACGGTGGGGCAAGCGAATGTCGCCGGGAACGTCCTCTCCATGTTGACCAACTCGGGAACCTGGGCCGATGTCTCCGCGGATACGGTAACCCTGAGCGCTTCGCTCGGTACGGTCACCAGGAATACAGACGGCACATGGTCATGGTCTTTCGTACCAAGCCAAGCGTACGCCAACGAAACCGTCACCATCACGGCTACCGATGAAGACGGAGGCTCGTCACAAATCCAGTTCACGATGGACGCCATCGTGGCCGTCGTCAATGGCATGGTTTACTACAAGGGATCCAGCTTCGCTGGCACCAGCGTCGATGCCGCACTAGACAACTCCAAGGTGATTGCCAAGTCGGGTACAACAGCTCAGACCTTGTCCTTCACCAACCTCATCAACACGACTCGGGGCATCAACGGGTTGGTATTCGATGTAGCAGGATTGGCATCAACAAGCCTGACGGCGGCTGATTTCGGATTCCGAATGAGTCCCTCGGGCTCCTTCGATGAAGCGACCAATCCGCCCAGCGCCTGGACGGCTGCTCCCGCACCGACCTTGGTCGACGTCACCCCAGGAACCGCGTCGAAGGCGGCTCGTGTTCGCTTGGAGTGGGCCGACAGAGCCATCGAAAACCGCTGGCTGCAGGTCAAGGTCCTAGCCAATGCCAACACCGGTCTAACCACCCCGCAGGTGTATTACGTCGGGCACTTGTATGGTGAAGTCAACGGCACGGTCAGCAGCGGTTCGTTCTCGGTCTCGATCAGCGATGCGACCGCCATCCGGCCCTTCGTTGGATCTGCGGCAACGGTCGCCAGCCCGTTCGACTTGGACAAGAACGGCTCGGTATCCATCGGAGACATCACTGGGATGCGTCCAAGGGTAGGCGTCAGCGTGTTGCGGGCGATTACCATCCCTCCTTCGGGCTCCTCCGACGAAGGCGAAGGGGCGGCACGCCTCGAATTTGCGCCCCTCGGATCCCGCCAGACCCGATCCCGTTTCGATGTTCCCCTCCCCAAACTGTCGTGGGATCACGAGTTGAGTTTGGACCTCTATTTCGCTCGGTTATCCACCGTGGCCGATCTGACCTAAGTTCATTTATTTCATGAGTTTACGGAAATCAAAGGAACCGCGGCTGCCCTTCCCGCATCCATGACTTGGTGTAGATACCCCATCCTCCTGACGGAATAATCCGAACGGTCTCGTGCAAGGAATCGTCCATGGACCGGAATTCTTCTTTTCTGGCCTGCCAAGCTCATTAACCTGGAAACAATGCGACGGAAACTTTCACTGGAATCCCTGGAATCGCGTTGCCTGATGGCGTCACTCCCATTCGGGGCTGCTCCGGACGATACCGGCGAGTTCATGTTGGGTCGGGTCGCCGTCACCCCAGTTTTCGTTGAAAGCTCAGGCACCCTCGACCCGAGCACCGAGGACTGGACGCCGGCTCACAAACAAGAAGTCATCCAAAAGATCGAATCCGGCTTGGATTGGTGGCGCCAGCTGCTTGCGACCAAGTCCAACAAACACACTCTCGAATTCGTCATCGATCGCACCTTCGCCGACGCTCCGTTCGTTTCCCAATACGAACCGATCAATCGTCGTTCGAACGACTACGCGCTTTTTGTCAATGAGTTTCTGGTAGATCGGGGTTTCAACCAAAACCCGCTTCTGGAATCCAACATGCGAGCTTTCAACCACGCACAGCGGTTGAAGTTGCAGACCGACTGGTCGTTTACGATCTTCGTGGTCAATTCCATGAATGATGGCGAAGGCACCTTCGCGACGGGAGGCAGCTTCAGCCGAGCCTTCTCCTTTGCGGGAGGCCTGTTCGAGATCGTTCCTTCGACCCGTCCGGTTTCAACCTTCACCCATGAAACAGGCCACATGTTCTGGGCCCGGGACGAGTACATCGGTGGAGGAAACTTCTATCAACGGCGAGGCTACTACAATGCGCAGAACACCAACGCGATCGACTTGAATCCGAACGCATCCTTCCAGCAGGCCGACAGCATCATGTCCGAGGGCGCCGCTCTCGATCGTGCCTTTGCGCAACTGGTTAGCCCAGCCTCGACCCTTGCCCAAATCGGCTGGGTTGATTCGGACAACGACGGCATCTTTGATGTGCTGGACGTGCCGTTCGATCTCCAAGGCTCCGGTAGATTGGACATCCAGAGAAACGAGTATCTGTTTCGCGGAAATGCTCGAGTTCAAACACTTCCTAATCTCAATAGTTCTGGTCTTCAGAGCGACATCACGCTGAACAGGATCCAGCGTATCGAGTACCGAATCAACAACGGGAATTGGGTCACCTTTTTATCTCCCAACGAGTACACGATCGATTTGGACCTGAGGATCCCGGTTCCAGCGGGTACGCTCGGTACGATCGAGATTCGAGCGATCGACGGGCGTCTAGGAATCACGAGCAATACGTTTTCCGGGTCCCTAACCCCGGCGTCGAGCACCACCGAAACCCAAGGCGTCTACGGCTTTGTTTGGAACGATCAGGATAACGACGGAGTCTGGGATCCTCTCGAAACGGGAGTGAGCAATGCGACAGTTCGATTGGAAACGCTGACCGGCGCACCATCCAGAACCCAGACGGTGATCCGTCCGAGCGACTATCCCGAAGGCCAGATCACAGCAAACCTTGCAGGAACCATTTTGTCGTCGATCGGAATGGACGCGGACGGGAAATTGGGTTCATTCCCCGATTCTGATGCCGTCTTGGACAGCCGCGCATTTCGCCCCTACTCTTGGCAACTTCAAGGCTTTCGCGATTCCTTTCGAGGCACCGACACTCAACTGAAAGCCACCTTTGCAAGCCCAACACGCTTCGCTTTCGTGCACGTGATCGGAGCGCAACAGGGAGCGATTGCACGACTGGACGCCTTTGATTCCAACGGCAAAATCATCGCCCGCGCTCAGTCGTCTTCGCTAGGCCTCGATCAGCACCAAGGTCTCGAAGTGTTAGCCGGCACGGAATCCATTGCGTATATCGTCGCCTACGGGTATCGCGACACGACGATCAAAATCGATCAAATTCGCTATGGTCTTCCGACAGAAGTCAAAACCCAGATCGATGGCTCCTACGTCTTTCCTGGTGTTCCAGTTTCATCGCTGAACGCCAAAGTCATCGCCCCCTCTTCTCAGTACGGCAATACCTCGCCGTCCAATGGAACCTCGCAGATCACGATCGGGACCAGCGGGAGCCTGCGGACAGACTTCGGATTGAAGCTGGTTGTTTCTCCTTGGCAAAATCAATCGCGCAGACAGGATGTCAACAACGATGGCGCGATCGATCTGTTCGATGTCTTGGTGATCATCAACGAGATCAACCGCAACGGAGCGAGAGAGCTTCGGGAAACCGATGCGGCATCTCCACCTTTCATCGATGTCGACGGCAACCGGATTGTGGAAGCACTCGATGTGTTGATCGTGATCAACTACGTCAACGCCCAACTGGCAGGGGGGCAAGGAGAGGGAGAGTCCGTTGCCGCAAATCCTCAACTCACGTCGGCCCCCTGGTCTGAGGGTGATGGGTTGAGCAGGAATCGCCGCCGCCGTCTCTCCTAGCCGCTTCGACCGGGGCCCGCTTCGACCGGGCAAGGCCCAACTCGTTCGCTTTGGACCGCGACGACAGGGATTTGAGAACATGCAAATGGAGTGAATGAGATTCGAACTCACGACCTTCGCATTGCGAACGCGACGCTCTCCCAGCTGAGCTATCACCCCAAAAGTCCTGACTTCCCCTATGATCTCGTCCGATCGCCCGATGATCAAGACCGCAGGGAACTGATTTCCAACTCGCCTTGCTCGATCGCTATACTTGCAGGGGGGAATGGGCGGTTGTCGGAAGAGCCAATCATCAATCGCCCAATCCCACCCCGATGATACCCAACCGATAATCCCACCCCTTGCATCGACGCACTCTTCCGGAGCATGAAATGAACATTGCGACGCAACCCAACGCGGGACAAATCGAAAACTCGGGAGTTTTTCGAGTTCTGCTGCAAAAGGAACAACTGGTTTTTTCCTCGGCACATTTCATCACATTTGCCGGCGACATTTGCGAATGTCTCCACGGACACAACTATGGCCTCAAGGCCGAAGTCGAAGGAAAACTCGATGAGAACCGCTATGTGATCGATTTCATCGCCTTTCGCGATGCGCTGGCCCAGATCGCCAAGCAGCTCGACCATCACGTGCTGCTGCCGTTGTACCATTCCGAGATCGCCGTGGAGGAACAGGAAAATGAGGTCGTCGTCCGTTTCCGCAAGAAACGCTGGATTTTCCCCAAGGAAGACTGCATGCTGCTCCCAGTCGTCAACACCACGGCGGAGGAGATCGCAGGATGGATCGCCGCAAAAATTCGGTCCCAACTCTATCCCGAGATTGGAAACCGGCTGACCTCGATCGAAGTGGGAGTTGACGAAAACAACGGCCAGTGGGGGTACTGCCGGTTGCCATGGTTGGCAACAGACTAACGAATGCGCCGGTCCTGCGCCGCGGATTGCAATTTCTGAATGTTTCCGGCTCGATCGCCGAGCATCGAGAATACGCGAGCGGCTGCATAGGCCCTCTGCCGGCACCGCGTTTGCATCCCAGGACAGTACGGTTCTCCACAGGCCCCTTCATGACTGCGATTTCCGAAGGCGTGAAAAAATCCGCCGTTCTGCTGATGGCGCTCGGCGAGGATGACGCTGCGAGCATCATGAGCAAGCTGCCTGCCAAGCAGGTGGAGTTGGTGTCGCTGGCCATCGCGCAGATGGAGGAGGTCACGGGTGAAGCCCAGGAACAAGTGATTCAGGAATTCCTAGGGGGCCAACCCAGCTCCATTTCCCACGCTGCCGGGGGCTTGGATCGCGCCAAAACGCTCGTCAAGAAAGCGTTCGGGAAAGATGCGACCGAGATGCTGAGCATGCTGCAGCAGACCATCGAATCGCTCCCGTTTGCATTTCTTCAGAAAGAGGACCCGCAGAACATCCTGTCCTTCATCATGGACGAACATCCGCAAACCATCGCGGTGGTCATCAGCCACGTACCGCCCGCCTCGGGAGCTGCGATCCTCAACGGTCTTCCCCAGCAAAAGCAACTTGCGGTCATTCGCCGAATCGCGGAAATGGGGCAAACCAATCCGGACGCCATCGAGGAAATCGAGCGCGCGCTGGCCGTTCGCTTGTCCGTGGTCTCGAGCCAATCGTTCCGAAAAGCGGGGGGCGTTCCTGCCGTCGCGGAAATCCTCAACGTTACCGATCGCGCGACGGAACGGATGGTTCTCGAATCGCTCACCAAGGAAAGCCCCGAACTGGTCGAGGAAATACGCCGGCTGATGTTCGTCTTCGAAGACATCTCCAAGCTCAGCGACAAAGACATTCAAAGCTTGCTCAAGAATGTCGAAACGTCGCAGTGGGCGATGGCTCTCAAGGGCGCCAGCGGCAACCTGCAAGAAAAAATCATGCGCAACATGTCGCAACGCGCTGCCGAAATCCTGAAGGAAGAAATGGAGTTCCTCGGCAAAGTCAAAGTCAGCGAAGTCGAAGGGGTCCAGCAAAAGATCGTCGATGTTGTACGATCCCTCGAGGAAATGGGGCAACTGGCCAGACCCTCATCCACCTCGGAAGAAGAGTTTATCTCGTAAACGGCGTGCGTGGCGAGAGACCTCGGATCGAGAGAGAACCCTGCATGTTACTTTTGGAGGTAGCGCTCGCGACGATACAAGAATGTCGGCAACGCAAAGCAGATCCCCACCAAAAAGATCAACAGGAAATGCCACACGAAACCTCGAATGGCCAGCCGCTTCGACTCGCTCGCCATCCAAATCGTGCAGGCCGTTGCCGTCAACATCAGATCCCAACTGAATCCAGAGATCACCCAACTGGCAAAAGGAGCAGCGAAAAACGCTCCCCATGCCCCTTCCCCACCCCTTCCAAAATGAATGCCAAAACAGACCATCGGCAGGATCAAACCCGCGACCGACAAAACAGCATAGACGTTGCGCATCATGTCCTTCGTTTCCGTTCGAGTCTTCGCGCGACCTCAACGTTCGCCGACCCATCTTGAAAACAGTAAGCGAATCTGCGGGCTGGAACAAGGCCGTTGAGCGCTGCAGCCCCAATGATGGACGGCACATGGCGAATGCTTTCCACTCCTTGACTCGCCGCAGGGCGACCGACTCGATGAGAGATCCTTTGACATCCTTCGATGCGAGCTGGCGCAACGCCCACGCTCTGCCTGCCAACTGAGGAGAAATCAACAAAATGCCTTTTGCACGCTCCTGGATCCGGCGACTCTGGTTCTGTCTGGCCGTGTTCGCGATCGCCCCCCCAGCGATCGCACAATTGGAGAAATTACCCTACAAGGTCGGCGATCGTATCGAGGTCAATTTCCTCGACGCATGGCGCGAAGGGATCGTGACCGAAATCATGCCCGGCGGATTCGCTTTGAAAGCAGATTTTGTCGATGAATCTGGAAAAAAGAGAAACTTTCTTTTCGCGTCCGAGAATGTTCGCGACGGACGGGAGGCAACCGATCCCGAACCCGCCACCCTCGACATGGATATCGAGGTCAAGGCCTCCGAAAACGAACCGAATCGCACTTGGAAGTCTTCCAATGGCAGTTATTCCGTCGTCGCAAAATTGCTCGGCACGCAAGGGGATAGCGTTATCCTGCTCAAGGTCGACGGCGATCGAGTGATCGTCGCACTCAGCAAGCTCAGTGAGGAAGATCTCCAATACGTCGAGAACACGCGCCGAGCGATGGATTCGAGCGATGCTGCCAATCCATTCGAAGAACCGGGCAAGAAAAAAAACGCACAAGCCAATGATCCGTTCGCGGAAAAAGACACCAAGAAGACCAAAAGACCTCTGGCCCCCCAACCCAAAAAAGAAAATCCGCTTGAGAAAAACTCTTGGGATGAAGTAGCGCCCACCCGCCCGAAGTCTCCTGCGAGTAGTCCTGCTCCTGGCCTCCGTTCAGCCAATTCGCCGGCGCCGTCGCCCAGCGGAGTCGGGACGCGTCAAACACAATCCATGCCGCCCATGAACTTGGGATTGACTGCCTTGCGTTGGGGGCCCTTTCTGGTGTTGCTTGCTTCCGGCCTGGCTTTGATCGCCATCGGATTGACGAACTCCAAACGCTATTTCTGAGGCCGAAAACCCAAGCCCCCCAGCCCTCCCCTTCCGCGGATGCCCGAATGGGTAGCGGGTGTCGTACGATGACTAATCGTTCGGCCCAACCCCGACCGCGTGGTTGATCAACTTCTCCAACTGGACCATCGTTCGCATCGCCGCTTTGCATGGAACAAGTATTCTCTCGTTCGCTGTGGTGATGATTTCCATATACTCCATCGATGTGTATGCAACCTTGATCGAAGTCCATGGAATCGAAATGGGCTTCTTCGACTCATCGCGGAAAAAGAAAGTTACCCCGCCAAGCTTGATGATCGCCCCGGCGCCAAGACTCTCGACAACAGCCACAACACTCGCGGGATCGGGCGGAGGTTTCAGGAACTTCGTGGCTTTCGCCAAAATTTCACTCGTCACTTCCGCCTCGATCTTTCCATCCACTTGCGGCAGGAAATTTCTACAGATCGCGGACAACTCCATCGCGCTGGAAAACTTCAGTCTTGGCCTGAATCCTAGCGGAATGATTCGGTAGGTCCGCAACTCCGGCTTGGGTGGCAGTTGCCTCAATCCAGCATCCAGCTGTTGCCATAGCGGATCCGGAATGCTTTCGAAGATACGTTGCAGTTCCTTTTCATTGCCCGAAACCAATTCCGGAATCGTCGGCAAGGGCATGAACCAATGATCCGAAAGACCTGGATACATTCCGAGAAAATTGCAGATCGCAGAGACACGCCCGGGGCGAGCCCTCGAGGGATCAAGCCGATGCAACGGTTGCTCCATCAATCGAATGACCTTGCACGTCCCCTCTCCAATAGAAAGATCGGCAAATACCGCCACGACCGGCGGACTCACCGAGAGAATCTTGCCAGGACAGATACAACCCGAAATGAATTTCTCTTTCACCCATTGGACATGAAGATAAATCAAATATCCAGAAAACACGATCAAAGGAATTCCTAACCAGGACAGAAGCGAAATCGCTAGAGCGACGAGCAGCAGCCCCGACCGTAACATCAGCGGGTACGGGAAGTTCTGGAAGTACTTGAGCAGGTCAACTCGAAGCAAACCTGGGTTGGCGGCCGCGAAACCTTGGTCACTCTCCTTGCGATGATGAATCGCTTGCAAACTCTGGGCTTCAGGTGAATATGGAATCGGATTGCGAGTCAGCGGTTTGGGGACGATCGAGGCCATGAGATCCCGGATTTCTTCACTGACACTGGTCAGGGACGAATCGTCGCTCGGCGGTAGGGATTCAGACAACGGCGAACTATTCGGTGTCGACGAAGGTATGCGAACGTTCTGCTGACACGCATTGCATCGCATCAACTTGCCCGCATGAGAATCGTCGACCTCATACGACTTGCCGCAATCACATGAAAATCGAATCCCCATTTGAATCAAAAACCTTTTTTGTTCATTTCCCTATCGAAGGAATTCGCCCGCAGCGAGGCAAACACACCCTCATCTCGACGGATTTCAAAATGCTAGCATATCATGGCGAAGTCCAAGGAACGGACTCCCGAATCTATTCATCGTCGATAGTCTATACGAAAATCCAACGGTAAATCGGGACGACGGTTGATGCAACCGATGATCCGAGGGCCTTGGGGCTCCTGAGGCGCACGCCGGGAGACCCTGCTCGACCACCGACTTCGCCGTCTCAAGCCAATTCACCTTGACGTATCGCATCGAATTTGCGAAGCATCCGGTTGGCGAGGGCTCCGGACGATCCACACGGATTGCGGATCGGCTCATCGCGCTCCCGTGCCTCTCGAGCCGACATGTCCTTCTCTCGATCCCATCGCAATGACCGGCGCCGACGCGTGATTCGCGAGTCCATCGCTGCGGACTCCGATTTTGCGGTGGAGTCCGCCCGCGCCCAACGTCGTGCTCGCCGCGCCTCGCTCGAAGAACGGTCGGAATCCCTGCATACGGGTTACCGGGACCCAGGATACAGCCAGGCAGTCCGCAAAACCTGCCAGCAACGCGTGGTCCAGCTGATTCCGATCCGTCCAGGATCCTTGGCCCTGGCTTTGGGAGTCATGTGGACCGTCTGGGGAATGCTGCTACTGGCCCACTGGTTCTTTCATGTTCGCGGTAGCGATACGGGCCGATCGGGCCTGCTCCTGCTGCAGTTGTTCGATGTGCGCAGCCCCCACAGCATTGCCAACTGGATGACCTGCCAGCTTTGGATGCTGACGGCGATCGTGGCATGGCTGATCTATCGCATTCGCCAGCATAAACTCGACGACTACCGCGCCAAGTATCGTATCTGGATCGTTCTAGCATGCGTCGCGTTGTTTTCCAGCTTTGATACCGCAACATCGGCTCTTTATCTGCTCGGTCAATCGATCGACGGTTGGACGCGCAGGGAGATCGGGTACGGCGGATGGCCCCTGGTGTTGGCGAGTTACGCTTCGCTCGTTGCGTTGATGGGACTGAGGTTATCGAGCGAACTGAAGGGGACATCGACGGCGGTCGCGTTTTGGTTCAGCGGGCTTCTGGCATGGGCTTGCGCCGCGTTGCTCGGAACGGGCTTGCTCAAGCTTGATTGGCATCCAGGCACCATCGACCTCACCGTGGGGGCTTGCTGGCTCGGAGGAGTGCTCCTGGTATTCCAATCCGCAGGTGTGTATTTGCGCCATTGTTATCTGCAAGCTCAAAAACGATTCGTCGAGAGGGCGATTGCCGCACCCTCGAGCTTCCGCGTCGCCATGCCCTCGATGCCGCGTATGCCTTGGTCTCGATCCAAACCTGCCGACGGCGAGATGGACGAAGAGGGCGAGGAGGACGAAGGGGTCCTCGATACGATCCCGAAAAAAACGTGGTTGCCATGGAGGCGAACCGCAGCCGAAGAAGGACAGGAGGTCGATCCGTCCGACAAGTCAAAACCTGGCGAGGCCAGAGCATCGGCACCTCCCAAAGAGCCCAAGCGCCCCATGCGTCTGCTCGGCTTGATTCCCCACCGGGTGGAAGCCAACGAATTGCTGGTCAATGAACCGATCTCCGAGGATGACGGCGGCCCGGTCGATCTCGGACTGACCAAGAAATCGGGCTGGTTCGGCATCGGAGGGAACAAGTCCAAGGAACCGCAAAGCAAAGCTGCCCCATCCCCCTCCAAACCTGCGGCAAAAACAGAACTGCCGAAACAGGATCTAAAGCAACCGCCGAAGACAGAACCGAAACCGGATCCGAAACTGGATTCCCAGCAGCAAGCTACCCCCGCGAAACGCAGCTGGATTCCCTCGTTCCGTCGATCCGCGACAGCGGCTGAAACGCCTGCCACCAAACCATCGCCTGCCACCAAGCCATCGCCTGCCGCCAAGACCGAGTCGGAGCCAAGCCAACCGAAGAAATCCTGGTTTCCATTCCGAAAGGGATCTCAAGACGCTGCAGAAAAACCCAAGGCCGCAGATGCCAAGCCATCCAACGCCAAGCCGTCGGATCGTTCCAGCGAAAAACCGAAGACGGCAAAACCAGCCGCCTCTTCGGACAACAAGGCCACCCAACGGATTGCCGCCAAGATTTTCGGCTGGCTCGATGGTCTGAAACTCAAGCCGCCGGTCGATGAATCTCCCGCAGCGCGCAGCGCTTCGTCTGCTTCCCCAAGCGAAGAGTCCGGCCCGAAACCGATTGCGTCGACCGGCGCTCCGTTTCCGAGCACCTCGGCCAAGCCCATCAACACGCCATCGCCAGGCGACGAGGACGAAGACGAATCGAATGACTATCGGCAACTGTCGAAAGCCGAGCGCAAGCGGCTGCGGCGTCAACAAGGGAACGATCGCTACGCGGCTTGATCACAGCACGCCGTAGGTATTGAACGCTTCGGTAGCCGACATGCCGCCCCGAATCGCATCGCGAACCTTATTCTCGCCATGGACCTTCGCGAGAGCCAGTTCGAGGACCTGCCGCTCCATCTGCTGGGGCACGACGACAACGCCATCGCGGTCCGCGAACACCAGATCCCCAGAATGAAATGTCACTCCGTCGATTTTTACCGGAACATCGATCTCGATCACCCGCTGGCGATGGAGACTGTCGTATGGGGAAGTTCCTCGCGCGAAAACGGGGAAGCCCATATCCGCAATCTTGTCGACATCGCGTACCGCGCCATCGATAATCGCGCCGACGCATCCCCGTTGCATGGCGGCCGTGGTCAACAGCTCGCCCCAGATCCCGGACCGGAAGGATCCCCCCGTCGCAGCCACAATCAAATCGCCTGGCCGGCACGCGTCGACGGAACGCAGTTCCAGTTCGTAAGGCTTGGTATCCAAGTGATGCATGTCGATCCACAACATGGTTCGACAGCGTCCCACCAGAACGGCTCGCTCCGGCTCGGCCCGCCAAGTGGAACTGCCAAACAACACTCGGGGTGATTGATGCTGCAATCCGACCTGATCCAACGCATCGCAGACGACGGCGGAGTACAAATTGCGACGAAGCTCTTCAAAAGGTGGGGGTTGTTCATTCATCATGGTCTGTTCTCGGGAGTGACGCGGATGCCGACAATCGCTCTCAATCGTCGTCCGCATTATAGGAGATTGTCTGTAAGATAGGGCGAGCGTCGCTCGACTGCCCACCCGCAGCCATGGTCACCGTTCAGCGAGGAAACATCTCATGCGAGTCGGCATCGCCGCCTTGATGCACGAATCGAATACGTTCATCTCCCAAGTCACTTCGCTCGATCGATTCCACGAGGATCTGTACCTCCAAGGATCCGATGTCGCGGACCGACTGGCCACAAGCCATCATGAGATCGGAGGATTCTTCGAGGGGCTTGCGAGGCCTGCCACCCAAGGCGCATTCGCTGCCGTTCCACTCGCAGCCTTTCGAGCGACGCCATCGGGTGTCTTGCAAGCCGCGCTTTTGGATCACTTGGTCGAGGTCCTCTTGCGGCAAATTTCGAAAGCAGGGGTTCTCGACGGGTTGCTATTGGCCGTTCACGGAGCAGCCGTCGCCGAGGACCACCTGGATGCCGACGGCTATTGGCTTCGCCGCGTTCGCCAATCGTTAGACGAACGCATTCCGATCATCGCCACGCTCGACGCCCACGCGAACCTGTCCAGGGACATGTTGAAGTCCTGTGACGCTTTTGTGGGTTATCGAACCAATCCCCACTTGGATCAACGTGCTCGGGGAATCGAAGCCGCGCACTTGATGACGCGCACGCTATCCCAACAGATTCGTCCGACGATGGCGGCGGCCTTTCCGCCGATCGCGATCAACATCGAACGACAATGCACGGCGGAGCCGCACCTGCGACCCCTGTATGAGCTCGCAGATCTCCAGTTGCGCACCCCTGGCGTTCTGAGCAACAGCATCCTCCTCGGCTTTCCCTATGCCGATGTTCCCGAGATGGGTAGCTCGACCCTGGTGGTCACCGACAGCGATCCGGACCTCGCCCGACAACGAGCGAACGAGCTCGCCGTGACTCTCTGGGAAGATCGGGAATCCATGCGGGGGCAATTCGTTGGCGTTGAAGATGCGATCCGTTTTGCGACCGAACGAACCCGCCAACGTATCTGCTTGCTCGATATGGGGGATACCGTGGGCGGCGGATCCGCCGCCGACGGCACCACCTTGCTCGAAGCGCTGCATCGAGCCAAGTTGGGGCCATGCTTTCTCTGCATTGCGGATCCCGACGCGGTAAGGCGATGCCGCGAGTCGGGACCGGGCACGCGACTGAGGCTGAAAATCGGAGGGAATACGGATCGATTGCACGGTGAGCCCTGTTGGATGGAGGTCACGATCGATTCGTTGCATTCGGGCCAGTTCTCCGAACCGGAACCCAGGCACGGCGGCATTCGAGAATTCGATCAAGGATTCACCGCCATCGTGCGTTCGGTTGACTCTCCATTGACGATGATGTTGACCAGCCGCCGCATGGTTCCGTTCAGCCTGCATCAGATTCGCAGTTGCGGCCTGGATCCCAAACTCTTTCGAATCCTGGTCGCCAAAGGGGTGCATGCACCCCTCGCAGCCTATCGAGAGGTTTGCCCTACATTTCTCCGAGTGAACACGCCCGGTTCAACGTGCGCCGACCTCAGCGCTATCCCGTTTCATCATCGCCGGCATCCCATGTTTCCCTGGGAGAATCCGCGTAGAATGGTGGAATCATGAGCCGATCCCTGAACCGATTGAATCCAACGCATGGCTGATGCATCTGCTGCGAACTCGTCGCACGAACCCCCCTCGGCAATTACCGTCCCCGCCAAGCGAAAACGACCTACTTCGGTTTGGTTGCTGGCGCTGGCATGCGCCGCTCTGAGTCTGTGGTTGATTTCCAGCGCGTATCGCAACCAGGGGGACTTGATTGAAATCGAATTTGATCAAGGGTATGGACTTCAGCCCGCGGATGCTCTTCGATTCCGCGGTATTGAGATCGGACGCGTCGAGAAGATCGACTTGCGATCCAGTCCCCCAGGTGTTCTGGCCGCCGTTCGATTGACTCCCAACGCCAGGTCCGTCATCACCGAAGGTACCCGATTCTGGATCGCGCGACCGATCGTATCGCTCGATTCAATCCAAGGCTTGGAGACGGTGATCGGTCCCAAGTACATCGCGATGGAACCGGGCAAAGGAAGTGTTGCCAAGGTTCGAAGGTTCATCGGCCTGGAAGCCCCACCTCCCATCCATCCCAAGGAAGGTGCTGTCGAGATCATTCTCGACAGCAAGCAACGACATGGACTGACCAGCGGCGCACCCATCCTCCATCGGGGATTTCGGGTCGGCGATGTGCTGAGCGTTGAACTCGCGAGCGATGCTCGGAGCGTCATCATGAGGGCTGCGATCGATCCCGAGTACCATGAACTAGTACGCAGCAACTCCAAGTTTTGGGTACGCAGCGGATGGCGTTTTGACCTCGGGCTTCGAGGCCTGCGCATCAATGCCGATAGCCTGGGCGAAATTCTTTACGGAGGGATCGAGTTTGCGACACCCAACGCCGAGGGAATGATCGCTTCGACGGGAACCCGTTTCGAACTCCACGATGAACCGAGCGATGATTGGTTGGATTGGCAACCCTCGCTCCCCTACGGTGCACAGTTGGACAACCTCCGTCTCCAGGCCCAGCAATCCCATCGTGTTGCATTGCGATGGCAGGAGAAATCTTTCGGTTTCACGGTAGACCGACAGCGGATAGGGTGGGCACTCCTCCTGGATGACGACAGCCTCGTCTGTCGCGAGGACCTCTGCATACCTCCGAAAGGGGCGTTGGCGAATTCCGCCAATTTCGAACTGGTCGGCACGTCCCATACCGTGTCGGAGCCGATTGCCGAGAGCGGACTCAGCGATGGCCATCGACTGCTCAAGATCTCCATCGAGCCCAAGACTCTGGACTCGTTGCCACGTTTCAAGGCAGCGAAAGTACCCTTGAGCCCCATCGATGCTGGCTCCAACAAAGCTGTCGCAGCGGCAACCTCGACCAAGCAGCCTGTGGATGTGATGGTGGCTGCGTCGGATTTGTCGAAAAGCCTCGTCCTCGATGCCGGACGATTGACATCGACGCCGCGAGGGTGGCAGATCGACTCGAAGATTAACGTACCCGCGGAATGGGACTCAGCGCCTGTCCTGGAATCCTCGAGCGGGCGATGCATCGGCTGTTTGAATGTTCAGCGCGGCGTGGCCATCGTGGCTTTGATTCAAGAATCCGAATAACTCCTTGAGGATCTGACGATGAGCAAACGCTTGCGGTCCGAGGCATGGTTCAACGATCTTTCGAATCCCGGTATGACCGCGATCTACCTGGAGCGATACTTCAATTACGGCATGACCTTGGCAGAGTTGCGGTCGGGCCGCCCCATCATCGGGATCGCGCAATCCGCGAACGACCTTGCCCCTTGCAACCGCGCGCATTGGAATACGGTCGAACGATTGCGAGACGGAGTTCGCGACGCAGGTGGCGTACCGATGGTTTTCCCTATGCATCCCCTGCAGGAATCCACGCGACGGCCCACTGCCGCCCTCGATCGAAACCTGGCGTATCTCGGATTGGTCGAAATCCTGTACGGCTATCCGATCGATGGCGTCCTATTCACGACGGGCTGCGACAAGACCACACCGGCATCCCTGATGGCAGCGGCGACGACCGATCTGCCGTCCCTCATCTTCAACGGAGGCCCGATGCTCAACAGCACCATCGATGGCGAACCCGCCGGCGGCGGCACCATTATCTGGGAAGCGCGGCGGCGGCTCGGTGCGGGAGAAATTGACGAAGAGGGCTTTCTCCAACTCCTTGCCGCTGCAACCCCGAGCGTCGGGCATTGCAACGTCATGGGGACCGCGCTGTCGATGAACTGCCTGGCAGAGGCCATGGGGATGGCTATGACAGGCACGGCAGCGATCCCCGCTCCGTATCGCGAGCGAGCCCAGGCCGCGCACGCGGCGGGAAAACGGATTGTCGAAATGGTGCACGAGGATTTGCGACCCTCGAAAATCATGAATCGAAGGTCGCTGCTCAACGCCATCGTCGTCAATACCGCAATCGGCGGAAGCACCAACTGCCCGCCGCACCTTCTGGCGATCGCACGCCACGCAGGGATCGAACTGGAAATCCAAGACTGGGAAACCACCGGCTACGACGTACCGCTGCTGGTCAATTTGCAACCTGCGGGACGCTACCTGGCTGAAGACTTCCAACACGCCGGCGGCTTGCCCAGTGTGATGAAGGAGTTGTTGCGAACTAGTCTGATCGACGGCGATACGATGACGGTGACCGGCAAGACACTCCGCGAAAACATCTCGAACGCAGCCTCGCCGGACGAGAACATCATTCGTTCGGTGGATCGGCCCCTTCGCACTCAGGCTGGATTCCTGGTGCTGCGCGGAAATCTCTTCGATGCGGCGTTGATCAAAACCAGCGTCATCAGCCAAGCGTTCCGAGATCGCTATCTGAACCGACCCGGGCAGGAGCAGGTGTTCGAATGCCGCGCGGTCGTCTTTGATGGCCCCGAGGATTATCACGATCGAATCAACGATCCTTCGCTCGCGATCGATGCCGATACGCTACTGGTGATTCGCGGTTGCGGCACGCTCGGGTTTCCAGGGAGCGGCGAAGTGGTCAACATGCAACCCCCGGACGCATTGCTCAAGCAGGGTATTCGCGAGCTGCCGACGCTCGGAGATGGTCGCCAGAGCGGCACATCAGCAAGCCCCTCCATCTTGAATGCATCCCCGGAGGCATTCGCAGGTGGCGGACTTGCAAAACTCCGGACCGGGGACCGCGTACGGATCGATTTGGCCGCGCGACGCGTCGATGCCATGGTGGAAGAAACGGCATGGAATGCTCGCTCTGGATTGGATACGGATGCTGAGTCGACCGGGTCGACCGACTCCACCGGTTCAGGCTTTCGGCCGAGCGCCACGCCGTGGCAGCACCTGTATCGCGGCCACGTCGGGCAATTGCACACAGGCGGCTGCCTCGAGTTCGCTTGCGAATATCGGCAGGTCTGCAGAACCACTCCGCGGCACAATCACTGAAAACCGCCGGGCTGCACCAGCTCGCGTCGGAGCGATCGCGCGCCCTGGGATTTTTTCACGCAACTTCTGGATGGCCCGAACGATAACCATCGTGCACAACCGAAATCGATTTCCTCAATGGAGGTTTCTGATGACATTCTACCGAGTGACCGACCCGGCTGGACGCGTTTGGGAGTTTGATCCCGATGGCATTTACTCGATCGTGCGCGGGGCGATCCGGGCTCAGATCGTGCGTCGGAGAAGCCGGGTGGTTGAAAATAACGCCGGCCTGTTCCTGCCGACGACCTACAACCTGGAAACCAACTGGTCCGGATTCCGAGCGGAATTGGATCGGCAGGCGGCTCTCCATTGGGAGGAAACGGAAATGTCGCTCCGTACGAACGCCCATGTTTGCTTCGGCGACTTGATGGGGCTCGTCAACGCTGCGATCAACGACCAGAATTGGTATCTTCGTCAGAACCGGTCGTGTGCAGAGCGGTCCGAAAATTCGATCAGCAGGGTCGTCCGCAACTGGGAAATCGCAACGGCAGGAATGAGACTCGTGCGCGACGGTTCCGCTACCGTGCTGGTGGTAACCGCGGGAGTCGTCATGGCTCCCGCCGGTGCAGCTATTGCCGGAACCGCAGGTATGACAGGCGTATCGATGGGGACGGCTACGACAACGCTCGCTGCGGGGTCCGTGATGCGGGGCGCCTTCACCTACCAAGATTCGGGCAACGTCGGTTCCGCAATCATCAACGCGGGCGGAACCTTCACGGTCGGAATGATCGGACTCGGGACGGCAGGGGCCGGGCTGACGCAAGCCCAGCAAGGAGTTGTCCTCGCCATCAGCTCGGGCGGCGCCGGCGCAACCGCATCGGGCCAAGCCATCGTCGAAGGGCAGAACATGAGGCAGGTCGCAATGGCGGGAATCACCGCGGCCGGAGGACAAGCATTGGGAGGCGTGCTCGGCACCAGGATCGAAAACCTAGGCTTCGTTTCCCAATTGAGCATCGCCGGAACTGCGGATCTAGCGGTCGGACGCGCCTCATCCGCTGCTGTCGACCGGCTGGGAGCATCGCCCAGTCAACCGCCCGGCCGGCGCGTACCAGCCACCCGCGGACGGGTCGACTTCCTCGGGCTCCCGTCATCCAGCCCGACGGACTTCGTTCGACGCTACGCCCTTCGGGTCGCCTGCGCCTAGCAGGACCTTCGGGATCTGCAATCGGTCGTCGCGACATTGCCGCGCGACGGCCGCTCAGACCTTATCGCGAATTTGCTCGAGGAGCTTTTTCGTCGCGGCAATCCCTTCATCGGGGCTGAGTCGCGAACCTTCGTATTCGATGCCAACCCAACTGTGGTAGCCCGCATCGAGGACGATCTTCATCATGCGAGGGAAATCGATTTTGGTCTCATTTCCCTGGGCATCGAAGTCGTAGCTCTTGGCCGACACCGCTTTGGCCAGCGGCATCAAATCCGTCACCCCTTGGTAGCGATCGTACTCGTAGAAGTTGCCAAAGTCCGGAAGGGTGCCGCAGTTATCCTTCCCAGTGGCACGAATCGTTTCGGCGAGCCATTTGCCGTTGGAGCTGAGTCCTCCATGGTTCTCAACGATGACGTTGATACCTAGCGGTTTGGAATATTCCGACAGACGGCCGAGACCATCGGCAGCGAGCTTCGAGCCTTCTTCGTAGGGCTTGTCGGTTTCCGCGTTCACGCGGATCGAATGGCAACCGAGAAACTTGGCAGCGTCGACCCACTTGTAATGGTTCTCGATCGCTTGTGTCCGCTTCGCATGATCGCTACTCCCCAACGCCCCTTCGCCATCGATCATGATCAACACATTGGTCACGCCGTAATCGTCGGTCCGTTTCTTCATCTCGGCCAGATAAGTTTCATCTTTCGCCTTGTCCTTGAAAAACTGGTTTACATACTCGACCGCTTCGATATTGAATTTCTCTTTCGCAACTTTGGCGAAGTCGAGATTGTCGATTTCTTTGGCGAACAAGGGCTTGTGGAGCGACCATTGCGCGAGGGAAATTTTGAAGGGAGCAGCGCGCTCGGCTTGTCCCCAGGAAACCTGCGACGCGCACGCGGCTCCGACAACGGCGATGGAACTGGTTGCGAGGAAGTTTCTTCGATCGATGATGGGTCGCATAGACTCGGGGGGATGGCTTGGAGGATGGTTTGGGGAGAAAATAGCGGGCAGCGTTGCGGGCCAGCGATTCAACGATGCCACAGTCGGAGATTGTATTTCGCCCCTACGAATCCGGCAAGCAAAAGAAATGATCTTGGTGAGAAACCTATGGCTGGCAGGCGACATCCATCCCCCGGGGACAAGCAACTCTCCACCATCCCGGTCGATTGGGATCTGGAGCGTTCGCTCCCTCCCGATACCCTGTCCATGCTGGAACGCGCGGACGCTCGTTTGCAAGTCTACTGGGACGGTTGGCATCGCCGACCGATCGAGCAGTACGTCGCGTGCGATTTTCGGGATGTATGGCGTTCGCTCGCAGCCGTCCGGGAACGAGACCTCGCGCCGGGGAACCTGTTTTGCGAGTGGGGTTGCGGCTTCGGGATCGTCACCGCGATGGCCAGCCGGTTGGGATGGGATGCCATCGGTATCGAAGCCGAACCTTTTCTCGTCGACGAAGCCCGCAAGTTTCTCGCGGCCGAAGCTATCCAAGCGGAAATCTGGCACGGGAATTTCCTCCCGCCAGGAAGTGAACGGTTGGCTCGACAACAATCGCACCATGCATCCTTGTTCCATCAGATACCGTCAGCCTACGCCGAGCACGATTTGCAACTGGACGACTTTGCCGTCGTCTTCGCATACCCGTGGCCAGGGGAAGATGGATTTCTTAAGGACGTTTTTGCAGCATACGCAGCCCAAGGGGCGATCCTGCTCGTGTTTCGCGGTCCCTATGAACTGGAACTGTATCGCAAGACGTCATGAGCGTTGGCGAGTCGACCTCACTCAGATCGAGCGAGTCGTCCACTCGCCATCGATGCTGCGCCACGTGGATCCCGTAGGATTGGTGTCTCGAAGAGCGTCCGGAAGGCGGTTTCCGCGGACCGCGTCGAAGCACGTCAACTTGGCAAACCGCAACAAGCTGGCGGGGATCCCCACTGCGGTAAAACCGGGGTGACTGGTGGCGGGATAGGGGCCACCGTGGTTCATGGCAGGGCTGACCGCAACACCCGTCGGCATTTTGTCATTGAGAATGCGTCCCACGCGCTGCGCAAGTGCATCGGCGACGCGATCATAGATGGATTCGTCGCTGCCAGCCGTATCGCTGTAGATGCATCCGGTCAGATTTCCTTCGAGCGCATCGATGATCGAGACCAGTTCATCCAGATTCGCACAGACAGCGATCAAGACGGCGTTGCCGAAAGCCTCGGTTTGGAAGACGTGAGGATCGGCCAACATCTGCGAACCCGATACGCGCAGCACGGTGTTCGCAACCGCACATCGAGAACCTGGAAGCTTCGCTCCCCCCGCCAGGTTGATCGCTCCAGCTTCCTGGAGGATTTGTATGCTTCGCACGAGCGATCGCTCGACGCTGTGAGACAAGAGCGTCCCTGAGGCTGCGGCTTGATACTGACCCACCACCCCCTGAATAAAGGCTTCCGTTTCCTGGGATGCCATGAGCAAAAGGAGCCCGGGGTTGGTGCAGAACTGCCCGGCCCCCATCAAGCCGCTCGCGACAAATTCCTCGACCAGTTTTGCTCCGCGTTCTCGGAGCGATCCAGGCAGAAAGACAACGGGATTGACGCTCGAGAGCTCGGCATAAAACGGCTTGCCTACGCGATCCGCGACCGCCTTGAGCTTGAGCCCCGCCGACCGCGATCCGGTGTAGCCGATGGCTCCCAACCGGGGATCGGCAACGAGCCGTTCGCCATCTTCATGGCTGGTTCGATAGATCAGTTGAATCATCCCCTGCGGCATATTGGTCTGCTGCATCGCTTCCCATGCGAGTCTGGCGAACCGGAGGGTCGTTCCCGGATGCGAGGAATTGGCTTTAGCAATGACAGGGTTCCCTGCGGCGATCGCTGCGGCGAAATCTCCTCCTGCGATGCTGTTGAACGCAAACGGAAAGTTGTTCGGGCCAAAAACTGCGACAGGCCCCAAGGCTTGGTAGCACGACCGAATGTTGGCTTTGGTATCGATCGTCGCCATCCGCCATGACTCACTCCGGGCAGCCTGGGCTGCCTGACGCAGTTGATTCACGGTTCTGGGGAGTTCCGCATCGGAGAGCCTCGGAGATTTTGGAAGCCCCGTCTCGGCATGGGCGATCTCGACCAACCCCTCCCGATCCTTCTCGATGGCAGCGGCATAGGCATCCAGGAATTCGGCGATGCGCGTGCCGGACAATTTTCGCGTGTCCCGAAAGGCTCGGTGCGCTGCGCCCAGGGCGCGGTCGCACATCGCCCAGTCGCTCACCGGATACGCGCCATCGACTTCCTCGCCCGTATTGGGATTCGTTGAACAAAACGTTGCGCCGAAGTTGGCTGGGCTCCAATGGCCGTCTACCAGAACGGGGTGGGATTCGCGAGTCGCGGATTGCATGGCAAAGATTTATCCTTGAACGATCGTGTTGGTGAGGGTCCCGATGCCGGAAATGGTGATATCGACGCGGTCGCCCGGATGCAGCGTGAAATCGCTGTCCGGGACGACACCGGTCCCGGTCAGGAGAAAGGCGCCGTTGGGCATCGCATTGTCGCGCAGCAACCATTGAACGAGATCCTCGAATTCACGGGCCATCTGCGCCACCGACGTTTTTCCCTCAAAGACGACCGCCCCGCCCCTCGCGATCGCGAGGCTGATTTCGATCGACGGACGCGCAGGCATGTCGGCGGCCAGCGTGATCCACGGTCCGAGTCCACAGCATTGGTTGTACAGCTTGGCTTGCGGCAAGTAGAGAGGATTATCCCCTTCGATATCGCGGCTGCTCATGTCGTTGCCGATGGTGTAGCCGACGATGCGCCCCGTCGACGAGATCACCAGCGCCAATTCCGGTTCGGGGACATTCCAAGTCGCGTCTTTGCGAATCCGAAGCGGGCCCATGTGGCCGCTGCATCGATGCGGTGTTGCCTTAAAGAACAGTTCGGGACGCGCTGCGGTGTAGACGCGGTCGTAGCAACTCGCCGCTGCCTCGCTCTCCTCCATTCGAGCTGTCTGGGAT
>JBKDPB010000257.1:0-6221 GCA_046342615.1 Planctomycetota bacterium | reverse complement strand
GGGGTAAACAATCCGGGCAAGGCTCTCGTTTAACCCGTAGCCGTAGGCGAGGCAATCTGTACCCCATCGCTGCAGGCGAGCGACGCCGAGCAAAGGCCGATCCCAAATCCTCCCTCGCCGTTGGCTGCGGGGTAAACAATCGCGGCATGGATCCTTGGTTCCCTCTGGACCTTCTCGGCTACTTCGGCGAATATGGATGCTGCGCCCAAGCCCCTGTCTCAAGGAATACCGAGATTCACGATGTCGAACTCCGAACCGTCTCTTGAAACAAGGAACCCAACCGATTCGAGTCCCGTCGACCTCCGAAACTCGCAGGCATGGAAACCTCTCCGGGTTTGGATCCCCTTGATCCTGTTGCCCCTGATGCTTCTGATGCGGTTTGTTCCCGATCTCATTCCAGACGGCCCTTCGAATACTTGGGCCGCAGCCGCCTTCGGCCCATTCCTCATCGGGCTGGTGGTGATGTTCTGGTGGGTAACCTTCAGCCGTGCTGGATGGTATGAACGAATCCTAGGCGTCGTTGGCGTGGTCGGCGTTTTGGCGCTCGAGGGCGTTCTTTGTCATCACTCAATGCAATTGCTCATTCCTGTGATGACCATCCCGATGGCGATGGCAGGCTTTGCGATCGGATGTATTCTTTTCGGCAAGCGATTATCGGTCAGTCGAACGTGGCTTGCGATCGCGTTCGCCGGTGTTGCCGCGTTGTTCTCGGCGCTGCTTCGCACCGACGGAGTGCGCGGCGATTTCTCCTTTGAATTGGATTGGCGATGGACCCCAACCGCCGAGGAATTGGCGATGCGCGATATCCGTCAAGCGACCAAACTGGGGATCACCGAGAACGGGGATGACCAAGCCGTTTTCAAGCAACTGCGAGCGCCGGAGTGGCCGGGCTTTCGAGGCCCCGATGGCGCGAGCCGCCAGACCGGACTGCGTTTCAGCGACGATTGGAAAAACAACCCACCCAAAGAAATCTGGCGCATTCGGCTCGGACCCGCTTGGAGTTCCTTTGCCGTCGCAGGGGATCGAATCTTCACCCAAGAACAACGGGAATCCGAGGAATCGGTCGTCTGCTACGACGCCAAATCGGGCAAGCCGATCTGGGACTATTCAAATTCCTCGCGTTTTTTTGAATCGTTGGGGGGACTGGGTCCGCGTGCCACCCCTACGCTCGCAGGCGGGTCCGTGTACGCATTGGGTGCCGAAGGGTTTCTCGTCCGGCTCGATGCGTTCGATGGCAAGCCGGTCTGGAAAGTGAACGTCCGAGAAGCGTCCGGTCGCAAGGAGCCGCCGATGTGGGGCTATTCCTGTTCACCCTATGTGGATGATCAAGTCGTTGTCGTTCATGCCGGAGGCGACGGAAATAAGGGGATCATCGCGTTCAACGTGACGGATGGACAAGTCGCATGGTCCGCCGCTGCAGGCGAGATGTCGTACAGCTCCGTGCAGAAGATCAACCTGCTGGACCGATCCTATCTTTGCTTGTTGTCCAATCTCGGCGCCCACCTTTGGGATCCCGCCACCGGCAAGTCGATTTACGACTACGACTTTAAGCATGGCGGATATCGCGCGTGTCAAGCTCAAGTCATCGATGGCAGAAAACTGCTCATCCCCGCAGGCATGGGGACGGGAACGCGGCTGGTGGAATTCACTTCAGGAGACCAGGGGCTTCAAGCGAAAGAACTGTGGACCTCCAAGGACATGAAGCCCGACTACAACGACATCTTGGTCCACGATGGAAACATCTACGGTTTCGACAACGGTATTTTCGCATGCATCGGCGCGCAGGATGGAAAGCGAAAGTGGAAGGGAGGTCGCTACGAGAAAGGACAAGCCTTCTTGCTGGCGGACTCGGACTTGATCCTCGTCGTCAGTGAAAGGGGTGAATTGGTCTTGCTCCGTGCGACCCCAGATCAACACAAGGAATTGGCGAAAATCCCCGCCATGAACGACAAAACATGGAACCATCCCGTCGTCGTCGGAAATCGGCTGTTCCTCCGCAATGCACAGGAAGCGGTTTGCTATGAGCTCCCGACTCTGGAAAACTGAATGATTACTCGGGACGATGGAAATCCTTTCGTTGGAGGATGTATCTTAGAAATGCACTGAGCCCAGCGAACTTGAAGTTCGCATCGACATAATGCTCGATCACGTAGAAGGCGAAATAATACGCTCGACAAAACCCCCAAATCGCCACGGCCAGTAAAGCCATGTTCATGAGCTCGGGGTTGCGAGCAATCAGCAAGAGGGATGCGAGGATCCCTACCACCAACATCATGCCCCCCTTCGCATACAACAGAATCGGATTCTTGATGTCACCCATAGATCGACTCGCTATCGATTACTTGACGCCGGCCGGACCACTGACCACGGTTAGCCTCTTGCCATCCTCACTGAAGACAAGCTGAAACACTTCGCCCAACGAGGGCAAACCCTCATCCGGAGCGGCCATGTACTTGGCGACCTTTTTTCCAGTTGCTCCGTCCCAAACGCACACTTCGCCCCAGTCGTCAGCAGCATCGTGCTGCTTCGGGAAAAAATTGCCAGTACGGAAAGAAATCGTCATCGCATACGCGAGGTCCTGACTGGGATCGGGACGGACACCAAGGTCACCGCTGTATGATACGACCGGACAACTTCGTCAGGCAAGAGAGTCGACGCAAGGAACCGACGAGGCCGTTAACCGACTCGCTTCATGACGGTATCGAGCGTCGGCTTGATGGCTGCCGCACTGGCCTTGAGTCCCTGCAGTTCACGCGGCCACAAGTCGATTTCGACGCGCGATTGGGCTCCGCCCCGTCCGACGATCGTGGGAACGCTGATCGCCACATCGCGGATTCCGTAGCATGCTCCGTCCTGGACAGTGCTGACGGGCATGATCCGCTGCTGGTCCAACGCCACGGCATGGATCACATCCCGAATGGCGATACCCACTGCGAATCCCGCGCCACCTTTCTTGGACAAGCATTCCGCCCCCGATCCCTTGGTCCGGGTGAAGATCTTTTCAGCGAGCGCATTGTTCCATCCAGGATATTTTTCCAGTGGCAACGATCCGACGGTCGCACTCGACCAAACCGGGATCATGCTGTCCCCATGCTCACCCAGAATCAAAGCCCGCGTTTGCGTCGGTGCCGTATGCAACACCTCGGCAATCAGCGAACAAAATCGAATGGTGTCGAGCTGCGTGCCGAGCCCGAGCACTTGCGAGACGGGGAGCCCGAGCTTGGCGGCTGCCACGCTCGTCAAGATATCGACGGGATTGGAAACCACCAAAACCACCGCCGACTTTTTGACACCTGCCTTTTGCACTTCGGTCAAGATCGACGCGAACAAGTCGGTGTTGCGATTGATGAGATCCAACCGCGATTCATCCGGTTTGCGTCGCAACCCGGCAGTGATGCAGATCACGTCGGAGTCAGGGATGTGTTCGTACGATCCCGAGGTAAAACTCTGGTCTGCGATGCTCGGGCTGCCATGCATCAGCTCGAGCGCATGCCCCGCAGCCTGATTCGCGTTGACATCCACCAACGCGACCTCGCGCACCACACCGCCGCATTGCAACGCATACGCCGCGCACGAACCGACCAATCCGCCACCACCGATAACGCTAACTTTCATGTTTCTATCCTTAAGAATGGTCTCTGGTTGACTGTTTGCTCTGTTGGCTATTTGCTCTGGAGTTCGCGTATGACTTGCTCGGTGATGAGCTTGACCAATTGCTCCATGTTGGCTCCTGCCGGGGCAACTCCCGTCGATGCAACCGCGGCTTCGACCGCTTGCTTGAGAACTGGCGGTGCTCCGTTGCTGCTACCGTTCCCGTTTGCTGATAGTGCGCCCTGCTGTGGTTTAGCTGGCATCGCTGGAGGAGAAGGAAACGCTCTTCGCTGGACTCCCGACTGCTTCCAGGACTCGCGGAAAATATCGTTCGCGCAAATATCGCAGTTCTTGTACTCTTCGGTGTTCCGAGGATCCGCCCATCCCCACTTTTGCTTGAGCGTCAACAGCTCGCGTTCTTGGCTCTCATCGAAGTAACTGACGTTCCCCAGTTGCCGTGCCAACATCAAGATGCGGCAATAAGCATCGAGGATCTCGGTCCACCAATAGGCTTGTTCGACATCGACGCCGTAGCTGACCGTACCGTGGTTTGCGAGGATGATGACGTTGGTTTTGTCGACGAATGGCAATACGGTATCCGCAAAAGCTTGGCCGCCGGGAGTTTCATAGCGAGTGATCGGCACATCGCCGAGAAACACTTCCACTTCGGGAAGTACGCATTGCGGGATCGGCTCGCGTGCGACGGCAAAGGCGGTAGCATGCGGTGGATGGCAGTGGACGACGCTCTTGATGTCCGAGCGCTGCTTGTAGATCTCCAAGTGGAGCAGGGCTTCGCTCGATCGCTTCTTGATCCCCGCCGTCTGCTTGCCGGTCATGTCGATCGTGCAGATATCCTCGGTCTTCAAGAAACCCTTGCTGTGCATGGTCGGCGTGCAGAGGACTTCGTTTTCGCCGATCCGAACAGTGATGTTGCCGTCGTTGGCGGCAGCGAACCCTTTGTTGTAGAGGCGTCGCCCGATTTCGCAGATGTCTTGTTTGATTTTGTGCGCGTTCATGGGATCTCTGAAGTGAAGGTTATTGGTTGGAATCTTTGTCAAGTAATTCGGGATGGATATGCAGCTCGTCGATCAAGGCGGAGTTGTACGCGTCGATCGGCTTAAGTTGGGGGCGAAACGGTTGTGCTGCTTCGGCCCCGTCGCTGACAGCGATGATGGAACCTTCGGAAGCACCGAAGTCGTCCCATACGACGACCGAGTCGACCTCGGCCGGCGGGTAGCCGATCAGCGTCTCGCCGATCGGTTCGGAGAGCTTGAACGTTCCGCCCATCAAGGAGGGATGGACGCGATTCAAGGTGACCGTTCCGATGACACGATAGAGGTACATGTTCGAGTCGCTCCTAGGATTGGGATCCAACGTGAACCAGGAACCGACGGGCGATATTCGCAGTCCCTGCAATTCCCCATCGCTTGGACGGAACGATCAGGAGATTGACTGGGACCTCGCGGAAGATTTCCGCCAAGTCGCTCCACTGCGATACCACGGCTGGACGCATCAACTCGTCTCGAGCTGCTTGCCAGAGAGCGGAGTGGGGAGCATCGACCAGAGCGAGCCCCGAGCGATACCCAGAACGAATCGCCACAGCGATCGCACGCACGGCCGACGCATCGTCGGCGACACGCTCTGCGATTCGCGATTGTTTTGGACACAGTTGCTTGGACAAGCCCGGCAACCAATCGACCGCCCCGGCGATGAATAATCGCGCAGGAGACGGCGGTGTCGACGGATTTGCAACTTGGGGGATCGTCGCCGACGCAACAACCGGCACCGGTTTGGCCGACATCGCTGTTCCACGCGCCAGCGACACTCCGCGATCCCGCAACCAATCCCGCGCTGCGGGCGTCACGACCGCTTGCGAGGGGACCTGGATCGAAGTGATTCCCGTCGGGATCGCTCGAAGGGCCTCCAAGCCAATGACCGCATCGCTCAGAGATACCGCGGCTTTCGGCGAGCTGACCGTCGATTGCGATGGATTCGCAGTCGCAAGTGCCAGTTCGGACGAGGCCATGCTCTTGAGCACATCGCGAACGATCCGTTCGATTTCGGAAGCGGTTATGTTCACGAGATCGCCTCCTCATCCGGTTCGGTGGGATCGATCAAACCCAGGACGGTCCATCGGATCGGGCTGTTTTCTAATCCGAATAAATCCCGTACCGCCCCACCATCGCTGGTGATCATCACCTTGTCCCCGACGCCCGCGCCGAGGTGGTCGACCGCGAGGATCGGCGCACCGTCCCGGCCATGACCGTCGGCCATCAACGGTTGGCAGACCAGCAGTTTGTGATTGTTCAAACTGCGGTGCTTGACCGTCGAGGTGGCATTGCCCAGCACAAGTGCTTTTTGCATGGAAAACTCTCGCGTTAGCGGCCCAGGATGAACAGGTCGTCGATCAGCGAGCAACGGCGCTCACGGGTGAACGTCAGCGGTGTCGTAACCCCTTCGCCGGTCGGACCCGCGATGGAGAAGGAGAGGTAACCTTCGCCGCCGAGCCCCAATGCCGCCATGCAAGGACCGTTCTTTACATACAGGGTCGTATCCATCGTCCGCCCCATGATCGTCATGTTGCGAACATTGCGGGAATGGATGATGCTGGTGTGTCGGTACCCATGCTC
>JBKDPB010000256.1:0-26546 GCA_046342615.1 Planctomycetota bacterium | reverse complement strand
ACCCAGGCATGCTTGATTCGTTCCGCGTGGAGAAAGAAAAAAAATGGAACCTGCAACGGATCACCCCTCCGACGACGAAATCCTCGTATTTCGAGACGGCATGCTGCGTCAGATGGATTTCGCTCGTCAGTACACGCTGGGACTTCTCGAATCGGTCCCCGAAGACCTTTGGGGAGTGCAGCCACAGGGTTTCCCCACGCATTTTGCTTGGCAAGTCGGGCATTTGGCGATGGCACAGTACGGGTTGATGCTGTTTCGGATGCGGGGGCGAGCCGAGGGAGATGTGGCCTTAATGCCTGGCTGGATGCGCAAACGCTACTCCCGGGGGAGTGTTCCTGCCACCAACCCCGGCGACAATCCGCCCAAATCGGAGTTGTTGGCGTGCTTGGACCGAATCCACGCCGAAGCGATGGCGTTCGCGGCTCAGGTGCCTTCGTCCCTGCTTCGCGAACCCACGGAAATGCCATACACCGGTTTTCCGATCAAATTAGGTGCCCTTTTGTTTTGCCCGCTGCACGAATCGATCCACGCGGGTCAGATCGGTCTTTTGCGGCGAGCCCACGGGCTCGAACCCGTCCGATAACCCAAGGGGACGCCTCGGAATTGCAGGGATTGCTCTAGCACGTGGACCGGGCATTTTTGTAAGAAAAAACCGCCTGGATGGGAGTGGTCTGCCACAAGAATTGGTGCGAATGTCAGCAAATCGAGAACCCGAATCCGACGATCCCCAAACCTACCGCGGAACGGATTGGCTGGCGTACGTCGCGCTACGATTGGTGCTGATGGCGATCACCGCGATTCCCATCGAGCGTTGCGATCGATTGTGCCGCATCTTGGCATGGTTCTTTACGACCCATGTGAAAGTCAGGCGAGCCCTGGTGATCGAGAACCTCCGCCTGGTCTTTCCGCAATGGTCCGCGACTCAATCCCAGACCGTCCAACGCGACATGTGGCACCACCTGCTGCTCATGGCATGCGAGGTTGCACATGCTCCGCGGAAGATTCATCGGGAAAATTGGTATGAACACTTCTGGTTTCCCAATCGTGCCGCGATGCTCCGCGTGGTTTTGGATGAACGCCCCAAAGTGCTGGTGTCGGGGCATTTCGGGAACTTCGAGCTGGCAGGGTTCATTACCGGTCTGTTCGGTATCGCGACGACGAATATCGCTCGACCGCTGGACAACGGCTTTATCCATGACTTCGTGGAGAGTTTCCGGTCGCTGGGAGGACAACACCTTTTGCCGAAAACAGGCAGCTCCGGACAGATCGAAGCGTTATTGAGCACTGGAGGTGCACTGGCCCTCCTCGCCGACCAATACGGCGGGCCCAAGGGATGCTGGGTTGATTTTCTTGGCCATCCCGCGTCGTGCCACAAAGCCCTCGCCCTGTTCACCCTGTCGAGCGGCGCTCCGATGATGGTCTGCTCCAACACGAGGACCTCGAAACCCTTGCACTTTGAACTTCGCGTTCTCGGCGTGGCCGATCCTGCCTCGCCCGACTGCCCCGACACCGTGCAAACTCTCACGCGATGGTACAATGCATGCCTGGAAAATGCGATACGCGAGCGACCTGAACAGTATTGGTGGGTCCATCGCCGCTGGCGCGGTCAGCCTCCTCAGCGAAAAAAAGCCAGTTCGCCCATCGCAGCGTAACTCATCCCAACCGTTTGGTATCCAACAGGCCATCACTGTGACCCGCATTCATCAAGTCCGCGGCATCGCTTGCACCTATCCCGAAAGCTGGCAGCTCTCCGAGAACGAGGAGAACAACCGGCTCGCGAGCTTTACCATTCAAAGTCCAAACACGGCATTCATGTCGGTCTACGTCAGTCCAGAGCCAGGGCAAGTGCAGCAGTTGATGCGGGAACTGACCGAACTCCTCTCCAGCGAATACGATGAAGTTGAAAGCTCCACGCTGGCCCCCGAGACCCTGGGACTAGAAAACGTTGCTGACGACCTGGAAGTGATCGATCTCAATTTCTATTATTTGGACCTCCTGGTCACAGCCCGATTGGTGGCCTTCACCGAGGGAAATCGCACCGTTCTCGTGCAATGCCAGGCGGAAGATCGAGAATTCGATGCCCTGGAGATGGTCTATCGTGCGATGCTCGTCAGCATGCTTCGAGCTGGAAAAGAAAAAACCTCACCCGACCTAGGTTAGTCACGCCCGAAATCCAACCCAAGCCAGGTGAGGAATTCTTATGTTTCCTCCGGCGGGCGACAAATGCTGTCACCCCCCAAATGGTCTGAAAACTATAACCCCGTTCTTGTTACTGGGTATTGGTGCCGGGGACCTATTTCGAAATTTTTCTTAAAAAAGATTCGGCAATAACGGCAACGAATGCGCACCGAATTCGGACGGATTTCATTTCGGTTAGGTTCGAACCTGGATGATCGATTTCCCCATCCAAGGAAGGAGCGATTTCGGGATGCGAATGGATCCATCCGCTTGCTGATGATTTTCCAAAATGGCGATGATGGCTCGGCTGACGGCGATGGCGGTTCCGTTGAGGGTGTGGGTGAGGTGGGTTCCTTTTTCGCCTGGGACCCGATAGCGAATATTGAGTCGGCGGGCTTGGTAGTCGGTGCAGTTTGACGTGCTGGTGACTTCTCCCCACTCGCCTCCGTTTCCTCGTCCCGGCATCCAGGCCTCCAAGTCGTACTTTCGGTACGCGGGCCCTCCGAGGTCTCCCGTCGCGGTATCGACGACGCGATAGGGGATTTCGAGCAAGTCAAATAACTCGCATTCGATTTGCCGCAATTCCTCGTGAACCGAATCGCTTTGATCCGGCTGGGTAAAAGCGAACATCTCGATCTTCGTGAACTGGTGAACACGATACAGGCCGCGGGACGCACGCCCGGCTGCTCCGGCTTCCGTTCGAAAACAGTGGCTGATCCCGACGAGTTTGAGTGGCAATTGATCTGCTTCGAGCACCTGATTGGCATACATCCCCCCCAGCGTGATTTCGGCGGTGGCCACGAGATTGAGGTCTGTGTTTTCGATGCTGTAGATCTGTGTTTCCGGGCCGCGGGGAATAAATCCAATTCCGTGGAGCACCTCGGTGTTCGCCACGTCCGGGGTTGTGGTGGGGACAAAACCGCGCGCGACGAGGTGAGAAATGGCGAACTGCTGCAAAGCCAATTCGAGAAGGACCGCATCCCGCTTGAGAAAATAAAAGCCTGCTCCGGCAACCCGTGCCCCGGACTCGAAATCGATCATGTCATGGATGCCCCCCAATTCCAGGTGATCCCGCGGCTTGAAATCAAAGGTAGGAATCGGTGTGCTTCCTCGAGCGATCTCCTTGTTCGATGAATCATCCTGTCCGATCGGAGCGGCCGGATGGGTCATGTTGGGTACGCGGCTCAGCAAACCGGCGATCTCGCGATCCAAGGCATCGTGTTCGGATTGCGCCCGCTCTTTGAGTTCCCGCAAGGAGCGTCCTTGGAGCTTGAGGTTTTCCCTCGCTTCCGGCGAAGCCTTGCCGATTTGAGCGCTAACCGCGTTGGCTTGCCGATTGGCTTGCTCGGCCTCCGCAAGCTTAGCTCGCCTGCTCGTCTCCAACTCCACGACCCGATCGATTTCCGCAGGCACGCCTCGATTCTCGCAGTTTCTCTTGACGGCCTCGACATTTTCCAAAACGAATTTTCGATCCAGCATAGGAGTTCACAGGTGCGAAGTGGAAACAAAGGGGAAGGACGGACGGGAAAAAGTTTATCGGATCGGACTACAGGATGGGAACGGCAACTCTGCGGATGCTTCCAGATTCTCGCATGGCTGAAACTTTTCCGATCAACGCATGCGCGGATGGCTCGCCGAAATCCATGCATGATTTCCGGGCCTTCGGTCGATGGTAAGGGGAGCAGTGGTTGGGCGAATTCGCCCGGCGCCGCGATTGCTGTGGAGCAGCGATTTTCCTTGCCACGGATGGTAACGTTCCACCATTTGTGACAGGATTTCTTGTTATGCGACTGTTTCTCATCGCATTTGCCCTTTCCGCTATGGCCAACCTCGCGTTCGGTCAGAACCCTTCGCGCGACCAGGGAAACTCCGGCTCGCAGCCGATCCGTTCCCCGCGATTTGAGCGATCGGAAGCGCAGATGTACATCATGCAACGGGCCCGCGGGGACAGCGAACATCGCGCCGCGCTCCTACGCTACTACGATTCGGTCGGCTTCGACTATGGAGCCCCCGTAATCAACAGCAATTTCTATTTTCAGAATCAGCCTCCTCAACGATATCGTCGCGTTTACTGGGCTCCGACCATCGTTGTCCCTACCTACGGCATGTGACGAATCGATCGCATGGTGCGGAAGCTTGACGAATTCTCGGCAGGGGCGAACGACGCGCCCCTGCTGCCTCGGTGCATGGCGGATGGCGATTGACGCCCCACTTTTGGCTTGCGGTTGCACATCCCTAGGTTATCTCGCTTGCTCCCAGAAGCCCAAGCGTTCGTTGTCCGTCGGATTCGCGAAAAAGCACCCGCGAGGACGATCGACAACCCAAACCCGACGCGGGCGTGCAAAAGCGATTGCATCGCAGTTTCGACAATCGAAATGCCTCCGACACGAGGCACGCTCGCCGCATGGTTCTGCGCCGCGATGGATTCGTACAAGACGACCTGTTGCGTTTGACATGCTGCGATCTTGTCGACGTTTTACCATGCTGAAGTTGCTCTGGGTGGCCACACCCCGAAACTGCTCGCGCTGAGCGTTTTCTACCGACGAATTCTTCGGATGAGTCCTCGCGATAGGCACCGGGGCTCCATTTCAATTACAATTGCGTTATCGGCTGCCGACTTGGAAGCCAACCGCCGTCCTTTCACATCATCCTCTTTTTCCCACGGTTTGAGTCGAAATATGTCGGATACAAGCTCGTACGTCAGGTCCTCGTGTCTGCTCGCTTGCAGAGCCATCGCTATCCTTTCGCTCGCCTGCTTGGCTTGCGAATTCGCAACCGCACAAGAAAAACCGGAGGACGCAGCCGCGACGGGACAGCCGGCGGCCGTCGAAAAGGCAGCGGAAGGGAAGGAAGAAGCGAAAAGCGATGAATCGCCCAAGGAGTCTGCCAAACCCGCACCCAAGAAGCAAGTGCGTGTGCTGGCTCTTAGCGGAACCTACGAGGACTTGCCCAGCGTCGGCGGATTGAATCCCACCAACCTGCTGCTCGGGAGCGGGACGGGCAAGCCCAAGGCGTTCTACAAGCTCTGCGACCACCTCGACGAAATCAGCCACGAGGAACTCGTGACCCATGTGGTCTTTGATCTATCCGCGTCGGGATTGTCGATGAACTCCGCTCAACTCGACGAGTTGACTCGAAGGCTGCAGCATCTACGAAGCCACGGCAAGAAATGTATCGCCTGGTTGGAATCCGCCGGCAACGTTCACCTCGCCGTGGCAGCGGCCTGCGATGAAGTTCTGCTCGCCGATCTCGGCGGCATCGATATGCCTTCCTCCTCGATGGAAACGATGTTCTACCGCGACGCCATGGACTTGCTGGGAATCAAGGCCTCGGTGACTCGAGCCGGCGATTTCAAAGGCGCCGTGGAACCCTATCTCAACTCAACTATGTCCAAGCACCTAAAAGAACATTACTTGGCCATGCTTGAATCGATCAATAACGCTCAGGTGACCCGCATCGCGAAAGGTCGCGGGCTGCCCGCAGGAGCCGTTCGAGACCTGCAAAAGAAACGCATGATTCTCCCCGCAGAAGCCCTCGCCAACCGCCTCGTCGATCGACTGGTTCCCTACGGAGCGATGAAAAAAACGATCCTCGATGGACTCGGAGAGAATTACGAATGGACCACGCCCAAGACGAAACCCAAACGCGAAGTCTCCATTTTCGAACTCTTGGGCAAAGCCATGGCTCCTCCCAAGGACCCCTCGAAACTCAAGGACAACTCGATCGTTGTGATCCACTTGAGCGGAGCGATCGAGGATGGCAAAACCGCCAGCCCAGGCTCGATCGTATCGGGCCCCACCGTGAAACTGATCGAAGACCTCGCCGCCGATGACAAGGTCAAGGGAGTTGTCGTGCGAATCAATTCGCCAGGTGGAAGCGCTACGGCGAGCGAAGCGATTCGCCAAGCCCTCGACGGCCTTGCGAAAAAGAAACCGCTGGTCTTCTCGATGGGCGAAATGGCTGCCTCCGGAGGGTATTGGATTACGTGCATCGGGCAGCCGATCTTTGCCGAGCACGGGACCATCACAGGTTCGATCGGAGTCTTTTCGTTGAAAGTCAGCGCAGGAACCCTGATGCGCCGCGTCGGAGTTCACGTGGAATCGGTAACGCTCGATTCCGCAGCCGGGATGGACGCTCTCAACCACGCGTGGACCGAAGAGGAAATCGATGCGATGCAGGGATTTATCGACACCATCTACAACAAGTTCCTGCAGATCGCTTCGACATCCCGCAACATCCCCGTGGATACCCTCAAGTCCTTGGCGGGGGGACGCGTTTGGTCTGGCGAGCAAGCCAAGGCGAACCGGCTCGTCGACCAACTCGGCGGCCTCGATGATGCGATCGCCATGGTCGCCAAGGGAGCGAAACTCGATAAGTACAAGGTCGTTCACCGCCCCGAAGCCAATGCCGGCCTCGACCTGGCACAGCTTCTCGGTGGACAAGACGACGAAGTCGACATCGCCCTATCGGAACTCGGAGGCCACAGCGCAAACGCTGCGAGCCAAGGGCGATGGCTCGCCATGCTCGAGACCAAGTTGCTCACGCTGCTCCAAGAACAAGGCTTCCGCTCCGATTCGACCCGATTGCTGTTCCGATCCATCGACTGGACCGGCAAACAACCCCCAAAAGCCTGGGCGCTCCTGGGTGAGGAACTGAAGATCTCGCATTAAACCTCAACCGATTGGGGCTCCATCTGCCGAACCGGATCACGCCAGGATTTCTCGCACCACCCGTCCGTGCACATCGGTCAGCCTGAAATCACGGCCTGCGTAACGGTAGGTGAGCTTCTCATGGTCGAATCCCATCAGATGCAGGATGGTCGCGTGCAAATCATGGACGCTCGTCGGGGATTCCTCGGCCCGGAAACCGAACTCATCGGTCGCCCCGTGGACCGTGCCTCCCCGAACACCTCCTCCGGCGAGCCAGACCGAGAACCCCCAGTGGTTGTGATCGCGGCCGGATCCCCCTTCGGAAACAGGTGTTCTCCCGAACTCGCCACCCCAGAGGACGAGCGTATCGTCGAGCATCCCAAGACGCTTCAGGTCGGTCAAGAAGGCGGCGATCGGCTGATCGATCTCCCCGCAATTGGTGCGCAGATTCTTTTCGATTTCCCCATGATGATCCCATGGTTGACCCGCACCGTGCCACAACTGAACATACCGCACCCCTCGTTCGAGCAAGCGTCGAGCCATCAGCGTTTGCCGACCGTGCACCGTATCCCCATACAGGTCTCGAATTTCTTTCGGCTCTCCCGATAAGTCGAAGGCATCCGAAGCTTCGGTCTGCATGCGGAACGCCAACTCGAACGATTGGATGCGAGACTCCAAACGCGAGTCGACCTCCACAGCTCGGTTTTGCATCGCGAGTTGCCGGAGCAAGCGCAATTGCCGCTTCTGCGTTTCAGCATCCGCATGCGGACTGCGGATGTTCTCAATAAGCTTGTCGAGTTCCGTATGCTTGGGATCCACGAACGTCCCCTGAAAAGCTCCGGGCAGAAAACCGCTCTGCCAATTCGCGGTATCTTTGATGGGATAGCCGCCAGGACACATGGCGATGAACCCCGGCAGATTTTGGTTCACCGTTCCGAGTCCATACATGAGCCATGAACCCAAGCTCGGTCGGGATTGAACGGAATCTCCGCAATTCATGAGCATCAACGAAGGCTCATGGTTGGGAACTTGGGCAACCATCGAACGAATCACGGCGATATGGTCGGCATGGGCTGCCGTCTTCTCGAACAGTTCGCTGATTTCCAACCCGCTTTGGCCATACCTCTTGAAATGGAAAGGGCTCGGCAACGCCCCGCCCGTGCGACGTTCCGTCAGGTAGCTCATCGGCAACGGTTTTCCGGCGAACTCCTGAAGCTTGGGTTTGGGGTCGAACGTATCGACATGCGAAGGTCCGCCATTGAGAAAGAAATGGACCATCCGTTTGGCTTTAGGCCGAAAATGAGGTTCGCGCGATGCAAGCGAGTTGCCCGACGGGGCACCCACGGTGGCACCGAGCCCCTGTGCCGTCGCATTTTCCTGCGCCATCGCATTCTCGGACAACAGCTGGCTCAAACCGAGCAAGCCCAATCCCATTCCCGTCGAACCGAGCATCGTGCGGCGATGCAACCGATAGGCATTTGGATCCATGGTTCAATCGATGTAGGTGACTTCGTTGCAAATCAGAAGAACTTGAGACAATTGAGCTCGAGCGGAGAGTCCATCTTTGTCGTTCGCTTGCGATGCCTCGCGAAGAAACCCGAGACTCGTTTCCATTTCGTTCGCACTCGGCTCCCGCTGCAAGACGCGTCGATAAAGCTCTTGAATAAATGTTTCATCAGCAGCAGCAGAGCCCTCCGCGGCTCGCTCGATGGTTTCGACGAGTTTCGCGGAAGCCTTTCCCGGCAGAGGATGATTCAAGAAGAACAGTGCTTGTTGCGGAACGATCGTCTCCGATCGCTTGGGGCTGTGCATGTCGGGATTGGCAAAGTCGAAGTTCTGCAAGATCATCGGCAGGTACTGGCGATCGATAGTCGTGTACACCGTGCGTCGAGCCATGGCCGCATCGCTGCTGGCCAAAGGATCGACCGACTTGCCGCCCGAATGCTGAACGAGGGTGCCGCCAAACATCATCAACGCATCTCGAGACTCCTCCCATGTCAAGCGATGCCGATTCATCCGCCAAAGCAAGCGGTTCGACGGATCGATTTCATTCGCTCGAGGATCGCCGCCCCAGGATGCACGACGAAACGCTTCGGTCGAGACCAATTCGCGCATCAACCAGCGAGTGCTCCAACCATGTGCAATAAACTCCACCGCGAGGGCATCGAGCAATTCCGGATGGGACGGGGCATCCGATCGCAAGCCAAAGTCGCTGGCGCTCTGCACGAGCCCTTCGCCAAACACCTGCTGCCAAACCCGATTCACCCAGACGCGTGCCGTGAGCGGATTGTCCGACGACGCGATTTTTCGGGCGAGTTCCAACCGACCGCTACCGATCTGAAATTCGCCGGAATCGCCTCGCGATAGATATTCCAAATACCTTCTGGGCGTGGCATCTCCCTTGAGATTGGCGTTGCCTCGTTTCAGCAGTCGCGCGTCGCTGACCAAATCACGGTCTCGAATGATACCGAGTTCGACGGGCGCGTCGGCCGACTGCATCAACCATTGATCGACCTCGCTTTGAGCTTTCCAGATCTCGACGCACGTGCCGTTGTCCCAATACCATTCGGTGCTGTCGATCGGCTCGTCCGGGATATAGAAACCCGAACTGCGATCCAACAGGATGCCGCGCAGCATTTCCAGCGCGGGATCTTCGGAGGTCGTAACCGTCGCCTCCCCTTGCGCGCTTCGACGCATCATCTCGGCTTGCCATGCTGCTGCCGTCTCCTCGACAAGCGTCCCATAGCGATCGGCCACTTCTCGAATCGAACGCGGCGGACTCGCGAAATGATTGCGGACGGCGGGGTGACATGCGCCGGGTTGCTGATCGAGCTGGGCCAAGATCTGAACCGCTTGTGCCTCGAAATCGTTCAAGCCCAGTTTCGACAGTTCCGACCAGATACGAAGCACAGGATGCTTCGCGATTTTGGGAATCCCCAAATACCACTCCCAGCGATGCACCAGCGCCGGGATCAAGTCCTCCTTGGTCGACAATTGATTGAACGAACCTTCGGGATACTTGTCGAGTTGGACCTGAGTCTCCAGGTAGTCGGCAAATCGCTTTTGGATTCGATCGTTGGCTTCGATGCGATGCTTCTCGGTTAATTCCCTGAGCTTCTGCCTGCGTTCGCGTAGCCCTTGCTGGAACTCTGGCGTTTGCGATTGCAGGTGCGAAGGTATTTCCTCGCGCAGATCGATGCCGCTTTGAAACACCCCGACCAAACTGTAATAGTCGCGCAAACGGATCGGATCGAATTTATGATCATGGCACCGCGCGCACTGGACGGTCAGCCCCATGAATCCCCGAAAGGTCGTATCGATACGATCATCGATGATATCGTACTGAATCGCGAGGAAACGCCTTCCTAAAGTCAAGAACCCCATCGCGGCCAAGTCGGGCGAGCCGGAGGGGACGAGTTGATCGGCGGCCAATTGCAGTTCGATGAACCGATCATAAGGGAGATCCTTGCCAAAGGCTTGGATCAACCAGTCGCGATAGGCTCGCGAAAAGACAAAGGTGCGATCCTCGCGCCCGTAGACGTAGCCTTTGGTATCCGAGAACCTGGCGATATCCATCCAAACTCGAGCCCATTTCTCGGCAACCTCCGGTCGATACAGCACGCGATCGATGGCTCGCTCCCAGGCTTCCTCGCTCGCGTCCTGTTCGTATCGACACACGTCGTCCCAAGTGGGAAACAACCCGGTGAGGACGCGATGCAACCGCCTCACTTGCGTTCGACGATCCGCCCGGCCCACCGGCTTGATCCCGCGCACTTCCAGCGATTCGTCCAAGGAACGATCGATCCAGTGACCGGTATTCCCGACAGGAGCATCATCGCTCCGACCTACCTCCTGGGCCCTTGGAAACACAGGTTTCCGAATGGGGAGAGGCTGAAAAGCCCAGTGCATGGATGCGACGTCCGAACGCGATTCGATCGAAGCGTTGGCAGCCATCGGGGAATTCCGTTGACTCGCGGGAAAGAATCCCCCTTGGAGAACCCACTTTCGGAAAGCGTCTTTCTCGCCGGGGCTCAACGCGTGCATCGATTCCGGAGGAGGCATCCGTACGTCGGGATCTTGCGACTCGATTCTTGCCAGCAAGCGACTTGCGGACGGATTTCGGTCATCGAGGACCGGTCCATTCTCGCTTCCCTTGGCAAGGAATTCCTGGGCATCGAGGCGCAGATCCGCCCATTGCTTGGCCGGTCCGTGACACTCCACGCATTTCTGGATCAGAACCGGTCGGATGTTGGTCTCGAACCAATCGGAGTCCTGCGCGAAGGCATGGCTGGCGAAGGCGATCCAAAGCCCCACCCACTCGATGCACCGCATACGCCGACGCAGCGTCGATACCCAGGGCATCGCCAGCCTGACAGATCGCCGAATCATGGAAGGATAACGACCTTTATGCTCCGTGTAGAATTTCACTGCCCAACTCGAACCGATTGTGGACCGGCCGCAGGCTTAGGTCTTCCAGCATCATATCTGCAGTTGAAGGCGAATGCCACAACCGCAATCGCTCGTCGATGGAACGGTTTCTTGGCAACCTAGTTCTTCGACGATTTATCTTCGATGTAGACGTCGACTTGCTGCCCCACCGTCGCGCGAAGGACGGATGGTTCAGCCGAATAAATCACTTGCAGGACTCGCGTATCGACGCGCTCGGCAACCGTTCCCGTCAAATTGCGTTTGGGAATCACCAAGGGTTCGGTTCGAACATACTGCAGAGGAACCCTTCGTCCAGAGCTTCCCCGCAGCGTTGCGGTCGCCGCAGCTTCCGGTCGAAAACGGGGAATCTCGGACTCGTCGATGTCCACTCGGATATGCAAAGGGCTGATCTGTCCCATGGTGATCAACGGACTCGCCAGAACGGACGCAGGTATAAACTCTCCTTCGTGAATCTTGACACTCAAAATGGTTCCGGTCCTGGGTGCGCGAATCGTTCGCAACTCGAGATTCGTCTTGGCTCGAACCAAATTAGCCTCCGCCTCCGCGACCGCCGCCCTTTGGACCTCAAGGCTCGCGGCGATCGGCTTTCCGTCGAGTAAACGCAAGCTTGCTTCGGCTTCCCGCACCCGGGCTATCGACTCCTGCAATTTCGCTTTGCCGATATCCAAGTTCATCCGCCGAGTATCTATCTCCTCGATGGATAACGCGTTGGCTACACCGATGGTCGTAGCCCGATCGAACTCCCGTTTCGCATGAGCCTCGGCTGCAACCGCGAGATCCTGCATCGACATTGCGGCATCCAAACGAGCGCGCAGAACATCGACTTGAGCTTGAAGTTCCACGAGCTTGGCTTGCTGCGCGCCGAGTTCCGCTTGGGTGACCGCCACATCGGCAATCGCGTTCCGGGAATCGAGATGCAGCAATTCCTGGCCTTGTTGCACCAGCATTCCCGGTACGACAAACACTTTCTCGACCACCCCCGCCAACTGCGAACCGACGACCGTCGCTTCCCCGACTGGTTCCACGATGCCAACACCTCCGATATACGTCGACATGGCTTCCGGATCCGTCGACCGGCTCGATACCGGGGCTGTGGGCGGCAGCGTCTTGACCTCGGCCATCTTTTCGCGCGGCGTGTTCTTTTCGATCAATCGAATCGCCTGGAACAGCAGCCACGCCGACCCGAGGACCGATGCGACGAGGAAGAACGTTTTGAGGTGGCGTTGCATCGCTATTTTGTCCGTTCGTGTTTGTTGGGATCAAAGGATTCGATGCGGCCATCGGACATGGTCGCGATATGATCTGCAAATTCGAAAATACGATTGTCGTGGGTCACAATGATGACGGCTCGATCCGCTCGCGCGGCGACCTCGCGCAGCAAATGCATCACCTCGCGGCCGGTCTCGGCATCGAGCGACGCAGTTGGCTCATCGCTGATAACGATTTGAGGATCGTGCACCAATGCCCTCGCGATCGCAACGCGCTGCTGCTGGCCCACCGAGAGCTGATTGGGGTATTTTCGTTTATTCTTCTCCAAACCCAATCGATCCAATAGCTTGGACGCGTGTCGTTTTGCGCTCGCCAACGTCGAGCCTCGTACGACCAACGAAACCGCAGCGTTCTCGACGGCGGTCAAACTGGGCAACAAGTTGAATTGTTGGAAGATGAATCCCAGGTGATCCGCGCGAAAACGCACCACGAGCCCGGGCCGCATCTTGGTGATTTCCCGATCGAGGATTCGCACACGACCTGACGTCGCGCTTAACAGCCCCGCGATGATCGATATCAACGTCGTTTTGCCACATCCGCTGGGGCCGACGAGAAACGTCGTCGCGCCGATTGGGACTTGCCAATCGATGCCATGCAGCACCCGCTGCTTGGTGCTGCCGCTGCCGAAATCCTTGACAACGCCTCGGCATTCGACAGCAACTTGATTCTCCATGAAACACCTTGGCGCAAGCGGACTTTGCAACGAATCATCCGCGAAAGACGATGGCCGGGTCAACAAACAACACTCTTCGCATCGCGAACAACGCCGCCAGGATGATAATCGACGCCGCAACCGCCCCCGAACCGGCAGCCACATACCAGGGAAGAAAAAAACCCTGAAACGTCGGACTCTTGCCCGCCGTTTCAAAAAACATGGTCGCTCCGAAAAGACCGACGCTGAACCCCACAAAGCCCACCAGCAGAGCCTGAAGAAAAACCATCCCGATCAATCGCCGATTGCTGGTCCCGCTCGCCTTGAGCACGGCAAACTGCTTGAGATTCTCCAGCACGAACAAGTTGAACATCAATCCGACCACGGCGATTCCCACCAGGACCCCCAAGGCAACCACCGTACCGATGCTGATCGGAATCCCGGTATTCTGAACCACGTACATGATGGCCTTCCATCGAAAATCCTTGGCGCTCATCGCTTGCAAACCCGTTCGTTGCTCGATCGTGCGAGCCACTTCCTCGGGGGTCGAGCCTGCAACGCTTCGCCCGACGATGAACGACATCTGATTGCGGCCATTGTTGGTGTACTGGAGCGCTTGCGAGTAACGGGTGAAGAAGGTGATCGATGACGTGAATTTCGGCGAGTCCTTGAGGATCGCAACCACCACCGCGCGGCGATCGTTCAATTCCGCGATATTCCCCAACGACAAGGGCTGGTTTCGCCAAACCTTGCGAAATCCATCCACGCTGACCGCGACCGCATCAGGCCGCCTCAAGTCGTCGATGCTTCCCATCACCACCTCGGGGGGCAATCCGATCAGCGTGCTATCGTCGACCCCGATCAGCAACGAAGCCTCCAACTCGCCATTCCCCGTTCGAATCGTAACATTGGATTTGTAGAAAGGTATTGCCCACGCCACCCCTGGTACCCCGCGCACCCGACCCAACTCGGTGTCTCGCAAAGGGAAGATGGTATCGAGATTCTTCACCCCCGGATCCATCACCCAAATATCGGCTTCGGGAACATCGACGATGACCGCCCCAGCGCGCGTAATCAAACCGATAAAAATCCCCAGTTGCTGATTGATCAACAACGTCGAGAACGCCACCCCGAGGACCAAACCCAAATACTTCGCCCGATCGTGAAACAGCATCTTCAATGCGATGGCAAACATTCAGGCACCGAACATCGAGTTTCTGAGGTTGCTCGGCGACTCGATGAGATGCCTCGGATCCCTTTCAGAACGCATTCCGACAAGAGTCGATGGGGTGGCCTTCTCAAGCAACTTCGCTGGCAGGTTGTAGGGATCGACCAGTGACGACGCCCCAGTATACAACGCTACGACTGAGGTGCGTGCACGCAGGACCGCTCGAGCTGGCGGTCCGCAGCGGCCAGCAAGGTCTCCACCCGTGAATCGAGGGGAGTTCGCTGAACCTCGTGCCCCGAGGCCCGGAACTCCGCGTTGCAGCCATGACAACGAACCAGCTTGCCGTAGAGTTCGATCGGGATGTGAAGGTGCCTGCCACACGTGGGGCACGCTTTGTCGAATCGAATGGCCGTATGCATCGATCGCGATCCTCCGAGAACCTTTCACGCCTCAATCCTAGGACGGGATTATCGGAATCTAAAACCCCGCTGTCAATATCATAACGTGAATTTAGCTCCCTGTGCGCCCTTTTTCTGGGTTCTCGCCTTTCCGGTTTCCTTGGGGGTCGCCAGGGGAACGCAAAGGCCGCAGGACCAGACTTGTCCCACCACGAGGTGATGTTACGCGAAGCGTGGACCGATCTTAGGTGGAATGCTAGCATGTCGGAATCGCATAAGGGTGTATGGGAATGGGTGAGAATCTCGCAGTCGAAGCAGGGGTTGGAGGGCGGCGATCGCTGCAGGAACTGGCTCGCGACATCCGTTCGATCGAGACATCGGGCAGGCCGGCAGGCTTGCGGATTTCGAGCGGCAGCAGCGCGATGGACGCCCTTTTGCCTGCTGGCGGCTATGGTGCGGGGACGATGATCGAGTGGGTGCATGGCGGCGAGGGGTACGGTGAAGGGTCGATGCCACTGCGGGGCCAGGGGAGCCTGTCCTTGGCCATGCGTGTGGCCGTGCAGGGGATGACGGAAGGCAAGTACATGGTCTTGGTCGACCGGCATCGCCGTTTTTATGCGCCGGGCTGGGTTGGTTTGGGGGGCGCCCTCGATCGATTGATTGTGTTGCGTCCCGAATGCGATGCCGATGCGATTTGGGGGATGGACCAGGCCTTGCGCAATCCTTCGGTCGGCGCGGTGGTTGCCGCGATGCATCGGCTGGACGATCGCGTCGCCCGTCGATTGCAGTTGGCAACCGAGCAAGGTGGCGGTTTAGGGATTTTGGTGCGCGATGTGCACGCAGCGCGACGCTATCCGAGTTGGTCGGAGGTGCAGTGGCGTGTTCGGCCTTCGATGCCATCGCGCGATTGGCAGACCCGATGGTTCGATTTGGAATTGACGCGAGCGGGAGGTGGTCGATCGGGTTCCAGGCTGCGCATCGGCTTGAACGCTCGAGGCCAATGGGTGGATTATTCCGAAGGGATGGGAGTTTCGCATGAGTCAGCGGGTGCTCTGCATCTGGCTGCCGAATTGGCCAAGCCAGCGCGTCGCCGCAGCGGCCTCGCCGTCTGAGCAGCCGCAACCTGGAACCCCGCGCGTCTTGTACGCCAACGATTCGCGTCGAGGTCGTGTCGTAGCCGCCGCGAATGCGACGGCGCGCAAAGCGGGAGTTTTGCCCGGTATGCCCCTCGCCCAGTTGGCAGCCTTATGCCCCGACGCGACATGGGACGAACATGACGCCAACGCCGATCTCGAGGAGCTTTTCTCGCTGACGGAACAGCTGCAGAGCTTCAGTCCCGTTGTCGGCATCGAAGAGCTCGACGCCCATCCATGGGCTGGTCGATCGATGAGGCAACCGCAATCGATCGGTATGGAGATCGATGGAACCGCGAGTTGGTTTGGAGGCGAACGGGCGATGGCGATCGCGTTGCAGCACTGGCTCGCGCACCGAGGCTATATCGCCTGCATCGGTATCGCCGATACGCTGGGGGCGGCATGGGGAATCGCAAATTACTCCTTTCGCCATCGCATTGCACCGGCGATGGAAACCTTGGAATCGCAAGGGGGTTTGCCGGAGCCGCAGCAGTGGATTGAAATACTTCCCGACGAAGCGGACCGAGAAACCTATTTCGCGAACCACCCGATCGAAGCCCTTCGGCTCGAACCGGATTGCGTTGCCAAACTGCACCGGTTGGGAATTCGCACGATCGCTCCGCTCCTGCGACTGCCTCGCTCCTCCTTGCCGTCTCGCTTCGGATCGTTGTTGCTCCGGCGGATCGACCAATGTTTCGGTGCGTTGCAGGAACCGCTTCGCGTTTTTCATGCCGGCGCAGCGTTGGTCTCCGAACGGGAGTGGGAACATCCTATCCGCGATCTGCCTTGGATTGAGCAGGCTATCGAACACGCCTGCGCGGACCTGTGCAAGAAGATGGCGGAATGCGGCTGTGGAGCGCTGCGCATCGCATGCCAGCTGGTGCTGGAGCGGCAGTCGATCGATCTCAGGAGCGAGGCTCCGAGCGAACTACCTCGCGCCCACATCATTCAGCTCAGCTTGTTTCAAGCGTCTCACGAACCATCGCATTTGGCATGGCTGCTGAATGGTCACTTGCAACTTCATCCTCCGCGACTCGGGGCTGAGAGCGCCATCCGCGGGATTCGGCTCGAGTCGAGCTTGACCGCCCCCTTGCGATGGCGACAGCAAGATCTCTTCGCGGAGGGGGGCGTCAAGCATCGGGATGCCGCCGCGAAATTGATCGACGGCTTGAGCGCGAGGCTGGGTCGCAATCGCGTCGTGGCTGCTTCGATCCTGCGCGACCCGATACCGGAAGCCCAGGTTCGCATGCGTCCCTTGACAGGCTTGCGAGTTGATGGCACGCAGCAAGAAACCAAGCGGAAATTATCCCGCCCACCCAAACGCGACTTCGCACAGGAAGGTTCCCTCGAGACCCCCGCCAGCGCATTTCTGTCGCGTCCCTGCGAATTGATCCAGCCCCTAGCGGTCTCTGTGGAGTGCGCCCCCTGGGGAGAACCCACCGCGATTTCGATCGATCGCCACCGATGGCAGATTATCGCCAGCGCTGGCCCAGAGCGAGTCGAAAGCGGCTGGTGGTCAGGACCGATGCAACGTCGCGAATACTACAGGATCGCGCTGGATGCAGGCGATTGGTGGTGGATCTATCGCGACTTAAAAAACGGAACATGGTATTTGCAGGGCGCGTTCGCTTAACCTCGGAAAAACCACGGAGCAGGGGATTTGCCTTACGGGGTTTGGAGGCAAGAATAGAACGACAAGCACTCCGCGACACCTCTCCGATGCTCCCTTTTGACAAGTTGGGTTTTCGCTATGGCGACCGGCAAACTGATCTGGCGGACTGCCGCTTGCGCACTTGTGCTGTGCAGCGTGATCGCCCTCGGATACCAATTTGTCGGGCCAGGTGATTCCTCGAAGCGTCCCCAACCGGTGGACAATTCGAAATCCGTTTCTCGCCCGGGAAACTCCGCTCCCCCTGGAGAGTCCCCGTCGACCACCTCCTACACCCCACGAAAGATCCTCGACTCATCGGGCTACGGGTGGGTGCTGGGGTGTGTCAAGCCATGGCCGTCGGACTATACCTTGGCGCAAATCGGAGGACACTTCCGTTCTTCGATCCGCGCGACGATCGATGAATTGACTCAGTTGCTCGAGAACCCGAGCTTGCCCCCCGACCAAATCGCCTCCGTTCGATTCTCGCGTGCGACGTTCTTGAATTTTGAAGGGGATGCCGACGGAGCCTATCAAGATCTGAAGCAGGCTCGCGCGTGGATGGAGTCCAACCCCACGATCGCTCAAGACTTTCTCTACACCCTGATTTACTATCAAGGCGTGACGGCGATGCGGCGAGGAGAGAACGAGAATTGCATCGCTTGCCGCGGCGAAAGTTCCTGCATCGTACCGATTGTCCCGGCAGCCATTCACACGAACCCACAAGGATCGCGGCTCGCGATCGAGCACTTCACGGAATACCTGGACCGCTTTCCCGAGGATGGGGAAGTTCGCTGGCTCCTGAATGTGGCTTACATGACCCTGGGCGAACACCCCGGTCTCGTCCCCGCAAAGTATCTCGTCGATGTTTCCGCCTACGAGAGCCAGGATCACAGTATCGGCAAATTTCGCGATATCGGAGCGGAGGTCGGATTGAATCGGCTCAACCAAGCCGGCGGATCGATCATGGAGGATTTTAACAATGACGGTTGGCTCGATATCGCCGTCACTTCCTTTGACCCCACCCAAGTCATGGGGCTTTACATCAACGACGGCAAAGACAAATTCATCGACAGGACGCGCGAAGCGGGAGTGACAAACCAACTGGGCGGCTTGAACTGCGTCCAGACCGATTACAACAACGACGGTTGGATGGACATCTTTATCGTTCGAGGTGCATGGCTTCCGGGAACGCTGGCCATGCGTCCGACACTCCTACGCAACAACGGAAACGAAACGTTTACGGATGTGACGGTCGAGGCTGGCATGGCGACTCCGATCAATTCAATCTCGTCGTGCTGGGCAGACTACGACAATGATGGCTGGCTCGATTGTTTTGTCTGTTGCGAACAGCAGGCCAACCGGTTGTATCGAAATCAGCGCGACGGAACGTTTCAGGAATGCGCATTCCTCTCCGGATTGGTGGGCAGCCCTGGTGCATGCTGCAAAGGAGCCAACTGGATCGATTACGACAACGACGGCTGGCAAGATATCTTCTTGAATTACTCGTCCGGCGAAGGTGGACAGTTGTTCCAAAATCAGCGCAACGGGAAATTCAAGAACATGACGCGATCGATGGGATTCAACGGTCCCGAATTGGCCTTCTCCTGCTGGGCTTGGGATTACAACAACGACGGTTGGCAAGACCTTTTCGCCTCGAGTTATGTCCGATCGGTGGAAGCGTGCTCGCTGGGACTGCAGGGCAAGCAGCACGATGCTGCGACGAGCCGACTGTTTCGAAATGATGGTGGGAAACGCTTTGAGAATGTCGCGAGCGACGCGGGGCTCGGAGGAGTCTACATCGCGATGAGCTCCAATTATGCGGACTTCGACGGCGACGGTTGGCTCGATTTCTACCTCGGAACCGGGGATCCGGCGTTGGGGACCCTCGTCCCCAACAGAATGTTTCGAAGTCTCGACGGGAAACGCTTCGCGGATATATCGGCCTCGTCGCGCACCGGAAACCTGCAGAAAGGACACGGGATCGCATGCGGCGATTGGGACCGAAACGGTTCGATCGACATCTTCATCGAGATGGGAGGCGCGGTCAATGGAGACAAGTACCATAACATCCTGTTCCAGAACCCTGGCAACGACCATCCCTGGGTGACCTTGCGATTGGTGGGCAAGAAAACCAATCGCGCGGCCATCGGTGCTCGCATCAAGGTCGAAACGGCTGGCCCGAATCCGCAGGCCCTCTATCGACACGTCTCCTCGGGGAGCAGTTTTGGCGCCAATCCCCTCGAACAGACGATCGGGCTAGGCGACGCGACGGAAATCGCACGCATCACGATCGATTGGCCCGCCAGCGGCACCCAACAGGTCTTCGAGCGAGTGGCCGCGAATCGACGCTATGAGATCGAAGAGTTCCGGGAAACCTTGCGAGAGGAACTCGCTGCATCGCTCACGTCGCCAACATCCGACGGGAGCAGCGATGCGAATCGCGACTGAGGGCTATCGTTTTCCACAATAGTCGATCGCGGCGGCGATTTCGGTCTTGAGCCGAAAACGCTCGACGATCCGGTCGATGTAACCGTGCTCCAAAAGGAACTCGCTGGTCTGAAAGCCTTCCGGCAATTCAATTCGAATGGTGGCCTTGATCGTGCGGGGACCGGCAAAACCGATCAATGCCTTGGGCTCGGCAAACACCAAGTCACCGAGGCTCGCGAAACTCGCCGCAACCCCGCCCATCGTAGGGTTCGTCAGCACGCTGATATAGAGTCCTCCGGCAGCATGGTAGCGAGCCAAGGCCGCTGAGACCTTGGCCATCTGCATCAGGGACAGAATCCCCTCGTGCATCCGTGCACCACCGCCGGAACCACTGACGATGATCAGCGGCAAGTCGTTTGCGGTGGCGCGTTCGATGAGACGGGTCAGTCGCTCGCCGACGACGGATCCCATGCTACCCATGATGAACGCTGAATCCGTGACCGCGATGGCGACCCGACGGGCGCGGATCATCCCGGTTCCGCACAAAGCGGCATCGGTCAACCCGGTGCGGCGTTGCTCCGCGGTCAGTCGCTCGGCATACGATTTCTTGTCGGCGAATTTCAAGGGGTCGGTCGGCAAGACATGCTCGTCGCAAACCTCGAAAGTCCCCTCATCCAGAAGCTGCGACATGCGTTCCCGGGCCGAAACATAGTTGTGATAACGGCATTTGGGGCAGACGTTCAGGTTCTTTTCCAGTTCCTTGCGATAAATCGAGTCGCGACAGCCCGGACATCGAATCCACAATCCTTCCGGAATACCGCGCTTGGGAGGAACTGCCGGTGTTTCTTGGGTTCGATCGGTTGAATCCGCGATTGCCATGATGATGCTTTGCTTGAGTGGGACCTGATGCGTTCTAGGTTTTTGTGGTTGAGGTTTCGTCGATGATCTCCCAGGAGCCATCATCGCACTCCGACTCCCACAGGTCTCCGAAATCGATCGATTTGAGCTTGCTCGCCACGAGCGTGGCCATCGGTTCGGGAACGACCACGGCGATGGTTTCCTTGGAGTGCTTCTTCCGAAGCTTACCCAATTGCTTGGCGATCCGCGACTCGGCTTCGGCGAGCGTTTCGCCTCCAGGCGGATGGAAGGCTCTCGGATTGTCCTGAACTTGCTTGAAGAGTTTCGGCTGCTGGCGTTTGATCTCGTCAATGCACTTGCCTTGCCACAAACCGTGATCGAGGTTGCGGAAGCATTCGCATATCTTGACCTTGCACCGAGCCGCATCGGCGATCCTTCGAGCCATGGCTTGGGCCGACTCGCAGGGACTGCAGTACACGGCCGTGATCGGGAGCTGAGCAATCTCACTCGCGGTTCGCTGGACCTGTTCGAGGCCAGCTGGGGAAAGCGGGATGTCGAGGCACCCCTTCATTCGTTCTTGTTCATCGAACGAGGTCGAACCCGGACGAACGACCACCACTTTATTCATACAACATCCAATATAATGAAACACTGAACCGATCGCATCGCTTCAACTCTTTCGGAATTCGCGACGCAATCGCGTCATCGCTTGGCAATAGTCTGCCTCGCGGAAGATGGCGGATCCCACAACGAGCAGGTCCGCCCCGTGCGCGGTCGCTGGTCCGACCGTGTGCGCGTTGATACCGCCATCGATCTCCAACAACAGATCGGGACCGAAGTCCCGCCGCAGTTCCGTCAAACGCTCCAACGCGATCGGGTGAAACGACTGACCTCCGAAACCAGCCGGTACGCTCATGATCAACACCAAATCGCATTCGGGGACGTACGGCAACAACCGATCCATCGGGGTCGACGGATTGATCGCGAGCCCTGCGGCGACCCCTTGGCTTCGAATCGATTGCAAAATGGAATTGGGATCCCCGGCGACGGCCTCGACGTGAAAAGTGATACTGTCGGCGCCCGCCGACACAAATCGATCCGCGTAGGCGCCCGGATGGGAGATCATCAGGTGCACATCGAGCCTCAGGGATGTGATCTTGCGAAGGGACTCCACGATGGGCATGCCATAGGTCAAATTCGGGACGAAGTGGCCGTCCATGACATCCAAATGCAGCACGTCGACACCCGCTTCCTCGAGCAATTCAACTTCGCGTCGAAGGTTGGAGAAATCGCACAATAACAACGAGGGGAGGATCGATGGGCGAATTCCCCTCAAGTACTGGATCGTGGCTGCCGCGCGAGAAACGGGTTGAGACATACAGGGTCGGACACAATGCACCTACAAATCACGAGTGGTCACGATAACCAACTCGGGGCTCATTCCACAAGGGCCAATCCCCATTCTCTCGCGGCCGCGACTTGCGGCGACGGGTCGCTTCGCGGCCGTAAAGCAATTCGAGAAAACAACTTACGGCACTTTCGTGAGCCGGCGGCGCGCGGTGATGGCAAAGTCCCCCAGATCTTGATCGGCCGTGGTCCATTGGCTTGTGAGCGGCTGGCGATTTTGCTAGGTTCGATCGGTATGAGTACCGAAAACGCGGATGCGATCGACCCAACCGAGCCGGAAGGGGCCGACGACGACTTGGCCGCGGCAACCCCCGAACTGATCCGACGCCTGGAAGCGTTGCACCGCGGAAACCTCGGGTTTCGTCGCGCTGCAGAGAAAGTGCGCGACTTCCCGCAGGAACCAGGGGTCTACCTGATGAAGGATGCCTCGGGAGTGGTGATCTACGTCGGCAAGGCCAAGAACCTACGCTCGAGGGCGGGCAGCTATTTTCACGCTTCCGCCGCCGCCGAAATCCGGACCGCCGACTGGATTCATGAGATCGCCGATATCGACTACATGGTCTGCGCCAGCGAAGTCGAGGCGTTGCTGACCGAAAACCGCTTGATCAAGGACATCCAGCCTCGGCACAACAAAGACCTCAAGGATGACAAGACCTTCCCGTATTTGATGATCACCACGCATGAGGATTTTCCTCGCGTCGAGGTGACTCGCACTCCCAAGGACAAGGGAGCCAAACTCTACGGCCCGTTTACCAGCGCCGGACAGCTTCGCGGGGCGTTGCAAGTCATGCAGCGCGTCTTCAAGTTTCGAACCTGCTCGCTCGACATCGAGGAAGACGATCCGCGATGGCAATGGTTTCGTCCCTGCCTCCTGGCATCGATCCATCAATGCACCGCACCTTGCAATCGCCGCATCAGCAAGGAGGATTACCGCCGCGACATCCGTCGGCTGCAAACGTTTCTGGATGGCGGGAGCGAACGACTCCTGACGCAAATGCGGGAGGAGATGAAGGAAGCGTCCGCAAAGCTCGACTTCGAACGAGCGGCCCGCCTTCGTGACGAGATCCAACTCCTCGAGAATCTCGATCGTCGCGGAGAAATCGATGTCCACGCGCAACCCGAAGTCTTCTAAATCGATCCCAAAAAAGGGATGCTAGCACTCAAGAAAATTCTGGCGATGGATCGCGAGCCGCGCGTGATCGAAGGGGTCGACATCGCCCACCTCGGCGGGACGGATACCGTGGCTTCCGTCGTCCAGTTTCTCGATGGTCTCCCCTTCAAGCCAGGGTACCGTCGATACAAGATCCAAGGGATCGAAGGGATCGATGACTTTCGATCGATTCACGAAGTCGTTTCGCGCCGCTTTAAGAGGAAATACGAGGAAAACGAAGCGGTCCCCGATGTGCTGATGATCGACGGCGGCAAAGGGCAATTGAATGCCGCGCTGGCCGCGTTCCGGGATTGCGACTTGACTCCCCCGACGCTGATCTCGCTCGCCAAGAAAGACGAGGAAATCTATCTCCCCGGTGAAAAAGAACCCCTCCGACTCGGACGCGAATCCTTCGCCCTGCGACTCCTGCAATACATCCGCGACGAAGCCCACCGATTCGCCCAGCATTACCACCATATCTTGCGAAACAAGAGTTCGTTCGAACAGAAAACGGGGGGGCGGGAAAGCAAGCGGCCAAAGAAAGGCCAAAGAAAAGATATCGATTCCCGCGAGGATTGATCCTCCAGCAAGGATTCTGGCCTCCCTCCACCGCAATCACCTGCGGTATCCTAAGATTCGATTCCCTTTTGACAAAGATTCCGCACCCCTACGCCACCCCACGAAAAGCATGGCCGACGCGACCCTGCAAACCAAGCCACTGATCAGCCTACCCCACAAGGCCCTCGCAAATTGGGTCATGGAAACCGCCCTGCTGTGCGAAGCGGAAAAGATCCGCTGGTGCAACGGTTCCCAAGAGGAGTGGGACGAGCTGACCGACGAGCTCGTCGAAAAGCAAACGCTCATTCGACTCCATCCCGATCTGCATCCGAACTCGTTTCTCGCTCGCAGCCACCCCTCCGACACGGCCCGCGTCGAAGAGCGGACCTTTATCTGCTCGCGCCGGGAAGGAGACGCCGGCCCGATGAACCACTGGCGCGATCCGGAGTCGATGCGTAGCCTCCTCATCGAAAAATTCCGCGGCTCGATGCGGGGGCGAACCATGTACGTCGTCCCGTTTTGTATGGGCCCCCTCGACAGCCCGCTCGCCCTCGTCGGGGTGGAGATCACGGATTCCCCCTACGTCGTCGCCAGCATGCGCATCATGTGCAACATGGGGGACGAGGTCTTGAAAAAACTCGGCAGCGATGGCCCCTTCGTCCCCTGCTTGCACAGCGTCGGAGCCCCCTTGGCTCCAGGTCAAAAGGATACCCCATGGCCGTGCAACGACGAGAAGTACATCGTCCACTTTCCTGAGACGCGGGAGGTTTGGTCCTACGGCAGCGGCTACGGCGGCAACGCTTTGCTGGGAAAGAAATGCGTCGCCCTGCGCATCGCCAGCACCATCGCCCGCGATCACCGCTGGATGGCAGAACATATGCTGATCATGGGCTTGGAAGCACCCGATGGAGTCAAAACCTACATCACTGCAGCCTTCCCGAGCTCCTGTGGAAAAACCAATCTGGCGATGATCGTTCCACCCGAACGCTATCGCGATCTCGGGTGGAAAACCACCTTGGTCGGCGACGACATCGCGTGGCTATGGCCCGGCAAGACCGGGAAACTGCACGCCATCAATCCCGAACGCGGTTTCTTCGGAGTCGCGCCCGGGACCTCCTGGCATTCCAACCCGAGTGCGATGCAAGCCATGTCGCGCAATACCATCTTCACCAACGTGGCCCTCACCGAGGAGTTGGGGGTTTGGTGGGAAGGCTTGTCTCCGCCGCCACCCCACTTGATCGACTGGACCGGAAACGACTGGACTCCCCACTGCGGACGCCTCGCAGCCCACCCCAACTCCCGCTTTACCGCACCCGCGGATCAATGCCCCAACATCGATCCCGATTGGCAAAACCCCGACGGTGTTCCGATCGATGCGATCGTATTCGGCGGTCGTCGACCGACAACACTCCCCCTCGTCTTTCAAGCCTTCGACTGGACCCACGGCGTCTTTCTCGGAGCCACCCAAGGTTCGGAAACGACCGCTGCTGCCACCGGTCAGGTCGGGACCGTTCGCCGAGATCCGATGGCCATGCTCCCGTTCTGCGGCTACAACATGGGAGACTACTTTGGACACTGGCTCGAAATGCGGAAGCACATTCAGCGGCTGCCACGTATTTTCCACGTCAATTGGTTCCGCAAAAACGTGCAGGGGAAGTTTCTTTGGCCAGGTTTCCGCGAGAACATGCGGGTCCTCGAATGGATCGTCAACCGGTGCCAGGGCCGAATCCCTGGACACGAAACACCCATCGGTTGGACCCCAGACTGGTTCGATTTCTGCGTCGACGGACTCGAGGGATTCGACGAGGCCCAGTTCGACGCCGCCATGGAGTTTTCCCGCCAGGAATGGCTGGCGGAAATCATGAGCCAGGAAGAGTTTTTCCTCAGACTCTACCACCACATGCCCAAAGAATTGCTCTGCCAACGCGAGCTTCTCATGGCCAGAATGGCCTAGGGAACGCTTGCCAATGAGTTGACAGTCCGCTTCCCATGCGCCTACCATATTGCGTAGTTCGTCCGTATGTATCACCCTTTGGAGGATTGGAATGAAAACTTTTGTTGCTAGCGCCTTTGCGTTCATCGTCGCTTTCTCAGCCGTCAGCGTCTACGCTGAGAAGATCGACATCGCCAAGGTCAAGTGCTTGATCTCCGGTGCCGCTGCCAAGGAAGACAAGGCTGCCGACTGGAAGGATGGCAAGGTCTACTTCTGCTGCGGTAACTGCCAGAAGAAATTCACCGACGATTCGAAGGCATTCGCTGCCAAGGCGAACCACCAACTGATCGCCTCCGGTCAAGTGTCCCAAGGCGCCTGCCCATTCTCCGGCGGAGAACTCAACAAGGACGCCAGCATCGAATTCAAGGGCGCAAAGATCGGCTTCTGCTGCAACAACTGCAAAGGCAAGGCTGAAAAGATGAGCGACGACGACAAGGTCGAAAAGCTCTTCGGCGACGCTGCCTACGAAAAGGCCAAGTTCGCCAAGGCCGACAAGAAGTAATTCGTCACCCGAATTGCTACGCTACACAGGAAAAGCCTGCTCCATTGAGCAGGCTTTTTTTCTATCCAAACCCATCCGCTCGCTTGCACGTTTCATAACAAGTC
>JBKDPB010000255.1:0-6631 GCA_046342615.1 Planctomycetota bacterium | reverse complement strand
GTGTAAGACACAAACCAGATTTTGGGGACCAACAAGGCGACGAAGCATATCGCAAAGGCGACGATCCAACACCAACCCAACGCGTTGATCCAACCCTGACACCACAATCGCCGCCGGACTTTCGCTAACTGCTTGTTCAGTGTTTCCATGTCGGCGGCCCCATCGATTGCGTTGGGAAGTGGTTTTAGATTTTGGTGATGGGACGCTTCGGAGGAGGTGGTGCAAGCATCCGTGCTTTATCGTCCTCAGGGAGGGGAACGTTGTTGTTATTGGGTGGCGGCCGGTTGTTTTGCCGCTGGGGTGGATTCAGGTCGGTGAACGATTCGACCCATTCCCATCCGATAGGATGGCTCAATTCACGCTGGGCGAGGAGCCCCCAGGGAGTTCCTCGATGTTTTTCCGCGACGGACTCCAGAAGACTTTTTGCCAGCTTGGCTTCTTTTTCGAGCTTGCTGTCGACGCTCATGCGATCGCTGGGTTTGAGATTCCAGGTGTTGCTTTCGGTGTTCTCAAAGTTCATACCCCGTTTGGCTTTGGCGAGCATGGCGTTGTACGACTCCGCTCGGACTTTGGCCGCCAACGCGGTACCGTAGGATAACTCGAAGCTTGCCAGCCAACGCGGTGACGTCTCCCGGTTCCGAAACTTGTCTCCTTCCGCGAGCACTTCGCACATTTGGGCGAGTTCAGGGTAGAGGCGGGCCGATTCCAACTGAGCTTCGGTTAACTCTTTCGTGAAGACGGCTTCATCGCGCTTGATGAAGACCGTTTTGGGGCGCGACAGCGTGCCAACTCGAGAGAGCTGTGTGGCTTGGAGAAGAGCCATACGGAGTTGGCTCTTCTTGGCGCGGGCCATGTATTCCGCTTCGGTCAGGTAATCGGGCCGATACCGCTCCATCGTCTCGGGGTCGAAGAAGTAACTCATCTGAGACGCAAAGGCCTCGACCTCATGGCGATCGACGCGCGAATTCAAGCGTCGGTTGGGATGGATGGTGAAGTAGATGCCGCCTGTTTCGTAGCAAAGTTTCGAGAGGGCATAGGGACCGAAACCCGAATCGATCACCGGTTCCTCCATGTAGTTGTCCGCATACCCGATCTTGACCCGCTCGGGGAACAAGGATTCAGGACCTTGGTCAACCTCGGCCCAATCCTCGCCTTGTGCGTACTTGGGATCGAACTCCACGAACTTGATGTAGGCTTTGTCGCGGCCGAACGGAGAGGGGACACCCATCACATAGCAAGGCATCGCATTGAATCGGCAGACATTGATGGTCTCCTCGGCCATCGCAAGGTCGTCCCCCCGTTCGTCGGTGACCACGATCAGCATCACGTTGCGAGCCGGGGATCCAGGTCCTCGATTGCTCCGCATGCTTTTATGCCGATCGATCGCGGTCCGGATCGCGTGGAAGACCATTTCATCTCCCCCCTCGTTTCCAATCGAATCGATAGCCTCGCGGATCTCGGTCAGGTCGTCGGTCGGTTGCTTGGTCAGCACCTGGACATCGCTGCCGAAAGACATGATCGATGTCAGCAGCGGCGCTACGGCGGGTTCACCCTCGCGGTTTTTCTTTTCTTCCTGAACGATACCGAGTTGCTCGTAGATCCGATCGAAACGATCGCGGATCTCCTTGCGACGCTTGACCATGGAAATGGAGCTGTCAAAGATCCAAACCACAGCGGTCGGATGCTTTTCAATCGATATCAGGATTTCCTTGGTGATCCGGTCGACGGCACCATCGGTCCCGGTGGTCCCCACGCCGGTGCTCCCTTTGACCACCTTGTTCGATTGGTTCAACGCGATGGCTTGCTGCACCATCTGGGATACCGCCACATTCCCGTCCGGAACCTCGACATTGAGATCGAGCGTTTCCATTTGAGAAATATCGGAAACGACCGGAGCGGTTGCCAGGGCCGAGTCGATCGACCCGATCGAATCGGCGCCGAACTCTTCGCTCACTTCGTCGGAATAGGCAATTTCGGTGACGATGTCCAGTGCCGGAACCTCTTCCTCGATCGGCTTGGAATCGATCAGTACCGAAAGCAGATCGGGGCGTGTGACGATGGTTACCGATGCCAGCGCCAGAATGACCGCGACATGGGCGACCATGCTGGCCAGGAATGCCGCCGTGTCGCGGTCGAACCAAGCCCACGGGCCCGAAGCATCCTCTCCATCGCTATCGGTTCCGTCGCTATCGGTTCCGTCGTCATCCTCGCCGTATTCCCCGTCCTCTTCGTCCAACTCCTGGCTCTCACCGTCGGCCTCGAGATCCGGCGTGGAATCGGATGGCGACGACGGGTCCGACGGGACTTCCAATTCGCTCGGGGATCCCAATTCGCTGGGGGATTCCAAATCGCTGGGGGGGGAGAATCGTTGGCGCAATCGTTTGAGCATATCTCACCGGTCGAGCCCGCCGTGAAACGGGCTTCTGCACTAGTCGCGAATACCAACTCGAGAGGGGCAATCCGTCTCCTGTTGTATTGTCTCCCTCGAGCGGGGATGCTTCAACAGGAATAGCTCGGTTTTCTCGCCAGAGATACTCACTTTTTCCTGCTGCTGCGTGGAGAATCTCGTCAGTCCCGGAGTTCGCGGCCGGTCAAATGAAGGAAAACGTCGTGCAGATTCGGGGTGTGGACTTCCAGATCCTCGATGGCCCCGCCGGCACGCTCCAGCCGAGAAATCCAATCCGGGAGTTCGTCGGCGAGTCGTTCCACGGAGCAGGCATAACGTTTCTGAGAGGGATCCCAAGCCAACCCGGCTGGTACGGATTGGAGTTGGCCGTGCATTTGGAAGGAAACTCTCCGCTTGGGACCGACCGTTTGGTCGATCAAGTCCGGAAGGTTGCCGTCGGCGATCACGCGTCCGTGGTCGACGATGACGATCCGATCGGTGCGTTGCTGGGCCTCGTCGAGATGGTGGGTCGTCAAGACGATGGATGTCCCGAGATCGCTCAATTCGTCGAGCATATCGAAAATGCGCTGTCGGCTTTGGGGATCTACCCCCACGGTCGGTTCATCCAGCAGCAGAACGCGCGGCCGGTGCAGGACGCCGCAGGCGATATTGACCCGGCGTTTCATCCCTCCCGAGTACCTCGCGGTCAGCTCGTGGGCTCGATCCTCCAGGGCGATCCAGTTCAAGGCCCAATCGACGCGGTCGCGAAGGGATCGGCCGCGCAAGCCGTGATACCGTCCGAAACTCATCAGATTCTCTCGGGCGGTCAAATCGCTGTAGATCGCAAGCTCCTGCGGGACTACGCCCAGTTGATGACTGGCTCCCGGTTTCTCCAACGACCGACCGAATACCGTCACCGCCCCTGAGTCGGGTCGGATACGACCGCTGATGCAACGAATAAGAGTTGTTTTTCCGGCTCCGTTGGGTCCCAAAAGGGCGACGCGCTCCCCGGGCCGCACGCGAAAGGAAACGCCCTGCAGGGCCTGACGGTCCCCGAAGGACTTATGGATGTTGTCGACCGCCAAGGCCAGTTCCAGCGGCTCGACGCGATAGCTGGCGGTCGTGGGGAAATATTCCAACGGATTGCGCGAGTTCTTAAGATCTGTCATGAGGGGATCTATGGTATCCAAGAAGGGCTTTTCTCCACAATGCCGCTTGTCCCGCCAAGGATTCGGCATTCAGCCCGCAGAAAGTAGCCTTCGGCAGGATATAATACATTCCAGGACCCAATCCCCGGGGCAACTCGATTCGAGACGCCCTCGTTCCTACCTCACTGGGCGCTCCATTGCTTCATGGGAATTTTCGATAGCCTGTTCAAGCGTTCCGAAACCCGAGCCACCGGAACCAAAGGGGTAGACATCGAAGCCCGGTTCGAACGCCTCAGGTCTGCGATCAGCGGCACCATGAGCAATTTCTACGTGGCCAAAGACCGCGCCAACGGGGACCGCATCGTCGGTGTCAAACTGTGCGACATGGAAAAGGTCGCTTTTTTTGAGAGCCGCTTCAAAGGGCTCAACAAACCCTCAGAAGGGGAAATCGCCCTCCAGTTGAACCATCCGAACATCGTGAAGACGTTCGAGTTCGGCACCTCCAACAAAGGCCAGCAGTTTTTGGTGATGGAATTCATCGATGGCCCCGGCTTGCAGCAATTGATCATGGAACGGGAAGAGCAAAAACTGCGCGGCAAACGCCTGAGCATGATTCGGCAGATGGCCGAAGCCCTTCACTACGTCCATAAAAAAGAGTTCATTCACCGCGATATCTGCCCTCGCAACTACATGGCGAATGCCGATCTGGACACCGTCAAACTGATCGACTTCGGGCTCACGCTGCCAGCCACACGCCCCTTCATGGCTCCAGGAAACCGCACGGGAACCCCACTTTACATGTCTCCGGAAATCGTGCGCCGACGATCCACCGACCATCGTGTCGACATCTTCTCGTTCGCGGTGACGTGCTATCACCTGATCACGTTCGAACTCCCGTGGCAAATGTCGGACACCACGGGTCGAGCCGCATTGCATCACGACACGTCCCCTCCGCGCGACATCATGACCTTATGCCCCCGACTCGATCGAAATCTCGGGGCTGCGATCATGTCCGCGATGGCGCCCAACCCGGAACAACGCACCCAGGATATGGAGACGTTCCTGCGGCAAATACGGAACGTCAAAGAATCTCCCTAGCCCATCGGACGCGCGCGTCTGAGCTAGATCCGTACAATCACTTCGTCGGGATGGAACCGGACCTTGGCATTCCTTGCATAGCCATCGTCGGGATGACGATACCCCAGCGCACATGCCACGCGGGTCGCATAGGGACTACCGTTCAGTCCGAGCAGCGCATCGTATTTGTCGGGAGCGATTCCCTCCATCGGGCACGCGTCGATCCCCAATGCCGCGGCCGTCGCCATCAATTGGCCCAAGGCGATGTAGGCTTGATGCGCCGACCACACGCTATGCGTCCCCCGCGTTGCTTCGATGAAACCCAAAATCACCTTGCGATACCCGTCCAGGCTCTCGAGCGGGGTCGACCGGATGCGCGCAATCTCTTCGAGGAAGTGCCCGACGTATTCGGGGGTCAGCTCCCGCAAGGAAGCAAACACCACCATATGGGAACAATCCATGGGTTGCGATTGCCCCCACGAAATCGCGGGAAGCTGCTCCTTGACCTCCCGCGACTCAATCACAACAAACTTCCATGGCTGCAGCCCGAAGCTGCTCGGAGTCAAGATCATGCTCTGTTCGATGGCTTGCCAGGTCGGATCGTCGATCCGGCGGTCCGGGTCAAACCGCTTGGTCGCGTAACGCCATTGAAGGGCTTGGAGCCAGGATTCGGGAGAAAAACTCGGGGGTTGCATGGGTTGAGCCGTCTGAAATTTGGAGTCGGGGGGAAAACGGGCCACAACAACCTACAAAAAAAGGGCTCGAAGACAATCGCCTTCGAGCCCCCCCACACGCTACTCAAGCTTCTGGCAACTTGAGGAACTCCGCTTACAATCTGCTAGTGTTTTCGTATTGTTTCGAGCCGCTCCGCGAAGCGGCGACGCCGCCGCGGCGGATTTCCGATAGTGTATCCTGACGGCAAGGGGCACAAAGACTTTTTTGAGGCGGTCGCTCCATGGCAGCCAATGCAAGCTCCAAGCCCCTTGGCCGAGACACCCTGATCGGCGCCTTTGCGTTCCTGGAACACCAGGAATCTTCAGAACTGCCCCCGGTCATCGCCTGTTTCGGTTCGGATGAGTTTCTTCGGCAACAATCGTTCCAACACGCCCTCGCCCTCGGAAAACTCGACGCATCCACCCTGCGAACCTTCGAGGGAGAGGACGCCCAGTGGCGGGACCTCAACGACGAGCTAGCCACCCGCAGCCTGTTCGACCTGGACGGCAAACGGGCAGCGCGGGTGCGGAACGCAGACCCCTTTGTCTCCAAACATCGCGAAGCGCTTGAACGCTGGGTGGAACACCCCGCCGGCGGAGCGACCCTGTTCCTCGATCTCCGCAGCTTGGCCGCCAACACCAACCTCTACAAACGGATCAAGAAACAAGGTTGGTTGATCGCGACCGGCGATCCCAAGGACGCGGAACTCGCGGACTGGCTCCTTCGCTGGGCAAAATCCCATCACTCCCTCAGCTTGACCCGAACGCAAGCCAACGTGCTGGTCGATCGCATCGGACCCATCTGCGGATTGATCGACTGTGAACTCGCCAAACTGGCACTCTTTGCCGATCAACAAGGGTTGGTTTCCGACGCCCGCGTCGACGAATTGGTTGGCGGATGGCGAACCCAAACGGTTTGGGAGCTCGGGGATTTCATCGCCGAAGGAAAGATCAACGACGCGATGCAACAGGTGGACAAGCTGGTGATGGCGGGGCAGCAAGTCGTCGGGATCGCCGCGCAGCTGTCTTGGTCGCTGCGACGTTACGGCACCGCCGCCCGCATCATCGAACAGTCGGAACGCCTCGGGCGCAAACCGATGTTGCAACAAGCCCTGCAGCAAGCCGGCTTCCGAACGTATGAATTGACCAAAGCCGAGCAGCGACTTCGGCGGATCGGACGCGGCCGCGCACGAGACCTGCTATCATGGTTGTTGGATCTCGAACTGCAGCTCAAAGGAAGCCACAGCAGCGAAGATCGCGCTCGGCTCGCCCTGGAAACTCTCCTGTTGAAACTCGCGGATTATCCC
>JBKDPB010000254.1:0-6107 GCA_046342615.1 Planctomycetota bacterium | reverse complement strand
TGTACTGTGTGCTCCACCGATCGGAAGCTGGTGATCGCATTTCGTCCCAAAAAGCCTTTTCCATACCCACCTTCGTAGGGTGCAAACTTGTCTTTGGTGCCGTGAAAATGCATGACAGGAACTTGGCGATTGTTGCGGGGCGCCTCCATCATCAGCGGGCCCCCCACGGGTGCGATCGCGGCGCTGCGGGGCATCGGTTCGCAGATACCGAAGTCCTCGGGGTACTTGCCTCACGGCGTATCAATTGCGGATCAAAAATGGGTAGGTAGGAAGTTTTCATTGGATTGCAAGCAGCGTCTTCAGTGAAGCCGCACGCAACTGAGCGGTGGTCGCATTTCGACATATGTCGGAAGGAGGTAGTGGTGTTCATGTCTAGGGTTTTCGTTGCATTTTGGCCTTCGCACCGAGCCAGCGGATGGAGGCTTGACCATCGAGCCATGCCTTCGCTTTTTCGTCCTGCTTAAGGTAGGCTTCGAGGAATGCGAGGCTCATGGTCTTGGTGAGAATGGGAGCGTCGCTTCCCCCTCCTAGGTTGCTGAGTCGGCCACCGAAGGAGATATGCGTCGCTCCTTCGATGACGAGCAGATACTTGCCACCCGCCGGACTGCGGTCGAAGGGGATGACCTTGGTGCGGACATCCCCCATTTTTCCGCCCGGCCGATCGGGTGCTGACATGTCGCGAGTGCCGGTGATGTGAAACGCGGGCGTGCGAGCATTCGCCCAACTCTCGGCGGTCAAGCCGTAGCTCTCGCTCTCCCCTTGCGCCGAAATTGGCACCACGCATTTCACTCGCGGGTCGGACAGATTCTCGAGCTTGCCATCCACGAGTGTCCTTACGCCACCATGGCATTGCGCGACATAGGCGCCGAACGAATGTCCCGCGACAGCGATCGCGTCCCGATCGAGTTTCCCCTTGAGTGCAGGAACCTGAACTTCGATTTGGTCGAGCGAATTGAGCACACTGGTGACATCCTTGATGCGCTCAGTCCGGCCCGTGTTCGCCCTTTTGCCACCGAACCCACCGATGCCAAGTCCTGCTCCGCGGCGGTTCTTCTGGCTTTCGGATTTTGCTTGATCGCCCTCGACTATATCGTTAGCGCCACCAGTCGTACGACTTCGCGAATCGGCGTGGTTGGGATGGATGACCACGTAACCGTAGCTGGCCCAGTGCTCGCTGGCAGGACCGAACGTCTCCTTGTTCGACAGCGATCCATGGCTGAACACGATCACGGGAAAAGGTCCTGCGCCGTCCGGATGACGCACGAGAGCTTCGATGGTTTTGCCCCGAGATGGGTCTTGAAGCATCACGGTGGCGACCACGATGACCTTGTGCGGGCCAGCGACAGCGTAGGGCGAGTCTGCTGCGCGGACCGAAATGTTCGGACTCGCCAAGGCGAAACCAAGAAAACAAATCGCTATGCGAACCGTATTTATTGACATGTGTTGGGTTGGTCCGCAGCGATCGCAAAACCGGCGGGAGATAGAGGACAAAAATGGATGGAGAAAAAAGAACAATAAAGCTGATAGAATTGTTCTCAACCTCGATTCCGGTTCGTTGGATTTCATAGTCTATACTCACATTCTTTTGACGCGAGTTGTCGGAAGTGGTTGCCCGGCTGGAAGCATTGCTGTTGGTTCCTGACACGTGAGCGGAGCGACAGTTCACTGCAGGCAAGGGAACGCCAGGCAGATTGTTTAACCCGTAGCCAACGGCGAGGGAGGTTCCGTAGCCAACGGCGAGGTAGGATCTGCGAGCGTTAGGTGCTCGGCTAGCTCGCGTCTAGCGGCGGGCTGCGGATTGCCTCGCCTGCGGCTACGGGCTGCGGATTGCCTCGCCTGCGGCTACGGGTTAAACGATGGCCTCGCCTGCGGCTACGGGTTAAACGATGGCCTCGCCTGCGGCTACGGGTTAAAGGATGGCCTCGCCTGCGGCTACGGGTTAAACGATTGCCTCGCCTGCGGCTACGGGTTAAACGCACGCATGATCTCGGCGAGCTTGCGGAACTCGGCTCGGCTGAGGGTCCCGTTGCTGTCGGTGTCGAGACGATCGAACATCGTGGTCGACGCTGCCGGGTTGTTGGTGTACTTGGCCTTGACCTCATCGCGCGTAACGCTGCCATCGCCATCGGTATCGAGTTGCTGGAACAGAGCGTTGCCGACATTGCGTCCGTCACCACCATCTCGTCCAAGGGCGTTACGGATCGCTCCACGAATGCGATTGCGCGGACTGAGCGGGTTCGGATCACCGGGCTTAGCGCCGGGAACAATGTACTCAACGTAGCCCAGGTGCATCTCGTCAAAGGTTTGTGGCCCCCAACGCACCTCCTTGTTCGGATCCGGGTTGGCTAGATTGTTGCTACTGTTGTCGTACCACGCGGTGAACTGTAACGTCGATCCGGCTTTGACGCTCACGGGTTCGGCGTACCGATAGAGCAATTGCCAGTTGAAGTCGTAACGCGGAACATCGAGCAACGTTTGGGACTTGCCATCCGAGATCAATTCGTATCTCGCTGCTTTGCCACGCAAGTGCATGTGCGGAAGGAATGCCAAGATCTGGACATCGAGAGGGATGTTCCTGATGCTTCCGACGACCGGATGGTTGTCTGCACCGGGCGGAATCTGGAAACGTGGATTGGCGACGCCGACGACGCGCACCTCATGCTTCGGCTCCCCTTTCGCGTACACCAACCCGATGCGCGTGCTGTCCTCCGTGGCGGTACCATTGGGGGTGTAATGCATTTGGAACCGAAGACGGGCACCTTTGGGTATCCGCTTGGCATAGCCATCGGGATAAACGAGGGTACTGTTACCGGGCACATAGATCCCCCAGTATCCGCCCCGTTCGTCGGCTGCGTCGTCGCGAGGCCCCTCCTCGTCGTCGGTCCCTTGAATAAAGACCAGCACATGATGGACCACACTGGGATTGCCTGGTCGTACTTCGATCGCTTGAACCCAGTGATCTTGGGCCAAGTGGGTTTCGACCAAAACGTTTTGATAAGGCATGGTTCCGCTTGCTTTCACCTGCACTGGTTTTGCAAATTCGAAAACCGCGTCAGGTTGACCGATCAGCCAGCCATCGGCGAATGTCTTCGGAACTGGTGACTGCATGGGATCGCCTGCTGGAGTTTTGTTATCCAGCCAGGCAAGTAGTTGCTGTTTCTCGGATGGGGAGAGGGATCGATCGTTAATCCAGGGCGATCCTTCGTTTAACCCGTAGCCAGCGGCGAGGGTCTCGACGCCTTGGTCTTTCTTCCCCTTCGACTGCGGGTTCAACGAGGGAGCAGCAAACCACGGGGGCATGATGCCTCGATCGACGACCCCTCGAATCATGGGTGCATGTGCGACGGCATCTTCATAGGTATCCAGTCGGAATGGTCCCACTCCACCTTCGCGGTGGCACTCGACACAGTGCCGTTGAAGAAGCCTCGCGATTTGATGGTGGTAGGTCACTTCGGCTGAAATCGCTGTTCTGGGCTTGTTGTCCAGTACGCAACCCGGCGCTGCGGTAGCAGAAATCAATATCGAACGCTGGTTGAGTGCGGATTCCAAGGCATCGCGAAGATAAGTCTCACGCGGGGCATCCGTCGAGTAACCGAAGCCGTATTGATCATCGATCGCGCCGTGGTAGACGACGGTGTGGGAGCGATCGAGGATAAAGACGTCGGTCGTGCTCGTAGCGCCTAGGTGGGCAGCGAATTGCGATTCCTGATCGAAAACGTATTCGATGTCCGATCCGAATTGCGCCGCCGCGGACCGCATCTCCTCCGGCTTGTCGGCAGCAACGCAGTTCACCAGTACAAATCGTACGCTGCGAGGAGCAAACGCTTTGTGGATATCTACTAGGGTTGGCAGGTACTTCTTGCTGATTGGGCAACTGGTGCTGGTAAACGCGATGACCGTCAGTTCGTTCTTCGAGCCGCCGTGTAGTTTTCTTGATTGGCCGCCGAGATCGGCAAATTCGAAGTTTGGCACGTATCGACCAACGCCATGTTCGCCTGCAACCAGCAAAGTCGGCCCTTGCCGAATCGGCGGATCCGCAGATAGAGCGGGTTCGAAACAAACGGCAAATGAGAAAAACACGAGTAAGTGTCTACTGAATCGATGAGCCATAGGTGGGCAGCAAAATAAGTGGGAAAAAAGATGGGAGGACAGGATGGGGTTCGGTTTCACTTTTTTGCCCCGTCATTTTTCGGCCCGAGTTTTGAATCTCGTTGCGATTCGGAATCCTTGGTCTGCAGCCACCGATCGGCTCGTGATCCGAACCAGTTCATGACCCGTTCTCGACGACTGCTTAGTCGGGTCTCCATTCCGAAAATCTCGTAGGGGTCGGTCAAGTGACCTTCGGCTTGATAGAGAGATTCATCGGCGAGTCTGGAATCCACCAAGGTGAACGTCGAAACCGAACTGGATCCGGAGAGTTCACGTTCGAGGACAAGTTTGCGGATCGCTTTGGTTTCGCGATCGACTTCGATCGTAGCCCGCTTGAGAGGGCGATTGCTCCAGGATCGGCTCGGTGTCGCAACGATGACGGTCGAGTTTGCCGGTCCATCGGACATCTCCAGCTGATCGTACTTGAGGAAACTCTTCAGCATGGTCTCGAGATTGAGTGTGTAGAGGGCTCCCATGTAGCGAAGTGGCATCCCCATTTCCTCTGCGTTTACGACAACGGCTTGATTTGGTCCAAGCGTCATCCAGACAGCCCCATCTTCATTGCGTCCCCAAACCCATTCGCGTTGTCCTCGCATCTGGACCCAGAAGCGATCGCCTTGCGTGGCGACTCGAACATGCTTTGGCAATTCCACCTGCAACTCTTTGGATGGTCCCCGCGTGACCTCGACGACGTAGATCCGTTCGATCGCGGCAGCATGCGTGTGGATCGCCGCTTGAACCAGTTGCGTCGCACTCGCGATGGCCATGCGGTCGCTCTGGAAAAAGAAAGCCGACAGGATCGCCAGCACGATTGTAGCGGCCGCAAACCACCTCCATCGTTTAACCCGTAGCCGTAGGCGAGGGTTGGTGACGACCTGACTCGCCCTCGCCTGCGGCTGCGGGATGATCGAGTCCCTCGCCTGCGGCTGCGGGATGATCGAAACCGTATCGATCAGCGCGATCAACGACTCCTGTCCGAGTTCCTCCTCCAAGAGCGCATCGAGGAGCAAGTGGTCGATGAATTGCGCGCGTAGATTCGGGTCCGTACCTGCAATCGCGGTCAGTTCGGTCAACTCGCCCTCTGAGATTGCGTCGTCGATCAGTTTCGACATCAGTTCCACAAACCGCGGGTTCGAACTCATTACAAACCTCCGTCAGTTCTCAGTTTGGACTCGATGCAGGTGAGCAGCGACTGGCGGATGCGATAGAGTGTTTGGCAAATCGACGCTTGAGGACGGCCGATGATCTGCGCGATCGACTCGATGGCATGACCACCTGTGTATCGCAGATCGATCAACTGCCTTTGTGCTGGGGGTAATTGGTTCAAGCATTGCTCAAGGGCTTGTCGACGATCCTCGATGTGAGCGAGTTGTTGGCAAGCGATATCTGCCAATTCATCGAGAAGGGCACTGTCGAAGACCAGTCGGTCCCTACTGTATTTGCGGATGTGATTGAGGGCTTTGAATCGAGCGACTTGGCTCGCCCATGCCCAGAAATCGGTCCCCGGCTGGAATTGGTCCGCTTTCTCCCAGAGGACCGCGTTGATTTCCTGGAGCACGTCATCGACGTCCGCGGATCGGACCAGCAGACACCGCACCAATCCCCGCAACCGCGTTTGGTGCTGCGCAATTAGGCCAACGATTTCGGATGGGTCATGAGTCGGCATGGATTTTTCTCCATGGAGCAGATGTCGAAAGAAGAAACGATATCAACGAGGTGTCGTCGAAAATCTTCAAAAAACCCTCGATGCATCGCATTCCTTTCGACAATAAGGTGCTGCGCTCACTCAATCCACAAGAAAATGGCAGCGTAAATACGCTGCGGTTTCCCCGTCGGTGTTGTGTGGACGTGTTCCGGGCTGCGAACGGTCGAAATTGGCTGCCAAGAAGCTCGCTCATGCTTGCCGGATCGGTAGGAGATTGCCCCCAAGCAGAACTAGCAGCAATCAGTCTGGCCGC
>JBKDPB010000253.1:0-22555 GCA_046342615.1 Planctomycetota bacterium | reverse complement strand
TGTGCAAAAACCGAGCCAAGCCGTCCGCAGAGGCGGCCAACGAGCGCAAGAGCCATGGTACCCTCAAAGAAAACAGGAATTGTGAAGCGAAGCACAAAGGCTGCGATCCATCGATCGTGGTCGGGCGAACAGGGGAGCATCCTGCTCCGCGAGGGGCTCGTATCAGTGAACGTTGCGATTAGAACATTTCAAAACCGCGAGTCAAGAAAAATTTTGAAGAATGGTTTTGATCCACCCAAGCGGTCAGGTTCGCGGTCAAGCGAAGGTTTTGGCCCATCGTCGATCGGAACCAATCGTGCTCGTGCTCGATCGATCGAGCACGAGCACCGCTTCACTGAGCAGGAGCACGGAGCACAAAATAGCCGGAACCATGCGATGCCGACGAAGGCCTCCACGCAGCTCAACAGGCCGTTTTTTGATTTGCGTTGCGTCAACTCCTCGGACTCGCTATCTGCCCACGAAGCGTTCTCGTCGTCTCGTAATACAGCCGACACGCAATCGGGACCGACTCAACCAACCGCGACATCCCGTCCGACATCACACGCGACGCGAGCGAAGTGCTTTCCTTTCCTCCAGGTTGTTGCGAACCCCATTCCTGCAACTGCTCGCCCAAACGCCTCAAGTCCAATCCTGCCCCGAGAGCATCCCCCACGCGTTTGCTCCACTCCCCCAGCAAAGTCAGCGTGTGCGAATTCAAATCCGAATCATCCTGTTCCAACATCCAATCGACTTGATAACCGAGTCGCTTGGTGGCCTTGCGCAGATCATGAAACCGCTCGGGATGGGAGGATTCGTTGAGAACTTTCTTCAAGGCTCGCCGCCCTCTTCGATACGAAACGATCAACCCTTCCCGCAAGTCTCCCGGTTCATGGCCACTCGCCAGCGGCATCCAATCCTTGCTCGCACGAGCGACCCGATCGCACGCCTCGTCGAAAAGCGAGCGGATCGCCGCATCATCCCGTTCGAGCGAGGCACTCTCCACCTCGAGAAACACGCCGATCCTATCCCCTAAGGGTTGGTCCGCTAAGGTAACGCCTCCGAGGAGCGCGTGCAGTTCCCTCGCGGAACGCATCGCGACATGACGGTCGCGGACATGGGACAACTTCCTCGCGATCTCGGCAATCGTCCTCCGGAATTCTCGGATCGGTTTGGGTTGCTTGGGATACGCCAGATCGATCAACCCGCGAACCCGTTTCCCCGACTTGCGAAACATGTGGACGCGATCCTCGATCGAATCCGTGTTTGCCTCTCGCAGATCCGCCATGCTCTTGAGGATCTCGCCGATCTCTTCGATGATACGATGCTTCATTGTCCTATCCGACTGCGTTTCCTGTCTCTGCCATGCCATCGAGCCTACGCCCTATGATACTCTCAGGCAATCGAGTGCGCTCCTACCCCGCAAGGTGAGTTGAACCATGGAATCGCGACGCATTCATGTTCGTATCACACGCTTGACCGCCGCGCTAGCAAATCGGCTGACGGCAGAGGGTGCCTGAAAGCCACGCGTACAACGGACTTCTAGTCCGTTGAACTGCCTCAGTCGCCCGGCAGCAGCCGCAGCAGCCAAGGCTCTCGCGGAGACGCAAAGACGCGGAGAAAAGAGCAGGCTCGATCCCTCGTAGCCATCCGTTTGGGACTTGGCTCCGACTCTGCGTCCCGGCGGCTCCGCGAGCGACACCTCCGATAGAAGAACGAGGCCTGGAAGATGCCCACCTGCTCCTGACTCGTCCCCGGATAAGTTACCGACGCAACGCTTGCAATTCTTCACCGACCAAAACGCAATACCTGTCCTTGTTTTTTCTTCGACCGCGGTTTCCATCTCTGCCATGCCATCGAGCCTACGCCCTATGATACTCTCAGGCAATCGAGTGCGTTCCTACCCCGGTAAGGCGAGTTGAACCATGGAATCGCGACGCATTCATGTTCGCGGAACCGTACAAGGTGTCGGGTTCCGTCCCTTCGTCTTGCGAGCCGCTCGCGCGCGTCACCTGCGAGGCTGGGTCCGGAATTGCGGTTCCGATGTACTGATCGAAGTCCAAGGCCCGTCTCAAGCGATCGATTCCTTGGTCGCCGAACTGCAGCATCCCCCACTGCCGCAAGCGGTCGTGGCATCGATCCAGTCCGAACACATCTTCTCCACCGCAGCATCCCCCTCCGAACCGACGCCCGCGGATTTTTTCATCCTCGATTCCTCATCGCATGCCGACTCCGAGCCGAATATCCCTCCCGATGTCGCGACGTGCGACGCTTGCCTCGACGAGATGAACGATCCGGACAATCGCCGCTACCGATATCCCTTCATTCAGTGCAACGATTGCGGCCCGCGATTCACCATCATCGATTCGCTCCCGTTCGATCGCGCTCGAACTTCCATGAAGGATTTCCCTCTCTGCTCGCAATGCCAAGCGGAATATCGCGATCCGAACAATCGCCGATTCCACTGCCAGACTATCGCGTGCCCTGCGTGCGGTCCGCAACTCACCTGGCTTCCATCCGGACAAACCGGTTTCGATGCGATCCGCGCCGCCTGCGATGCGGTCCAGAACAGCAAGATCATCGCCGTGAAAGGGGTCGGCGGTTTCCACTTGGCGTGCGATGCTCGCAACGATACCGCCGTCGCAGCCCTTCGACATCGCAAAGGCCGAGGCGACAAACCCCTGGCCGTGATGGTCCGCGACCTGGAGATGGCCCGCAGTTTTGTCGAGGGTTCTCCGCAAGCTTGGAGCACCCTGAGCGATTGGACACGGCCGATTGTGCTGCTCCCCACGAAACCAAACGCGGATCTTTCTAGCCATGTTGCACCCGGCATCGCAAGCCTTGGTCTGATGCTCCCCTACAGCCCGATCCATCACCTCCTCATGAAGAATTCGGCAGGACCTTGGGTGATGACCTCGGGCAATCGATCCGACGAGCCGATCGCCATCGACAACGATGAAGCGATCAGCCGGTTGTCCGGAATCGCCGACGGCTTTCTGATGCACAACCGTGCCATCACCGCCATGTGCGACGACTCGGTGGTCCGCGTGCGAGGCGATATAAAATCCACGCTGCGGCGAGCCCGCGGTAGGGTTCCCGCCGCCGTCGCCTTGGGGAAATCGGGCGAGGATACACTCGCCACCGGCGCGGACTTGAAAGGTGCCTTCTGTTTGGTGCGGGGGAATCGAGCCTATGTCAGTCAGCCCTTTGGCGATTTGGCGGATCGCGAGACGATGGATGCACTTCATCGCACCGAATCACGATGGGAACATTGGCTCGGAATTTCTCCCGTCCGTTTCGCCGCAGACATGCATCCTCTGGTTCACGCTTCTCAATGGGCTCGCGATCGGGCCGAGCTTCACGGGAGCCGCCCCATTCTCATCCAACACCATCACGCCCACCTCGCTGCCCTGATGGCCGAACATCAAATCGATCCCGAGGCGCATGTGCTCGGATTCATCTTCGACGGCACAGGCTATGGCACCGATGGCACGATCTGGGGAGGCGAAGCCATCGCGCTGCGTCAGCGTCGGTTCGAACGCGTCGCATCCCTGGAACCCTTTCCACTTCCCGGCGGTGATGCCGCGGTGCGATTCCCCAACCGCATGGCACTGGCACTGCTCCATCATGCCGGGATCCTATGGTCCGACGATCTCCCCAGCGTCGCCGCCTGCGAACCGCCATTCAAATACTTGTTCAAACAACTATTAGAGCGCGGGACGTCATCGGTGGCGACGACCAGCATGGGGCGGCTCTTCGATGGCGTCGCGTCGCTGTTGGGAGTTCGACAAACGATCACTTACGAAGCCCAGGCTGCGATCGAGCTGGAAGTCATGGCTGCAAAGGCCGAGGATTCCTTGGACGATTCCGAAGACATGTGTTGGCTGCATGCAACCCTCCAGCGGACGGGCCCGGCGTTTCCGACCGCCGAATGCCTCCGTGAGTTGGTTGATCGAATGCGCCGGGGAACGCCGCCTGCCATCCTGGCCCGATGGTTCCACCGCGCGGTCGCCGAGTGGATTCGCACGATCGCAGTTCGATACCGTGAGCAGCATGGACCGGTCGACGTTGCGCTTTCGGGGGGAGTATTCCAAAATGAGTTGCTGTCGACCCTCGCGACGGACCGACTGGAGCGAGCTGGCGTGCGAGTCTGGATGCATCGCGAATGGCCATGCCATGACGGCTCGATCGCGCTGGGCCAAGCGTGGATCGCGTGTCATGTACCGAACTACGAAAACGAACACGCCGCGCGACCGCCACGTTGAATCAGCCGGTCCCTTGCGTCGCATGCTCGATCGCGGCTGCGCGCTGGTCGGCCAAGAACTGGAACCAGTCCGCCATCCCGCGGCCAGTTTTTGCCGAGACCTCCAAGATGGGGATCCCGGGCCGAACTCGTTGCATGTTTTCGATCGCACGCGCGCGATCGAATTCGCATGGGCCCGCCAAATCGATCTTGGTCAGGACGGCAACATCGGAGGTGTTGAACAGTCCGGGATACTTGAGCGGTTTGTCCTCCCCTTCGGTCACCGACAGCAAAGCGATGCGCAGCGATTCGCCGAGATCCCAGCTGGTGGGACAAACGAGGTTGCCGACGTTTTCGATGAACAGATAATCGAGTTCATGCAGCGACCAGCCGTTGAGTTGACCGTCCACCATATCGGCTTCGAGATGGCAGCAACCGTGGGTCATGATCTGCCGGACCGGTGCTCCGCTTTGCGCCAATCGACGAGCATCGTTGTCGGTCTCCAGATCCCCCACGATCGCCGCGACCCGAAGACCGGTCCCGCGAAAATGCCGCAAGGTTTCCAGCAGCAGTGTGGTCTTGCCCGACCCGGGACTGGAAACCCAGTTGGAGACAAGAACACCCGAGTCGATAAACCGCTGCCGCATGCTGCGAGCGAGTTCGTCGTTCTTCTTGAGAATCTGCGTCCGAACTTGGAGGATGCGCGGTTCGAGCATGATCACCCGCGCTCGCTGAAAGAGACTACTTGGTTCGAAACGCCGTCATTCGTTGGTTCCGTGCAACGCGGCCGAATCGCGATCGACTCCAGTTCGAGTTCGTTGCCGCCGCGAACTTGAGTCGCATCGCCATGGCAGTTCGGACAACGCAGATCTTGGATACCGTCGATACGGAAATCGCGATTGCAATCCGGACACGCGATCACCAACGGAACCGACCGAATCACCAGTTCGGCCCCGGCAGCCGCCGTCCCTTCGCTTGCGATTTCGAAACCGCTGCGCAGCGAGCCTTCATGCACCTGGGCCAAAACGCCGATCGCGATATGAATCGCCGCAATCTCGGCATCGTCGTAGACCGACGCGTGTTCGCAAGAGAGTTCCACCAATTTCACCGCAATCGATAATTCGTGCATGGCCTTTCCATGAGACGCGTTGCGTGCCCTCGAAGGTTTCGCCTCCTCGGACTCGGATACAGTGCGGCTCGCCTCTCCCTTATAATGTATAACAAGAATGGGAAGGACGATATGGACGATGTGTTTAGCGATACCTGGCTTGGTTGAAACGATCTACGACGCAGACGGAGTCCGCATGGGGCAGCTCCAATTCGGCGGTGTCACCAAGGAAGTCTGCCTGGAATACCTTCCGGACATCGCGGTGGGCGAATATGCGATTGTGCATGTGGGATTCGCGATCAGCCGCATGGACCAGCGAGCGGCCTTAGAGGCGCTGCAAACGTTTCAGGAGCTGGGGATGCTGGACGAGCACTTGGCGGAATTGCGCGACTCATGAAACATTTGTCGGAATACCGTGACAGCGCCTTAGCGATGCAATTGGCTCGCGAAATCGCGAGGATCACTACACGCCCCTGGAAACTGATGGAGGTCTGCGGTGGGCAAACGCATTCGATCCTTCGACACGGTCTCGATCAACTCCTTCCCGAAAAGATCGAATTGATCCATGGGCCCGGTTGCCCGGTGTGTGTGACTCCGATCGAAACGATCGACACGGCGCTCGCGATCGCATCCCTTCCGGGAACGATCCTCTGTTCCTTCGGGGACATGCTGCGAGTCCCCGGTTCGCGCGAGGATCTGTTTCGCGTCAAGGGAGCCGGCGGCGATGTGCGCGTGGTGTACAGCCCGCTGGATGCACTGAAGATCGCGCGATCCCATCCGGATCGGCAAGTGGTTTTCTTAGCGATCGGCTTTGAAACCACAGCTCCCGCCAATGCCATGGCGGTCAAACTTGCCAAGCGGGATGGCATTGGGAATTTCTCGATGTTGGTGGCGCATGTTCTTGTTCCCCCCGCGATCGAAGCGATCTTGCAATCCCCCGATGTGACTGTGAACGCGTTCCTGGCAGCGGGGCATGTGTGCGCCGTGACAGGTTATGCGCAATACCATCGTTTGTGCGATCGCTACCGCGTGCCGATCGTCGTGACCGGTTTTGAACCGCTTGATCTTTTGGAAGGGATCCGCCGCACGGTTCAGCAACTCGAACGGGGAGAACATCGTGTCGAGAACGCCTATGCTCGAGTCGTCAGCGAATCGGGAAACGTCTGGGCCCAAGAGGTGATCGACGAGGTGTTCGTCGTCACCGACCGCGCTTGGCGAGGTATCGGCCGGATCCCGGGTAGCGGATGGAAGCTAAGTCCTGCCTATGAGGGGTTTGATGCGTCCCTTCGATTGCGTAATCTTGCGATTCGCGAGGCGGAACCGAGCTTGTGCCGCGCCGGTGAGGTTCTGCGCGGGACGCTCAAGCCGTATGAATGTCCCGCGTTTGGTAAGCAATGCACCCCGCGCACTCCGCTCGGTGCAACCATGGTCTCCAGCGAAGGGGCCTGCGCGGCCCACTACCATTACCGCAGACCTCCGCTGGTCGATCTCCAGGCGCTCGATCTCCAGGCGAAACCGTGATGGCTGAGTCTCCGGAATCGATGCAGTGTCCGCGTCCGTTGGACGACTACCCGAGGATCGTCATGGGGCATGGAGGAGGTGGTCGCTTGACCCAGGAGTTGCTCGAGCGGGTGTTTCTGCCCGCGTTGGATAATCCCGCGCTGCGACAGCGCGAGGATGCGGCCTCGCTGGGACCGATTCAGGGTCGATTGGCTTTCTCGACCGACTCTTACGTCGTGCAGCCGTTGTTCTTTCCAGGAGGTTGCATCGGCGATCTCGCCGTGCATGGGACGGTCAATGATTTGGCGATGCGAGGTGCCATGCCGGTCGCCATCAGCGCGGCGTTTATCCTCGAGGAAGGATTGCCGATCGAGACGTTGCAACGCATCGTGGCCGCCATGGCGCTGGCCTCTAAGCGTGTCGGGGTGCCGGTGGTGACCGGCGATACGAAGGTGGTGGAAAGGGGGCACGGCGACGGATGCTTCATCACCACATCGGGCATCGGCATCCTCCGCGAGGGGGTCGAGCTATCGGCGAGCAGTGCGAGGCCGGGCGATGCGATCCTCATCAATGGAACGATCGGCGATCACGGCATGGCGATCCTGAGTCATCGCGAAGGGATGGAGTTCGGCAGCCCGATCGTCAGCGACACCGCGCCGCTGCATGAGCTGGTGGCTACGATGCTGGCCGTGTGTCCGGAGATCCGATCCCTGCGCGACCCCACACGTGGAGGAGTGACCACGACGTTGCATGAGATTGCCGCAATGGCCCGCGTCGGAATGGAACTCGATGAGTCATCGCTTCCGGTGGAGTCAGCGGTGCAGAGCGCGTGCGAGCTTTTTGGATTGGACCCGTTGTCGGTCGCCAACGAAGGCAAACTGATTGCGATTGTTCCTGCGAATTCGGTGGATCGGCTGCTCGAAGCAATGCGGTCGCATCCTCAGGGGCGGCATGCCGCCCTGATCGGCCGTGTGACGGGCGACGCGTCGCATCGCGTGGTGATGCGGACCGCGTTGGGTACGGCCCGCATGATCCCGATGCCGATCGGCGAGCAGTTGCCGAGAATCTGCTGAATGGTGGGAAACCACCACCGCTTGGCAGCGGTAGCTACGGTCTGTCCACACCCGCCGTCGTAGCTACCTTCGCCAGACGGTGGTTGATGGTGCATTCCCCCGGCGCCGCGCAGCGCACATGCCTATTCCGCTCAACTTCCGCGCAGGTTGTTTTGAATTTGACACACGAGGGCTTGGACGGGATTTTTGGTCCGAGTCGGTCTTAGCACCAGGTTTCCTTGACAGTTGGGACAGGTGTATGCCATGGTTTCGGCGCAGGATTGGCAGAACGTGCATTCGTACGAGCAGATAAACGCAGCATCGGTCAGCCCCGTCGCAGCCTTGCACTTCTCGCAACGTTTCTTCATTTTGAGCACGATTCATGGACCTTGTTGATTATTGACCTTGCGGAGGATTAGCAGCAGACGGTTTCTCCGTCGTTGACTCGTCGCCTCCAAAAACGCCACGGCTAGCTGCAGACCATCCGGCATCGAAGTGAGCCAGCAACGATTCTCGATCCCCTTCCCAGTCCATGAATTCTCGATCGCGGTCGCGATCCGGTTTTTCTCCATCGGTGGTGAGGAAGTCCGGCCAGCGGCTCCAGAGATTGCCTCCGAGATGCCGCAAAATCACGGCGACCGAATTCATATCGAGGCGAGGACGTGCGAATAGTTCCGCATCCGCAAGCTGCGAAATCGCACCATCAATCATTCGCCGATACGACGCGACCGTCTCCGTTACTGCATTGAGCCATGGATCATTGCACGGAGAGGTCATGATTGGGGAACTTTAGATCGGCTGGTGTTGCGAGTCTGCATTTCGAATGTTTTGTTGCATGCGATTCACCAGTTTCACGCCAAGAGGCAAGAGGATGCCATAGGGAATCCAAAGCAAGTGGCGATAGGGATTGGGTAACGCAAACATCAAACCGAGAAACAGAACTAATGCGATCCAGAATACGACGCTTGCCTTGATCATGAAGGCCCGTTCTCGCAAACTGTTCGTGTTGCGAATACTGAAGTATTGCCCGACGAGACCGCCGAGGATCCCAAGGCCTGCCCCTACCCAACCGATGATCCAACCTGAATCGTTCATGATTTATCTCCCAACGAAGCTTGCATGATTGTATCTCGAGCCTTCGCCCAGCGATACGGTGAGGCGATCCATTGCAATGTTTGAGTGGATTTCCTGCAGATCGCGTTTATCTTGCGCAACTCCCTCATCCCCAACCCTTCTCCCCCGCGGAGAGAAGGGAGCGAGATCTTTTGCATTGAGCAATTCGTAGCCAATGGAATCAATAATAGCCGAAGAGCGCGAGCTCTCGGACGGGAATTGTAGCAGACATGGCAGGGTGTCGATCACATCCGACCCGGATGCTGGCGCATCTCGGCTAGCAGGGTAACGGGCACGAGGGCGCCAGTTGTAGTCAAGGCGTGTGGCTTGCAAGGACTCGGCCGGGAAGGTGGGAGTCCGGAAACCAGCACAGCACATACGTGTTGCGGCCGTCGTCGACATGCACGTCGATCGCACGCGGCAAGCCATGGAAGTAATTCCCGAGCATCGGGGCCAGTTGCAACCTGCGGTCTCCGGCGGGGACCTCCACGCGGAGAACTTGGATGTCCCGCGGCAGCAGCCCCCAACAGCGTGTGTCGGCCGCTTCCGTCGCCTCCCAAGCCACACCCGCCAGATCCATCCCGAACCCTGCCAAATCATTGGCTCCGATCGAATTCTTGGCGGTGACGACCGTCGCTTTCTTGATTACGCGGCGCGCGACCGCACGGGCGATGATTTGGTCTCGCTGCGATCGATAGGTGGTCTCCGCCAATCGCTCAATATCGGCAAGCGAAATCGTCGGGCCGATACCGCGACCCTCGACCGAAACATGCACCGAGTCCACATCGCTCGGCGGAACCACGACATCCGGGACCTTGATCGGCGCAATGGTCGGCGGTAGATGATGGGGGCCAACCGCGGAGACGATTCGATCGGCGATCAAGAGTGCATCGCTGGTCGGCTGTTCGCAAACCTCGACTTTGTAAGGGCCTCGCCCGACCAAGGCGAAGACGTAGACGACGCCGCAACCGGGCTGAGAATGTACTCCCTGTTGCACCCTCGCGACATCCCATTGTAGGGGAACGCAATCGGGGAGCAGCGATGAGGCCTGCCCGTAGGCTCGCAGCGCATCGTCGTAGTTCTGGTGCGTCTGCTCGCGCAGCAACCCTCGCAAGTAGAATCCGATCGGTAATCCAAACCCAGGATTGCTTGCGGGTCGCTTGCCTTCTGAGGGAGTACTTTCAGTTGGGTTGCCTTCCGATGGCTTGGTATCTTTCTGGCCCAGGCGTTCGCGGATCGCGTCATGCTTATCCTGGATCTGGAGCGCGTAGCTTTCGGCGTCGGTGCCGTCGTGCATCAGGCTGGTCAGAGCCAGAAAGACACGTATCAGAATTTTCTCGTAATCTTCGCCAGCATAGGCGCGAGCCGAATCGTCCGTCCACATCGAGACCGTCTTTTCCGTCAACGATGTTTGCTCGAGATGGTCGAATCGATCGCGAACTTCTTTCAAGCGGCGTTCCGCCTGCCTGCAATTCCCGTCCAGCATGTCCACAACTGCCAGATCCAAGTTGGCGACATCTCGATCCTGACGGTGGTTCTTCGCGATCTTTTCCAGCTGTTCTCGGCAAGCGGAAAGCTGGCCATCATAGAATTGACTGCGCGGTAACGCGATCCGTTTGGCATGGGTCGCGCATCCGGGCAGACTGGCCATCGAGACGATCGCCACAGCGCACCAAACCCACCAAGACTTGGATGCTTGCCAGTGGCCGATCATCGCTTGAAGGGATTGTAGTTCCAGTATTGCCCCATCGCCGTCTTGTGGTATCCCTTGCGGATCTCCGACGACTGTTTGTCATAGCTGCCGTTATGGACGTTGACCATCTCGAGGGTCAGCAAGTAATCGCGTTGCGTCGAGGAATTGCGCTTGGTCGTGCCGCTGGTGAGCGTCGCGTAGAGCAAGTAATCGACGGGAGCACCGTCACGGTTGAGCACGGCGGTGAACATCCGCATGTTGTCGGGGACCATGAGCGAGTCGGGGCGAAGCCGCGTCTCGTGCAGCGCGGCGTCGACCATACGCCGACTGATCGGTTGGAATGCGTTCGATTCCAGGATGCGGCTGTCGATCTGTTGGTAAAGTTGATCCTTGAAGTCGCCGATGTCTTCGGCCATCTTGTTTTCGACGCACACAAAACAGATCGACTTCTTCATCGGCGTGCCGTCGGGGCCGACTTGGCACTCGGGCCACGCTTGTTCCTGGCGGACCAAAAGCTTGGCGACCACCTCATCCACCAACGGGTCAAAGACCTCGGCCCCCGCCTCGTGGCTACCGACGATGTTCTTGTCTTTGGAGCTGAGCACATGACCATATTGGTAACCCCGACATCCGCACACCAGGACGAGGGGCGTACTAACCAATCCCAGAAGCCATTCTCGACGTTGCATGGGTATCCTTCCCCGCATGGTTCTCAAACCAAACAAGCCGAATCGTTTCGGATTTCATCACTTCCAATCCATTCCCAACCATACGGAGTATCGGCCTCCAACCCCAGCTCAGTTTCAGCATTTGGATCGAAATCGAACCAGGTTAAGCTAGCAAAGAGGCGAGAAGGCTGCACTCCTTTGGTCGGCGTGTGGATTCCGTACCACGGATCGAGATCGTTGGCGAGTGATCCATTCCGCCCATCCTTCGAACAGGCGGTTTCTCGTTTCGATGGGGCTCGTCCCCATCGGACGGCAATCGCATCACCCTCCGCTCGAACGATCCAGCGCCGCTCCGATCGCTTCGTGGGTCATGAAATCAATTATGCCGCTTTCGATGTGGTACAAGGCCCCGACGATGGCGATCCGCCCCTCGTCGGCCATGCGTCGAAGGGTCGCGCTCTCGCGATAAATCCACTGCACCGAGTTCAACGCATTGCGTCGCGCCACCTCGTCCACGATCGATTGCTGGACGAGCGGTGCGTGCTGATCCCAGCCTTCGAGCAGTTTCGAATCGGTCGACTTCTGAATCTCCTGGATGATCAAATTCAAGTGATCGCATCCGAGTTGCTCGCAGCTTTGGTCACCGCGTACCGCCAATTGGACCGCAGTCTGCACAGCGCCGCATCGGGTGTGACCCATCACCAGGATCAATTTCGCGCCCGCAACCGCGCACGCATACTCGAGACTGCCGAGAACTTTCTCTCGGACGACGTTGCCAGCAATTCGGGTGCTGAACAATTCACCGAGCCCGACGTCGAACACCATCTCGGCGGGCGCTCGGGAATCGATGCACCCCAAAATCACCGCCAAGGGAAATTGTCCGGTCGTGGTTGCGTTGATCTGGAAGGTCAGGTCGCGCTGCAGACGGTTGCCGCTGCGGAATCGCTCGTTTCCTGTCTTCATCCAGGCCAAAACATCCGCAGGAGTAAGTCGCTGCTGCAATTCGCGGGTGGAATACTCGTGGTACAGGATCTTATCTTCGATGCCCAAACGGGATTGGAATCCCTTGGTGCTGACCTTGACCCCGCGCACCGGACCGGTGACTTGTTGGTAATCGCGGATCAAAGCCAGGATATCGGGGTCGATAAATCCCGAGATCGAAGCATCGATGAGGATGTGTGTGTCCTTGGGAGTCTTGTCGAACACGCGTTGCAGGGCAGCTCGATTCAAGAAACTCACTTGCTGTGGCAATTGGATGTGGTTGATCGCTTCACCCAAACGGGACTCGACCACTTGATCCACCGGTCTGCGAATATTGCTCGCCAGGATAAACGCGAGACTGATCGCGAGTCCGATCCCAACGCCGATGATCAAATCGGTAAATACGATTCCCAGAAGAGTCGCCATGAAGGGAAGAAACTGATAGGGTCCGTCTTTCCACATGCGCATCAGCAGTTTCGGATGGACCAGTTTCGTCCCGGTATGGAGCAGGATCGCGGCGAGGCCTGCGAGGGGGATCAAGTTCAACCACGACGGGATCAGTACCACGCACAGCGCCAGCAGCACACCGTGAAAGATGGCCGAGAGCTTGGTTTTTGCCCCTGCGTTGATGTTGACAGAACTGCGTACGATGACCGAAGTGACGGGGATTCCGCCGAGCAAACCGCAGAGAATGTTGCCGCAACCCTGGGCAATCAACTCCTGGTTCGGTGGTGAATTGCGTTGCATGGGATCGAGTTTGTCGACCGCTTCGAGATTGAGCAAGGTTTCCAAGGTCGCAACGACGCACACGGTTACGCCTGCGATCCAAACCGCGGGTCTCGCGATTTGAGTCCAGTCCGGAAATTGAAAGAATGAAGTCAACTCCGACCAGTCCTTGGCGACCGGGACTTGAACCAGGTGGGAACTGAGAATTTGCCAATCCCCCCCCACGCGATCGAAAAGAGCCTTCATGGCGATACCGAAAAAAACCACCATCAGGGGAGCCGGAAGGAACCCCTTCTTCAGTTTGGGGAATCGATCCCAAGCAAACAGCAAAATGAGCGAGACGGCCCCGACGACGATCGCTCCTTGATGCACTTCGCCGCTGAGCAGTTTGGCAAGTTCGGAAAACGTGTTCTCGCGGTCGGGCTGATCGAAATTCATCTCCCCTTCTGGGTCGGTGTCGTGTCCCAAGATATGAGGCAGTTGCTTGAGGATTAGGATGACCCCGATCGCTGCGAGCAGTCCTTGAATGACGCTGGAGGGGAAGAAGGCCGCCAGTCCACCGGCACGCAGCAGCCCGAGCGAGATTTGAAGGATTCCCGCCAGGATGACCGCTAGCAAAAACGTTTCGAACGCCCCCAACTCCGTGATCTGAGCCGCCACAATAGCCGTGAGGCCCGCTGCAGGGCCACTGACGCTCGTTTTGGAGCCACTCATCCAACCGACCAGGATACCACCCACAACCCCGGAAACGAGCCCTGAGACCAGCGGTGCGTTGGAAGCCAAGGCAATCCCGAGGCAGAGTGGGAGGGCCACCAGAAAAACGATCAACCCGCTCAACAAGTCGCGGCTGAGAAATCGTAGTGGAGTTTTCCCCTCGCTTGCCCACAAGCTTTCGGATGCACCTTGCATTTTTCCCTCACAGGATCTCTTACGCGTAGGTTCAGTTCGGGCTGAGACTAACAAGTCCCATTCTGGAACTCAACTACCCGCTAGGCGCAGCAACTCGAACGTAGTGATGATATCATGCAACAGAAGTCGCCATCGAATGCTCTGCCCATGAATCAACACTCGCCACCCCCTCGATCCCTCCCAGAGAGTCCGCTTGCGGACTTCGCCGAGTTAACAAGCACGTTCGATCTTATGGGGCAAGTTTGTGCCCTGTTTATTGATGCGTGGCGCGAACAACGACCGGATATCAATAGTTTTCTAAAGCTAGTGCCAGAGGAGGACCGCCCGCCGCTGCTCCGCAACTTGTTAGAATTCGAGATCCAGCATCGCAGGCAACGTGGAGAAGCCCCTAGCGCAGCAGAGTATACAGGACTTCTTCCCGCAGGTTACGAGAACTTGATCGGCCAAGTTTTTTTCGATTTGAGCACGTGGCATCATGGTAGCCGGACTCTCAGAAGCCCGCTCGTTGCGACGAACCCGATTGAAGGTTTTAGTATCGATCCATCGTCGAACGAAAGCGTCGTGGCAACGGAATCGTTCACACCGAGCGTTGCGAGATTGGGCGATTACCGCTTGGTGCGTGAACTGGGGCGGGGCGCAATGGGCGCGGTTTTCGAAGCGATCCATATTCGACGCGGCTATCGAGTTGCTCTGAAGACTCTGCCTACCGTCAGTGGTGAGACGTTGCATCGATTCAAGCGCGAGTTTCGAACGCTTGCCGAAGTCTCTCATCCCAATCTTGTGGGACTGCGAACACTGGAAAGTGATGGCTCTCAGTGGTTCATTACCCTCGACTTGTTGGATGGCATCGATTTTTTGAAGTATGTTCGACCTCATGGGCAGTTGGACTTGTCCCGTGTCCGCAACTCCTTCGCTCAATTGTGTGCTGGAGTGTTGGCACTGCATGCACACGGTGTGGTGCATCGAGATCTGAAGCCGTCGAATGTGATGGTGTTGCCCGACGGTAAAGTCATCGTTCTGGACTTCGGGCTGGCGTCCGAGTTTGATCGAGCGGGATTACGCACCGCATCCATGTCTGTAGCAGGGACACCGGCCTACATGGCGCCGGAACAAGCTTCGGGGGGAGTGATCGGTCCACCTGCAGATTGGTATGCAGTGGGAGTCATGCTTTATGAATCGTTGTCCGGGGAACGGCCTTTTCACGGGGGCGTGATAAAACTCCTTCAAGACAAATGCTCCAAAGATGCTCCTCCGCTCCCCAACGCAAGTGAGCTGCCGTCCGATCTCGTGGAACTATGCAACTCGATGCTGGCTCGAACTCCCGAGGCGAGGCCGGACCCATTAGCAATCGCGGGAGTCATCTCGCTCGCAGAGCTGTCACTAGTCAGAGGTTTAGCAAAAGGGGAGGCACTGGTCGGTCGCGAGAATCAGTCGCAGCAGCTTCAGGACCTGTATCGAACTTTTCGGAGTAGGGATCAGCCCGTGTTCGCCTTCATTCGAGGGCGATCCGGGGAAGGGAAGTCCAGTTTGGCGGAAGACTTTCTGAAACGCATTCAGAAGGACCGCGATTTGGTTGTCATGTCAGGCCGATGCTACGACCGGGAATCGGTACCCTTCAAAGCCCTCGATACCTTTGTCGACGCACTGACAACACACCTCAAGCGAATTCCGGAAACCGACGCGGCACTTCTGTTGCCGGATGACATTGGGATGTTGTGCGAACTTTTCCCTGTCCTTCGCCGTTGCGAAGTGGTCCATCGCGCTCCACGTCCTCGGCTGGATGCCTTGGATCAAACACAAGTGCGCCAGCGGGCCTTCGCTGCACTCCGATTGCTAATGGATCGCATGAGTGCGAGAACACCGATCGTCTGTTTCATCGATGACTTGCAATGGGGAGATTCTGACAGCGCTGCCGCGTTGTTTGAAGTTCTGCGTCCCCCCCATGCACCATCCGTTCTATTTCTTGGTAGTTTCCGTTCCGATGAAGCCAATGACAGCCCTTTTTTGCTGGAATGGGCTAATCGTCAACGCCAGTCAGGAATCGACCTGAAAGACGCATTTGTGGATGTTGGTCCACTATCGCTCGAGCAAGCCATCCAGTTGGTCACGCAAGTCCTTGCCCGCAATGACGAGAACATTCGAAGACGGGCGGTTCAGTTCCACGCCCAGTCGGGGGGAAACCCATTCTTGTTGACAGAGATCGCAAGCTGCTTCGATCCTGCTACGGATGCATTCCACGCGACCGACATGTATGGAGTCCTCGATCGCAAATTGGAAGATCTACCTTCGAATGCAGTCCCATTACTACAGACCGTTGCCGTTTCCGGACAATCTATCCCATTGCTGGATGCGGCCGAGGCAGCGGGTCTGGCGGAAACCGTCGAGGATGTCCTGACTCCATTGAGAAACGCAAGGTTGCTACGCGTCGTTGGAGACAAAGTCGATACGTATCATGACCGGATTCGATACGCAGTCATCGATCGCTTGCCTCAGGATCGGGCACAAACCATTCACCTTCGTCTCGCTCAATGTATCGAACAACGTGTCGGCGCATTGTCGGAGGCTCAACGCCAAGCTTTGATCCAACAAGCGGACTGGCAGTCCTTGGAAGCCATTCCACGCGTTTACGATATCTCCTACCATTACGATGCAGCCGGAGAAACCGAGCAAGCGCTGGCGTATGCCATGGCTGCGGCCGTACAAGCCCGCTCGCAATATGCGCTCGATGTCGCAGTCCAGCAATTCGCTATCGCGCAACGAAACGCAGCAAGTGCGCCCGACATTGTTTCATTCCGGATAGCACGTGGCAAAGCCGAGGCCTTGCTCCAATTGGGTCGGTATGCGGAAAGCAAAAAGGAACTCGACACCGCGCTCGAATTGGCCAGCTCGGATTACGACTTCGCTGACGTTCGCGGACTAAAAGGCGAGTTGGCTTCGAAACAAGGACGCATCGGCGAAAGCATCGAAGACTACGAAGCAGGATTGCGTCGATTGGGGATCCCTGTTCCCAAAAGCATCGTGGGACTGATGATCGGGATAGCTTGGCAATCCTTGGTACAGACAGGCCACACCTTGGCTCCAGGTTGGATAAGAAAACGCCATTCGGAACCTGAGTCGAGTCTGGTCACTCACTTGTTAGGTCGCATCGACTGGTCCTATTATTGCAACAATGCAACGCGACTGGTTTGGGCTTCCTTGGTCGGTATGAACCGCGCGGAACGGGAGCCTCCCTCTCGCGCTTTAACGATCAACTATGTGGTTCATGCCAACGACATGGCGGTCCTTGGATGGCGTTCCCGTGCCAAAAAGTATTACCTAGCCGCCCAGGATGTCAGTCAACAACTGAACGATCATTGGGGGATGGCTCTCGCTGCGAATCATACGAGCTTTGGGTGCGTCTGGGATGCAAGGTATCGCGAATCGTTGAAGTACTCCGAACCGGGGATCGAAGCTTTTCGGAAACTCGGTGATGTCTGGGAACTGCATTTGGTTTATTTTAATTTATGCGCGGCCCTCTTTCGCTTAGGCGATTTCGCGAAGGCGATCCATTATGCTCGAGTGATGTTCGATGATTGCGTGAGGACAGGTGATAACTATTTGGCTCCCGCCGGCCTTTTCCTATTATCAAACTTCGCTCTGGGGAAGATCCCTTTTGAGGAGCTGTCAGGATGCGTCCAAATTCATCCAGGGAATCACATTGGGCAATCCCTTGTGAGTATGGCTGAAGGGTACTGGCATTGGGAACATGGACGCACTGGTGAAGCGGTCGGAGCATTCGAACGCAGCTGGCGTGTGGCTACACGCAATTTTTGTGTCATGCCACCGAATGCCAATGCCCTCAACGATCTGATCGCGGCGCTCCGAAGGCACTCCGAAGCATTGGAACGGGACGAACCGAGATCGGCAGTCTCGGTTCGCAAGCGATGGAGACGTCTTGTCCCCTGGGCAATCCGCTTGGCACATCTCTTCCCTTGCGAACGCCCCCAGGCGTATCGAGAAGCGAGCCACTTAGCCCTCTACCGAGGCTCGTTGCGGAAAGCGCTTCGACTTGCAGAAGCCAGCTGTACGATTGCAATAAAACAAGAGGCAGCTTACCAATTGGTCTTGTCGCAACATCTCAAAGCGCAGATTGCAATGAGGCTTGCATTACCCAATGCAGAAGAGCAAGTCCGACGAGCCGACATAGAATTAGGCGAAATCGATCGCATCGTGAACGAAGCCATTTGTAGCCCTGCGAACACAACTTTAGCGCACTGATTTGTTTAGAGAAGCGGGCAGCACGCAAGCAAGGTATCAGATGGGCTCCCTGCTACTCCGTTCGCCCCGTTCGAAGACGACGTTGGCGCGACCGACGACCAGCGGGTCGAGGGCACCGATTTTTGGGGGATCTTTGCCGGCGGAGGGGAGTTTCAGCAGGATGTAGCGCATGGCGTTGAGTCGAGCGCGCTTTTTGCAGTCGGACTTGATAACGGTCCAAGGACCGTCGGTCGTAGTGGACACCGCTTCGGACTAGGTTGCGTTCGAACTCGGATGCTTGACGCATGAACTCGGTGTATTCCAGATCGGTGCAGAAGCTCATGACCCGTTCGACGCCTCTTTCGTAGGACTTGCGCAACATTAAGTTGCGGTAGGGGTAGCCACCTTAACGCCAGTCGGGCGAGAGTTCGTCATCGGAGCTGAGGGCGGTGGGTGGGTTGAGTTTCTCCTGGACGGAGAGAGCGGTTCCGTTTTTGTCGGGGGATTTGTTCCTCTTGAGGCGGGAAAGGGCCACTTGTTGCAGATCAGGATGCTTTGGCGGATCGAGATCCAGCTGATGAACTTGTTTGCTTTTGGCCATTTTGCGATATCTTCAAACCCGAAAATCGATGTTACCGTTTACCGCACTGGGTTGACGCCGTTGGAAAATCGGGAACGGGAGTGGCCGATAGCCCTTCAAAAGTGCGACAGATGCACTAGAATCTTTGTATGAAACGCGTCCGTGGCGCAATTGGATAGCGCATCGGTCTTCGGAACCGAGGGTTGCAGGTTCGAATCCTGCCGGGCGTACTTGTTTTTCCCTGCCACCTCCACGTAGCCGCCAGTTCGCGGAGCGAGAGGTTTCCAAGCTCGATGCATCGATCGTTGCACGGCAGGAACCGGATGTTCGCGCCGTGCGGCTGATGAACAGCCGATGGTTCTCGCGGAGACCGAGGACGCAAACGAAACGCTTTTCCAATTGTTTGGATGGGATTTTGCAATTCCGTGCGCAGCCTCCGCGTTCGTCTGTTCCTTTGGGATTCCAGGATCGAGGGATCGATCTGTGTTTGATTTTTCGTTTTTCGTCCACCATTTTTCGCCAACTCGACTGCGCGAACGCATCCCTCGCCGTTGGCTACGGGTTAAACGATTTTTTGATAGCTTGGACTGGATTTTGTCTTGCTTTTCTAGCAAGTGGAGACTCCATCGAACCGGCTCACCCAATTTCAGGAGGATTCCCATGAACACGTCACGTCGAAAATGGACCGCTGAGCAGCAGGCCGCCATCGTTCGACGGCACCTCAAATACCGCGATGCATGATTGTGAGCCAAGGAAAATTAAACAACACAATGTCGCAACCATCACCGATTTCCGCAGCCTGGTTGCTTGCGGTCCTGTTTACAGTCTTCGCCGCTCGGATTTCGACTGCGCAAACGGGCCACGACGCCAACTGGCAAAGCCATGCCGAACCTCGACTCAAGGCGATCTACGACCGTGGCGAGTTTCGGGCCAAGAACTTTCGACCGAACTGGCTGAGCGATAGTTCCGGGTTCTTGATCGACGAAGTGGATCCGCTCACGAACCAGCCATCGATTTGGTTCTATGACGCAGAGACCGGCGACCGTCATTCGGTATCGGACAGTGAAAAAGAAAAACGTTTAAAGTCGAGCAGCCCAGTAGCGAATGGCGAACTCGAGTTGGAAACGCGCGATAGTCGTTTACTGGTCGTTCATCGAGAGAGCAAGTCCGAGATCACGTTGGCATCATCTCCCGCCGACCGCGAGTTGGATTTTCGGGGCCCGTCCTGGAGCCCTGATGGATCCAAGGTTTTGTTTGTCGAAGCGGACACTACCGACGTGATGGAGAGATGGGTTTTGGTTCCAGGCGACCCCTCCTACCCTGACGTCCAACGGAATCGATTCGCTCGCGTCGGCGGAGAAATCGAAAAACTACGGATCGGGGTCGTCAACAGAGACGGCACCCATTTGACTTGGTTGCCCGTCGAATGCCCGGCGGAAGGAATGTACCTGGGGCAAGTCCAATGGGCAGGAAACTCCGATGAAGTGCTGGTCGAACGATTCAGTCGCTTTCGCGACAAACGGGAATTTCTATTGATCCCAATCGGCGACAAAGCCAAGACGATCTTCGTGGAATCCGATGAGGCTTGGGTCGAGGCGAGCCAAGGCTGGAACTCGGGACTGGTGTGGATCAAGGGTGGTCAAGAATTCGTTGTCATCAGTGAAAAAGATGGCTGGAGGCATGCTTATCGTTATTCGCGCGACGGCAAGGAGTTGGCACTCCTCACACCAGGAGAGTACGACATTACCGAGCGCGCGGTAATCGACGAAGATCGAGGATGGTACTACTTTTACGCATCGCCGCACGATGGAACGCAAAGGTATCTCTACCGAGTCGACCTGGATGGTTCTGGAAAGGCTGATCGCATTTCTCCCGAGAATCAAACCGGTACCCATAAGTACCTGTTTTCACCGAATGCGAAGTGGGCCATCCACACCTTTTCGACCTTGAACACCCCTCCTGTGCATGAATTGATCGAAGTAGAAACGCATCGTGTGGTCAAGGTCTTGGAGGACCATTCGGAGATTCGCGACAAGATGCGTTCGCTGGCATGTCAGCCTGCGGAATTTCTTAAGCTCGACATTGGCAACGGCATCGAATGCGATGCCTGGATGCTGAAGCCCAAAGATTTTGATCCGACCAAGAAGTATCCGCTCTTCATCTACGTTTACGGAGAACCGCATGCCCAGACGGTGTTGAACGAATGGGGAGCCGCTCAAATCGATTTCCATCGCGTTGTGGCCGAGTTGGGATTCGTCGTTGCGTCCATCGACAATCGTGGGACACCATGTCCGAAGGGTGCAGCTTGGAGAAGAGCCATTTTTGGTAGCCTCGGTCCTTTGTCGACCGAGGAACAAGAAGCAGGATTGAAGGCACTTGCGAAGCAATGCACGTTCATCGACACCGACCGCGTTGGAATCTGGGGTTGGAGTGGTGGGGGTTCGAATACCTTGAACGCACTCTTTCGTAAACCCGAATCCTATCACGTGGGTATTGCGGTGGTCCCAAAGCCCCAACCGCATCTGTACAACGCATGGTTTCAGGAAATCTTTATGCGCACTCGTGAGGTCAATCCGAACGGATACGAAAAGTCGGCCCCGATCAACTTCGCCGAGGGGCTCAAGGGCAAATTGCTGATCCTCACGGGGTCCGGCGAGACCAACACGCACATCCAGATCATCGAAGGCCTGGTCGACCGTTTGATTTCGTTAGGTAAATCGTTTGACTACATGGTCTATCCCAATCGAGATCATGGACTTCGGGAAGGTGATGGCACGCTCGTACACGTTCGAATGCACATTCTTCGCTACTTGATCAACAACCTTCCACCCGGTCCGCGGGCGGGCATGTCCAAAACAACCGGAACAAACTAGGCAAAACGCACGCGAGGTATTTCACCTGTTCCAATGTCCCGATCGCTATGAATAGAGACTCAATCAGGAAATGGCAATGAACAGGAAATCCAAAGCGATCGTTATCGCAACCGTCATGGTGTGCTTGCTCACTTCGAACTGCTTCGCCCAAAGGCTGAAAGTATTCATCCTGGCGGGGCAGTCGAACATGGAGGGACATGCCGCAATCAGCACATTTGACTACATCGGCAAGGATCCGCTAACGGCACCCCTCCTCAAGGAGATGCGCAATCCCGATGGAACTCCACGGGTATGTGACCATGTCTGGATGTCCTATTTGACCGGTCCTTACGATGGCAGTGCGAATGGCGAGGGCTTGGGGAAATTGACCGCGGGCTTCGGTGCACGTGGCGACCAACCCACCAAGAATGGTGGCAAGATTGGGCCCGAGTTCACCTTTGGTATCTATATGGAAAAAGAGCTGAAGGAACCCATCCTGATCATCAAGACGGCGTGGGGCGGCAGGTCGCTCAACACCGAATTCCGTCCGCCCAGTGCCGGGCGATACAAGTTGCCCAAGGAGACTCAGGCACTGTGGGACAAGTATCCCCAAGGCGCACACGGGATTCCCAAAGCCGAAGAGCGAAAAAAGTGGCAGGAGGACAAAGATGCCGCTTCGGGTGTGTTCTATCGCATGATGATCGAACACGTGAAGAGGGTGCTGGAGGATCCCAAACGGGTCTGTCCTGCCTACGATCCGAAAGAAGGGTACGAACTGGCCGGTTTTGTATGGCTTCAGGGTTTCAATGATCTGGTGGATGGCCAGACCTATCCGAATGGCAAGTACGATGAATACTCGCGACTCTTAGCACACTTCATCCGCGACGTGCGGAACGACCTTTCCGCCCCGAAAATGCC
>JBKDPB010000252.1:0-19268 GCA_046342615.1 Planctomycetota bacterium | reverse complement strand
AAGTGGAACTGGTGCAGAGCATTTGCGGGCTTCGCAAATCTTGGTTGGCTCGCCATACGGAGTTGGATCGCGATCGGCTGTTTGTCGATATCCAAGTCGACGGCCCCTTCGCTCGTTGGATTCATCGGCACGAATTCGAATCCTTGTCCGAAACGCGATGCGAGCTGAGGGATCGCATTGATTTCCAGCTCCCCTTGGCACCCTTTTCGAAGATTGCGGAACCATGGGTCCGCCGCAAGCTCGCGGCGATGTTCGCTTATCGCCATCGGATTACGGCGGACGACCTTGATGCGAGTCGCCAATTCGAACCGCGGATTGCGGAAATGGGGCATACCCCTCGAATCGCAGTGACCGGTGCATCGGGACTGGTGGGCCGCCGCGTCGTCGAATTGGCTTGCGTGCTGGGCTGGAAAGTCATACGAATCGCTCGGCCTGATTCGAAGGGGGACTCGGTTCCCTATCCGCGCTCGGTGGAATCGGTGGTTTGGGATTTTCGCTCCGGCAATGCGCCGTCGTCTCTCTCGGGTTTGGATGCGGTGATCCATCTGGCGGGATTCGGAATTGCGGAGAAGCGGTGGAGCGATCGCGTCAAGAAGTTGATCTGGTCCAGCCGAGTGGATGCGACGCACCACTTGGTAGCGGGCTTGTCCCCATTGGATTCGCCTCCAAGTCGCCTGGTATCGGCGTCAGGGATCGGCATTTTTGGAGATCGCGGCGATACCGAGTGCACGGAGGAGACGGCGGCGGGCCGCGGCTTCCTGCCGGAACTGGCGATCGCTTGGGAGTCCGCCGCACAGGCGTTTGCAAGTTCGGGGCGCAGCGCGGTTCAAGCGCGCCTCGGCGTCGTCTTGCACCCACGCTCCGGGGCATTAGCGAAACTCCTGACGCCCGCTCGCTTTGGAATGGGCGGGCCGATCGGTAGCGGCAGGCAATATTGGCCTTGGATCCACATCGATGATGCGGCCAACATCTTGTTGCATCTCGCCATTGCGAAGGGAGCGGCAGGTCCGTATCACGTCGTGGCGCCCGAAGCGTTACCACAACGTGCCTTTTCGGCCACGATTGGACGGCTGTTGTACCGGCCCTCTTTTTTCCCGACACCTTCATGGCTGCTGCGATTGGCTCTGGGCGAGATGGCGGATCCGCTGCTGTTGTCGAGCGTTCGAGCGGCCACACCCAAGCTGATCGCAAGCGGTTATCGATTCCGCTTCCCTGAACTGTCAGGAGCTCTCCAGAATCTGCTGGGGATCGTGTGATTCGCGAAAACGCGGTGCGCGATTAGGGGATCGACGAGGACTCCGACGGATCGGTCTCGCGCGATTGCGTGTTGACGGCGGTTGGACCGGCGGGCTCATGTTTTGCAACGCGCCAATCCACCAATTGCAATTCGACCTTCTTGAAGCCTTGGAACTCGTTGATCACCGGCCTGAATGCCAGATCGAAGCTGCCTCGATGCGTATTGATCGGGTCGAGCCATTCGGCCTGGGAAAACGCCACAGCTCGCAACGTCACTCCATGCTGTCGGAACCGTGCGCTGAGATGGCGTTCCCCATTGCCAAACCGTTTCGCGGGTTCATGCAACTCGACGTCGCTCGCGACCAGCACCGGTCGAGGGTTCGCAGCACCGAAGGGAGCAAGGCTCTCGATGAGCTCGATGGTATTGAGAGTTAGTTGGCCGAAGGTCGCTTCGGCATCCACCTCGAGCCGCGTTACAGGATCCGTCTCCCCCAGACTGTGCCGAACGAAGTCACAGAATGCCTCCCGGAATTCGGGGATACAATGTTCCTCGATGCGGAGCCCGGCAGCGGCAGCGTGCCCGCCGCACCCGATCAAATGTTCGCGGCAAGCTTGGAACGCTTCGTGCAAATCGACCATCCCTGCCGAACGTCCGCTCCCGGTGGCATGCTTCTGTCCCGTCGGATCGCTGGAAATGATGACCACTGGACGCTGGAATTTTTCCGCCAGCCGACTGGCAACGATACCGATCACGCCGACATGCCAACCTGGAGAATGGAGAACCAACGCAGGTTCGCTCGTCAGATCGTATTGCTCTCGAGCTTGTTTGGACGCAGCCAACGCCATACTTCGTTCGAGCGATTCGCGGTCGGAGTTCAGTCGATCCAGATATTGGGCCAGCATGTCGGCTCGCTGGGGATCCCGAGTCGTCAGCAGTTCGACCCCCAGTTGCGCTTGGCCGAGTCTTCCAGCCGCATTCAAACGGGGCGACAGGGTAAAGGCCAAATCCTCGGCGGATAAAACCGATTTGGTGTCCAAACCGGTCAACTTCAGGACAGCTTTCAACCCGAGGGGGGCGAGTTTCTGCAGGTAGGGGAGCGCATTGCGTACAAGAATCCGATTTTCATCCACCAGGGGGACAACATCCGCCACGGTACCGAGAGCCGCCAGTCCCATGGCCGACATCAAAAATGCCCGTTGCGTCTCGTCGACACGCTGGGAATTCGCAACCAGTTGGCACAAACGCCATGCCAATTTGAACGCTACGCCAGCACCGCACAAACCCGGAAACGGGTATTCGGTTCCCGGCAGACCCGGATGGACGATCGAGACCGCTTCGGGCAATCGATCCCCACACCGATGGTGGTCCGTGATGATCAAGTCGACTCCGAGATCCTTGCACCGCTGGGCCTCCTCGACTGCGGAAATGCCGCAGTCGACGCTGATGATCAAACGACGACCTCGCTGGGCCAACCGTTCGATCGCCTCGGAATTCAAGCCGTAGTTGTCCTCGAGCCGGTTGGGGACGAAGTAGGTGACGTCGGCCCCGAGAAGTTCCAGGCATTGCAGAAGGATTGCGGTGGCGGTCATTCCATCCGCATCGTAATCGCCGTAGACGGCTATCGGTTCTCGATCCCGAATCCCCTTCAGGATACGATCGCAGGCGGCGTCAATACCCGGCAGTAGGCTCGGGTCGCGGAGATCTGCGAAACGGGCTTCGAGGAAGGACCGTGCCTGAAGCGGATCCGTAATTCCGCGACCGCTCAACAGCTGGGAGACGATCGGATCGATGCCGGCCCGCTGTGCGAGCAGCAGAAAATCCTTCGAGTCATGCCCTCGAAACACCCAGCGTTTCGGCAAAGTGTCCCCTCCCTGGTCGACGATGAAACAAGGATTATTTTCGTTTTTCGACGTGGAGCGTCACTTTGCGAAGCCGCGGGCTGTACTTCTTCAGTTGGAGTTTCTCAGCCCCGGGTTTCCGCAGGAGAACGTAGTTGATGTCGCCAGTCTCCTGGCAAACCAAGAACGTCGTTTCTTTCTTCTTTTTGCTTTTGGCCATGGTTGCAAACAATCCGTATCTTGTCGTTTGTCCGCCCAATGCGGACGCGTATTATGCAGAGCGAATGCAAGTCTGGCTAGCTCATTTCCGTTATCGCCCCACTTTTGGGTGGATTTCGGAACCGGCGCGCCTAGGATTGCATCCAAATTCCGCCTAGGTCGTTCCCCCGGCAACCCTTGAGGGTCAGGGAACCCTTGGGGGCGTTTCCGAACGGCGCAACCGTCACAAGTGGAACCTGTGATGGGGAGAACCAGGGAAACGGAACACGGGGTTAGCTCGGTGGCTTTCGGGTTCAACTAACCTTGGAAAAAGCTGGAATTCGTTTGGCCACTCGGCCTTGCGATTCCCGGGAATCAGTCAAGACGCACTTTTGTCAGGCATTTGAGGTAGTGGAGATGAGAAAACGGCAACGCGGGCTTCTCAACAAGCGGAATGCAAAATGGCTGGCAGAGCAGATCCGTGAGGGGCTGATTCCGGAGGCGAGTCGCCGATCGAGCCGGGCGATCCAGTTTGAACCGCTGGAGCGACGCGAGTTGATGGCCGCGGATTTCTTTGAAACGGTTGGATCGGCGTCGTTTGCCAGCGGCCTCGGAAACGTAGCCCCGTCGGGGTACGTCGCCTCGCCAACTTCCTCCTCGTCCATGATGTCGACGTCGGGATTGAAAGCCGAGGGAGAGGCTGCGCCGGATCTCGTCGCCTTTGCGAAAGCCCTGACGGCTTCCGGAGCGAAGTTCTATGGAGCGGATTGGTGCGCGTTCTGCACCCAACAAAAGAATCTCTTCGATGAGGGATTGAACTATCTGCCGTTCGTTGAGGTCACCAATCCGGATCGTACAGCCAACAGCGTCGCCACGCAGGAGAACATCACGACCTATCCGACCTGGAAGTTTGGAAACGGCCAGGTGGCAACCGGTTTTCAAACACTGGCTCAACTTTCGACCCTGTCGGGCGTCGCTATCCCGCAGAGCAGCGACCCGACCTTTGTGGAGATCCCCAATCAGACCGTATTGTTTCGGTCTCCCTTGCACATCCCAGTCGATGCCTATGATCCCAACGGCAGCCCGCTCACCGTTTCGGTAGAGAGCAGCAACCCATCGGTCATCAGCGCCGAGTTGGTCACGAACAAGAAATCGTTGAGGATGGTCGTCGATGGGTACGGCGAAATGGTCTTTCGGCTGTTTGCCGATGAAGCCCCTCGACCGGTCTCGCGGATTGAGCAGCTCGTCAATGCAGGCTTCTACAATAAGACCGAAACCAGCAAAATCATTTTCCACCGCGTCATCGATAACTTTGTGATCCAAGGTGGCGATCCGACGGGCACCGGCAGCGGAGGCTCCACCCTGGGCCCATTGGACGATCAGTTCAATGTGAACCTGCAACACAACCGCACGGGCATCTTGTCGTATGCCAAGTCGAGCGATGATACGAATGATTCGCAGTTCTTCATCACGGAAGGCCCGCAACGGCACCTCGACTTCAATCACTCGATCTTCGGCCAGTTGATCGAGGGAGAATCGGTTCGGCAAGGCATCTCGCGAACCAGCGTCAACCAATCGCGACCGACGCGCGATGTGGTTATCAATACGATGGAGATCTTCAACGACCCCCAGAATGGGCTGATTCGATTGAAATCCCTCGCCAGCACGGGAACATCCACGATCACGGTTCGAGTCACGAATTCCGAGGGACGTTCGTTCTCGCGCACGTTTGTTGCGACGGCAGCCGCCGACACCAACAATGGCGGCCCCTTCCTCAACGACATCACCGTGCCGCCGATCGCTCCCGGCCAAACCGTGACGATTCCCTTGACCGCACAGGACAAAGAAGGCGATGCGATCTTCTTCGACGCGTCTCGATTAGGAACCGTCCCCTACCAGTTCAACGTGAACAACAGCACCGGCCAACTGCAAGTGACAGCTCCGACCAATTTCACGGGCTCGTTTGATCTCTCCGTGGGCGTTCGCGCTGTCAGCTCCAGCACGACAGCGGACCTGTTCGACACTCAGAAACTGACGTTCCAGGTCACCAGCCCCCTTTCGGCGCCGACCTCGGTCGACTTGATCGCGGCCAGCGATAGCGGCGCGAGCGACTCGGACAACATTACCAACGCATCAAGCATGCAGTTCTTGGTATCCGGAACCACTTCGGGGGCCACCGTCGAATTGAAGATCGGGGATCAAGTCGTCGGGTCCGCGATCGCTACCGGCGCAACGACCACAATCACCACCACTCAGGTCTCCGCGCTCGGGGCCGGAAGCCGCTCCATCGTCGCTACGCAACGCCAGAACAATCAGACATCGGCTGCGTCCCCTGCGCTCAGCCTGACCTTCGACAATACGGCACCCGTCGCGATTCCGGCGAGCAACCTGCCAAACCAAGCCAACGTCGGAACCGAGCTTCGCGTCGACTTGGTTCATCCCGACGAAGGAAGCGATCTTCGATACGTGTTGGAGAACGCTCCGGCCGGAATGTCGATCAACCCGCAGACCGGCGTCCTGACGTGGACTCCAACCGCCTCTCAAATCGGACCCCAAACCGCAACGCTCCGAATCAGCGACACGGCTGGAAACTCCCAAGCCCAAGTGGTTGCAATCAATGTCGCCGACATCCAGCAGGTCCGCGTTCGCTTGGAACTGCTCAACACCAATAGCACGCCGGTGACTTCCCTGAGCATCAATCAGGAATTCGATCTGCGAGTGATCGTGGAAGACCTTCGCAATCTTGGAAGTGGTGGAGGCGTTTTCTCGGCCTACATGGATCTCGTCTACGATGCCAGCAAGGTCGAACTCGTCGGAACCAATCCGATTACGTTCGGCCAGTTGTTCGGAAACGGTCGAACATCCGATATTACGACGGCCGGTGTGATCGAAGAGGTTGGAGCTTTCTCGAGTTTGACAGCCGGACCCGGAACCGATCCGCAAACGCTCTTCACGGTTCGGATGCGAGTGAAAGCGGGAAGCCAAGCTTTCTTCAGCGTCAATCCCGCCGAAACCGCCGGTCGCAACTTCGCTGTCTTCGGTCAAGACACTGCAATCCCCGCGGCCCGCATCGGCTTCGGGACCGCCACCCTCAGCATCGCCCAGAACTTCACGGCAGTCAACGACACCGTCAGCGTGAACGAGGACACGACCAACAACACCATCAATGTGCTGGCCAACGACACGACCACCCCGGGCACCAACACGCAATTGACGATCCAAGCTGTCGGGACACCCAGCCAAGGAGGCACCGTTTCCATCGCGACCAACGGCAGCAGCGTCGTCTACACTCCCAAGAGCAACTTCAACGGGGTGGAAACGTTCTCCTACACCGTTCGCGATCAAACGGGCGCAACTGCAGTCGCGACGGTCACCATGAATGTGCAGCCGGTCAACGACAATCCGGTAGCCAACGCCGATACCATCACCACGATTCGTTCCGGGGATTCCAATGTCTTCATCGATGTCCTGGGGAACGATACGCAAGGCCCCGATACCGGTGAGACGCTCCGCGTAACTTCGACGGGCGTGCCATCGCAAGGCGGAAGCGTCCGCATCGATAACAACGGCATCGGTTTGCGGTACACTCCGAAAGCCGGATTCGTGGGTCAGGAAACCATCTCCTACACCATCGGTGATGGCAATGGCGGCACCGCGACCTCGACCGTCACGATCCAAGTCGCCGCGGCCGCTCCTCCTCCAACCGTCAACGGAGAGTCGTTCACGCTTGCCGAGGACGCTGCGGGCACCGATTACGATGTCCTCGCCAACGACACCCCAAATCAAACCGGTGATACGCTGACGATCACTCAAGCCTCGGCGACGAGCGGTACAGCGACGATCACCAATAACAACACCCGTATCCGGTACGTACCCAACGCTAACTTCAATGGTACCGATCGAGTCGTCTACACCGTGCGATCCTCCAGCGGCGGGACGGCAACCGGCACCATGACCCTCACGGTGACGCCCGTCAATGATGCGCCGACCGCAGTCAATGATGCGTTCACGGTTCTCTCATTGCCGAATCAAACGGTGGATGTTCTCAAGAACGACTCCAGCATCGATGCGGGAGAGATCCTTACGATTTCGGCGGTGACTCAACCCGCTGCTGGCAAAGGAACGGTCACCATTTCCGCGGACAAGAAGTCCATTTTGTACTCGGCCCCCAACACCGAATTTACGGGTAATGTGAACTTCCAGTACACCCTGAGCGACGGGTCCACCCAAACAGCGGTCGGCACCGTTGCCCTGACGGTCGTCAACTTTACCCCCAGAGATGTCGGAGTCACTCCGAAAACCAGCGTGCAAGGTGTCGCTTTCCAGGTTTCAGCCATTAACGATACCCCGACGACGCAACCCCTCAATCCGGTGTATGTCAACAACGTCGTCAAACTGAACGATGTCGGACCCGGCACCTACGAGTTCTCGGTAAAACCCTTGCCGTTCTTCTCCGCCAACGAAACGCGCGCGATGGTTCGGTCGGGCTTCTCCGACGGGGACAATGTTTCGACCCCCATCAATGTCGGAGCACGCGACCCGCGATTCATGGATCTGCGCGACTTCACCAGCCGCAACCTCAGCAAAGGACTGACGATCGCAGTGCAACCCAATCAGACCGCGGCTTGGCACGATGGCTTGAAGGATTGGCGCAACTTCTCGAGTGTTTCGGTTTCCTTGAACCAGGCCGCAACGCAGTTGACCGTGACCACCGTCGATAATTCCAATGTCACCCGGCAATCCACCTTGCCGACGACCGATCCTCGCGTTGTCTTGCGAGCCCAGGAAGGAAGTAATCGCCTCTTCCGCATCCAAGCCGCGCCGAGCGATTTGACGTTCGCGGTCGTCCCGGCTACGACCACGGCCGCGAGTTCGACCAGCAACGCTTCGGGTGAAGGGGAAGGAGCACCAGGAAGCCTGATGCCCGCAAATCGCCTGTCGCCAAACGCGGTCGACTCCGCGATGGCCGCCCCTCCGGTCGAGATGGATGGGGTAATCGATGAAGTCGCCAAGGGCACGATCCAACAAGTGACCTTGGCCGATTTCAGAAGCCGCCGCTAAGCATGGCCGCAAAACAAGACAAGTCCGAGATACGGTTCTTGCAAGGCCGTCAGTCCCGATGGCGTGAATTCCAATTCACGCTCAAGGTGATGGCCGAGTTCATCAAAGGGTTTCGAGCACTCCACTTTATCGGACCCTGCATCACGATCTTCGGATCGGCTCGCCTCCGAGAAAACGACCCCAATTACGAGAAGACACGCGAACTATCCGCGGCAATCGCGAAGCTCGGGTTCACCATCATGACCGGGGGTGGTCCCGGGATCATGGAAGCCGCCAACCGCGGCGCCAAGGATGTCGGCGGTCGAAGCGTCGGCGTCAATATCGAACTTCCTTTCGAACAACACCCCAACCCCTATCTCGATCGCTCGATCAATATCCGGTACTTCTTTGTCCGCAAAGTACTGCTCCTCAAGTACTCCTACGGGTTTGTCATTATGCCCGGAGGGTTCGGCACCCTCGACGAATTCTTTGAAACGATGACCTTGATCCAAACAAAAAAGATCCATCGCTTTCCCGTCGTAGTCATGAACGAGGAATTCCATCAGCCTTTGATGGATTACGTCGACCACATGATCCAGGCCGGAACGGTTTCTCCCGAGGACAAACATCTCTTTCTCTACACCGACTCCATTCCGGTCGCCGTAGAACACCTGCGCACGAACACCATCGACCACTTCCAGCTGACCCATGAAGAAGCTCAACAGTGGCGACCGTGGCGCTGGCTGCTGGAAGGCTGATCGCAGCCGCCGACTCACTCGGGCAGCGGCTTGCCTTTCGTTTCGGGCAGGAAGAACAAAGCGATCAGTCCGACGAGGAAGAAGAGACTCATGTAAGTGCATGCATCGCGGAACGCCTGGAGCTTGGTATCCAGCGGTGCGTTCTGCGGCGCGAGGTACTTGGCTAATTCACCCAGCGTGATGGGACCTGTGGCCGCGACATAGCGACCAACGTTGTAGCAGAAACTGGTGCCCGTGCTGCGCAAGCGGAGCGGGAAAAGCTCCGGAAGGTAAACCGCAAAACCCGCGAACAAGGCGAGCTGGCAGAAACCCATCAAACCGCTGAGCCAAATCGTCGAGATGCCGTTGAAGGTGCGAAAGAAAGTGATCGTCGCGAGCATCGCCGCAACAAATCCAATTGCAAAAGCAGTCTTGCGACCGATTTTTTGGCATAGGTAGGTGAATGCCAACATTCCAAAAAAAGCTCCCGTGTTCTGGATGATTCCGTTGTATCCACGCCAGGTGGATTGAGCCGCTTTAATGGACTCCTTGGTCGCCTCAGGATTCTCCTTGAGCATCTGAAGCTCGATCACACCATTGATCAGTTCCGGCGCAAAGAAGCCGATCCCCCAAACGCCGATCACACCCGCCACGCACAGCAACAATCCACCGATCGCCGATTTGCTCCACTGCGGATCGAGCAACAACGTCGAGTACGATCCGAACTTGACTCCCGTCGCCTTTCCTTCTTGACGTGCCTGAACCCATTTTTCAGGTTCCCGCAACCGCCACTGAATGAAGACACAAAGAAAAGCCGGCAGGGCGCCGAAGAGAAACATGATCTTCCAACCCAGGTTCGGGTTGATCGTCCCTGCGGCTCCGAGCCGCCCCACCAAAATACTCATCAATCCAGCCGTAATATTGCCGAAGGCCGAAAGAGCCTGCAACAAACCCAGCGCGGGCGTTCTCGCTCGCTCTGGCAGACTGTCGGCCACCAAGGCAACCGCCAATCCAAATACGCCGCCGACTCCCATTCCGGTGATGAATCGGTAAATGAAGAAATCGACCCAGCCGCTCGAAAAAGCGCTCAGCCCTGTGCAGAGCGAGTACATCAAAACCGTAATCGCCAAGGTTCTCGCGCGGCCGATCCGATCGCCGATCGATCCGAAAATCAGCCCGCCGGTGGCCCATCCAACCATGAAGATCGACGTCGCGTAACCGGCGTATTGGTTGACGACGGGTCCGTCGGTCCCGGGGGGCAACAACGCTTTGAGCGCTTCGCCTCGCGCCAAGATAAACACCTGCTGATCCAAACAATCAAAGACCCAAGCCATGCTCGCCATGGCGAACACGAACCAGTGGTACGAAGTCAACTCGCGCCACCATGGTCCCGCACCCAAAAGTTTCGCGTCTCTACTCATCGCATTCGGTGTCCGTTCGTTCGACTTGTTCCGGGCCAGTGCAGAGTATAGTCGCCCGCGACCATCCGATGGCATCGCCACTCGAGTAATTCGCGATGCGACCAGCGCGTTACAAGTTCGCTGTTTTGACCAGACTCCCGAAGAGTCACAACCCGAATTGAAACGAATGCCCAGGCAGCCCCAAAGCCGCTCGACCGATCCGATTCTAGAAGTTCGATACGAACCTCCTGAATGGTCGTTTTTCAAAGGGAAATGCTGTGATTGATCCGGTCGGCCCAGTCGAAGACGCCGGTGAGCCTTTGGTGACGATGGCCCTGCCCAGCCAAGAAAAGGACCTTATCAACCACTTGATCGGCCGCTACGACGAGTTGCTCTCTCAAGCCGAAGTGTTGAACGAGCAAATTGAGAATTTGCTTCGGGAATGGAATCCCGAGCCGGGAGCGACCCGTGGCTCGTCTGGCGCACAGTCGCCTCCATCGTGAGAATGCGGGCAGACGGTCTGCCCGCATCGCTTCCGAATGCAAACCTAGCCTACCGCGACGGGGCGGTCGATCTCCAGTTGATCGCAAACGCGCTCCAGCAGTCGATCCATAGTGAATGGCTTCTGCATGAAGTCGTTTGCACCTGCCATTCGGAGGTCGGCGATCTTGTCGGAATCGACCATCCCTGAGATACACAGGATCTTGACCGAATCCATCGTGCGGTCTGTGCGAACACGCTGACAAACCTCGCGCCCATTGATATCCGGCAGCATCACGTCGAGAACCACCAGGTCGGGACGAAACTCCTTGACCTGCATCCCGGCATCAAAGCCGTTGTTGGCGGTTCGGATATCGAATCGGCCGTCGCGTTCGAAGGTGTCTCGCATCAGATCGACCAGATCTTGGTCGTCATCGACGATCAGAAGCTTCTTCTTGCCGCTTTCCAATGCGTCGGTTGGAATGCCGTTGTCCTTCATGAAGACGAACAGCTGGTCTCGAGGAATCCGGCGAAAACGGCTTCCTGGAACGCGGAATCCCTTCAGCGTGCCGTTGTCAAAGCAACGAATAATCGTTTGCTGGCTCACTTTGCAAATCTTGGCAGCTTCGCCGGTAGTAAAAACTGTTTTTGTTGTCGACATGGAACTCAACCATCCTTGTTGAATGTTCATTACCGCCCGAGCCTTGCCCGAACGGTGCATCCTGTAACTCCAACCAGGCTCGCCGAGTCTACCGAACTTGCCTTGGTCGCGTCGGAGAATAGCCAAGTCGCGAAAGGCGGGTCAAGACGGATTTAAGCCAAGTAAGAAAAACAGATTTAACAATTTGGGCAGACTCTACAGGGAGAGTAGATACTTGAACAACTCAATCCGCTGCCGATCGTCGAGCGTATCGAGAAGCCCGATCGGCATAAAGGAGTTCTCCGAAACTCGAAATTCCTCGACGGAATCGCGTTGAATGGTCACTTCCTCGGTCGCGGTCCGCAACCGAATGGTTGTTGGCGATTCCTCCAAGACCAAGCCGGTTATCACTTGCCCATCGTCGGTTCGGATTACCCTTGCCTGGTAATCTCGGCCGATGACGGCGTTGGGGTTGATGACGTTCTCGATCGCATAGCCGACCCCCTTGGCTCCCGTCCCTTGCAGCTTGGGGGCAATCTCGACGTTGGGCTGGTCGGGCGAGTGGCAGGCGGCGCAGAGTTTTTGAAAGTGCCGTTGCCCGGCGGAGGCATCGTACGCCCAGAGGGGGGCTTCCCCATAGATTTGCGACACCCGTTCGATTTCCTTGCGCAGCCCTTCCGGGCTGTCAACGACCCGTCCCCAAACCCGCTCAAGGCTCGCTTGGATCCGCTCGTCCCCGAGCGAGGCGAGTTGCCTTGCCGTATAGGCATTCAATCGGGTCTTATCCAGCTTCCCCTCTTCGACGGCATCGAGGAGTTTTGCCGCCCAGACCGGTCGACTGGCGAGAACCTGCAACGCGGTGGCTTCGAACTCCCCCTCCCACCTCGGCAATCGAGCCAGAATCGCATCGCCGACGAACGGCACATCGTAGACGCGCAACAAAGGCATGACGGCCAAGGCCAGCCTGCCTCGGTCCAAGAGCATCAACAGGATGGGAATATTCTCGTCATTGCGATCGATCGCGAGCAGGCGAAGTGCATGATTCCAATCGACACTCGGATCACCGCTGGAGAGTATTTCCCTCAGACGTGTGAAGACGGCCTCGTCACCAAACTGGGCGCCGACGATCTCGGCTGCATTTCGGATTTCGAGATCCGCGGCACCATACAATTTCTCCGAGACCTTCTTCCAAACGGCAGGCAATTCCAAATCGCGTTGGCCTTGGATTGCGAATTGCAGCAACTGCAAATGCCCTCGCGTTTGGTTCCCGGCTCCTTGATGGATGAGACGCACGAGTTCCTCGCGCCCCGCGCGAGAGCTCTTGGCGGCGTACCAACGGATCGAATCCCGGACGACTGCCAATTCCGTTTTATCCGCGAGTTGGAGTGCCTGCTGCACGTCGCTGGGCCAATGGCGAGCGAGCGCTTGCCATATCAAAACAGGAAGATCGCGGTCGCTGGCGTTATCGCTTTGGGTTGCCAAGATCGCGCCGAGTCTCCATGCGACCGTCGAAGGGAGACGACTCATCCCGCACGCCAGATAACGCCGAACGAGAAGCGACGTTTCGGTTTTCGCATGATCGATCAACCAGTCCAGGTCGGCCGGGGGCGATTCCAAGGCGGATTGGATCGCCCAGGCCCGGACCCGTTCGTCGGCATCCAAGAGCAGGCGTTGTGCCAGCGAGACGTCCATCCCGCCGGCGCCATGAAGCGTCCAGATCGCCCGCAGTTGCACATGGGGATCGGTGGCATCGAGAGCCATGGCGACGAGTCGGTCGCGAATCGCAGCCGCGAGTCCTCGGTTCGCAGAGCGTTCTGCGAGAACTCGGCGAGCGGTTCTTGCATGCCAGTCATTGCGATGCCGCTGGGCGTCCACAAGCGCATCATCGGATGCATCGTACCAATCGATTTTCGCGGGCTGGAAGGATGCATCGTACTGCATTCGGTAGATGCGACCGTTGCCGCGGTCCCATTGTTCGACCCCAGGGTTGTGGCAATGGCGTGTGTCGTACCAATCGCAGAAGTACGCCGCCCCATCCGGTCCGAGCAGGAGGTCGACGCCGATGTACTGCGGGTCGGCGCAATAAAGCACGTCGTAGCCCGCATGCACCGTCCAATAACCGCCTCCGCTGCGGCGATTGATTTGATGATTGATTTGATGGCCGTGAAGATTGTGGGTGAAAAGATGGTTGCGGAATTCCGCCGGCCAATTATCCCCGAGATAGATCATGGTCCCGACATGGGAATGGCCGCCGTAGATTTCACCGGTGCCGGGTTTTCCCGCTCCTCCTTCACCGGAATCATAATGGGCCGAAGCGAGCAGATAGTTTTGCAGATGCGGATGCGATGGATGCGCCTCGGGAGAGATGTAGGGGGCGTGGCCGCTGTTGACTTGATTCCAATAGTGGCCGCTCTGCATGACATGAGTGGTCCCCCCCTTGCCCCAAAAACTGCGGCAGTGGGTCATGAACAGCTGGCCGTCTTGGTCGAAATCGAGTCCCCAAGGATTGCTTCCGCCGTGCGCGAAAACCTCGAACTCGCGACGCGCGGGGTGGTAGCGCCAAACTCCAGCCGCCAGAAATGTTCTGGATTCCGAAGGCGCCCCGGGCGGGCCGATCGCCGAGGTGTTGAACACCCCTTGGGTTCCGTACAACCATCCGTCGGGTCCCCAAAGAAAACTGTTGAGTGTTTCATGGGTGTCGCCGTATCCAAATCCATCGAGCATCACTTCCGGAGGGCCGTCTGGCGTATCGTCTCGATTTCGATCTGGAATGAAGAGCAATTCGGGTGCGGCTCCAACCCACACGCCCCCAAACCCGACCTCGATTCCACTGGCGAGATTGAGTCCTTCGGCGAAGATCTTGCGAGACTCAAAGGTTCCGTCCCCATCGCGATCCTCGAAAACCAGGATGCGATCGAGCCCTTGTCCGGCGGGCCTCTTTTGGGGATACGAATGGGCCTCGATCACCCATAATCGTCCGCGATCGTCGAAAGTCATCGCGATGGGCTGATGCACCCGAGGTTCCGAAGCGATGCTGACCACGGAAAACCCGCGGGGCACGCGCATCGCTGCCAGCGTTTTTGCCGATGGATCGCTCGGATTCGATCGAACCGTCGGGTTGCGTTCCAACGCTTGAAGAACGGCATTGAAGGTGGATCGCTGGGGCGCCATCGATTGCAGCGATGCGGGGGGCTCGTCGTAAACACGAAAATCATCGAAGTTGAGATGCCCCCAGCCGCCGTCGTTTTCATCGACCAATCGAATTTGGATCCAGTACCCCGCCTGTTCGCGCAAATCGATGGCAACCCGTCGCATCTGTTCCTGATTGTTTCCGACGGCCTGCGCGATCACCAGCGGCGGGTCCTCCTCGCTCTTCCTGCATCGCAGCTCGACGCGCGTGGACGGATTCTCGCCCCCTCCAATCAAGAAACCTCCGTAGGGCTTGGTCACCCGGAACCAAGGAGACTCAAGCGTTCCGACGCCCTGATCTTTCTCGAGCTCGTAGCCGCCGATGAAGAAGCCTCCGGATTTGTTGCTCGTCTGGCCAGGCCAACGCTGGGCGATGCCGTCATGGGAAAGCGGTTGACCGCGAAACGCGGTCCCGGAGGCGATCCATCCATCCAGCGTACCGCTTTCAAAGTCGAGGTTGAGCGGCTGACCATCAGCCCCCTGGGGAATCACACCGATCGCGCTGCGATTCGTGGAGGCATCGGCTTCCAAATTTGGAAACGGAGCTAATCGCTCGGAATCCGCTGAGGTCAGATGCTGCAAGTGCACCTCTTTGAACTCGATCCGCGTCTCGGGACCCGCGTGAAGTTGGAACGCGAGCTCTCCTTCCAAATCGCGGTCCGGCACTTGCTGATCCCACAGCGATGAAAAGAGGCTTCCGTTGATATAAACATCGATCCGTTCGCCGATGGCCACGATGCGATAGTCGTTCCATTCCCGGTCGCGCACGAGGACCGGATACTGATGCACTGGTGCATAGGCTTCCGAGACACGCGATCCGTCCGGCTTCAAATGCACGCGAGTTCCTCGTTCGACAAGGAGAGCGCGCCCATGCTCGTCGTAGATGCGTCCCAACCATGTTGCTCCCATGTCCAGGTCGGCTTGATACCCCGACACATGATCCACATGATCAGCCTGGCAACGGATCTGAATCCCTGAGTTGGCATCCGGGAGTCCCGAGATGCGAAATTGGACCTGCAACTCAAAGTCAGCGAGCCGCCCACCGCGCCAGATAAGCCACGTGTTCTTTCCGAGCGTGGTTCCGGGAGCGATTTCGCCCAGGATACACCCGTTCTCGATGCGCCAATGCTTAGGGTCCCCTTCCCAGCCGACCAAGCTCCTTCCGTCAAAGAGGGCTTCCGGCTCCGCGCCTCGCCCCGCGTTGGATCCGAAAAGCAACAAGACAGGTGCCGCCAGCAGGCACACCGCACCGAAATATGCACGCATGACCGATCGCCTTGGGAAGGGATTCCCGGATGGGGGATAGAGGGTGGGAGGATAAGACTCGAAGCTTATTCCACGCACCGGGGAGTTGCAAGAAGCCGAGAATCGCTCAGGACAAGCAGAGCTTCTAAGGAAGCTCGACGATGATTTCATCCTCGATCACCGTCACGGGGTACGTTTCGGTTTTGATTTTGGGATTATCCAGCCAGGTTCCGTCATCGAGTCGAAAACGCCATGCATGCCACGGGCAAGCCACGCAACCCTCGTGCACCCATCCTCCGGCCAGCGAAGCCCCTTGATGGGGGCAGAAATCGTCCATCGCGTAAAACTGATCCTCGATACGAAAGATCGCGATCATCCGGTCCCGGCATGGGAATGCGCGTCCCTCTCCTGGCGGAATATCGGACGTCTTGGCGATGGTGACTTTCTCGGGCACAGCGGATCCTATGGCTTCAACAAATCGAGGCGCAGAAAGTTCAGTGCCGTTTTGGCCAGACGATGATAGAGGACATCGGGATGGCCGCCCAGGGATATCGTCGATGCCTTGGTCGGTTGACCGCGTCGCGCCAAGCACATGGTCAAGTCGGCGTATGGCATCCGCTGTGCCGACGCAACCTGTTGGAGCGTCGGATACCCCCCCACGGCCAAGCATCGGTCCAATGCGTGATGCTGCAATAACTGCTCCGCAGCGCGTCCCAGAAGCTCCTCGAGTTTCCCCCGTGCACCGGAGACCGGGCCATCCCATCGGGCCAACTCCGTCGTATCGGCAAACCGTTGGCTGACGACGAGCCCCGCGGCGTCCGCCGTTTGCAGCGACGCGAGCAAGTGTGCGACCCGGCAACTCGCCCCGACTTCGATGACTCCCAGACGAATCGATTGCTTCACGAGCATCGCATGGACGGTTTCGTGGATTTCGATCTCTCCTTCGCCGAAGATTCTATCGCCCAAGGCGTCGCGGATCTCCTGGACCGTCGGAGCGATCAACTGCTGAAACTCCGCAGCGGTCGCCGATTGGGCTGCGATGCGGAGCGTAATGGTCGCGCGAGAAACGGTGATACCCACGCGAGGAATGCGGTCGCGGGCGATCAAGTCGGGAAGTCTTTGTTCGACGTCGCTCTCGCCGATCCCAAATAATTTCAATGAATGATAGCGCCATCGGATTGCGCCAGCACCCATCTCTTCAGTCAAGCGAGGTAGGACAGTGGCATCGAGCATCTCGAACATCTCCGCCGGCACGCCCGGCAACGCAAAAATCCTGCATCGATGGTTGGAATCGGATCGATGGCTTGGCACCTCGACATCGATCCCCGGCGCGGTGCCATGCGGATTGGGGATGATGCGCGATGTTCGCGGAAACATGGCTTGAACCTGATTGCGGGACGGCATGGGCCGTTTGCGCAGAGCAAAGAGCGATTCGATATGCGCAAGGGCCTCGGGACGCAGCTCGAGAGGCAAAGCGAATGCTTCGCTGATCGCTTCGCGCGTCAAATCGTCCGCCGTGGGGCCAAGCCCGCCGGTTGCAATCACCACGTCCGCCCGTTCCGAGGCGATGCGAAACGCTTCGATATTGTCGAGCAATTCGTCGCCGATGGTGGTGTGGTATCGCACGTGGATCCCGAGATCACTCAGCCTCTGACTGAGAGTTTGGCTGTTGGTATCCAGGCGTTGACCGCTGGTCAATTCATCTCCGATCGACAGAATCTCGGCTCGCAGAGTCATGTTCGCCACCCGGAAAAACTGCAAAGATGCGCATCGGCTACCATTTGAGGGCAACTCCAAACGAGAAAGAAAAGGGCTTCTCGGCACCAGCGTCCCACGGGGTGCCCCTCGACAAATCCAGCTCCTTTCGCCGCGGATAACGCCGCTTGGGTCGCATGCAATGCCAGATCGTTGGCATCCTTGCGAAGACGATTCGGATCGGGCGCTCTCTGGGAGGAAATCAATAGCCCGTAGAGCTCGCTCCACTGAGCGAGGAGGTTTACCGCGTGAGCTTCCAGGGCTGGACGATGCGGTGATTCGGCCATCAAGTACTCCATGGCGGATGCTGCGAGTCCGAGGGCCAGCGCACTGGTCTGCAGGCCCCCAGCGCCTCCGGTATTCGATGCCGCCATCGCGTTCTCATGAGGACCATGCAATACGTCGCGGCGGTGAATTCGAGCCTCGCTCAAGTCCACAACATCGGTGCAGCTACTTGTTAATGCTACCAGCGGCATGCCGGGACCGGGCCGAACGCCTTCGGAGGGTAACTCGAGCAAGATCAAGTACTGCTGGTTGGAATCATCGGCATCGACCGCACCGGCGACGATGTACTGGGCCTGAGGAGCTCCGGTCACCCACGGGATGGAGCCGTTCAGGAAGCCGTCCTCGCCCGACCATCGCAAAGTCACTGGAGGAGTCGCCAAGTGCCGCCGACTCGTCGTCAGGTGACTGATCCCAACCGTCGCGAAGGCTTGGCCCTTCACAATGACGGGCAGCCATTCCGCCGACGATCTCGGATTGGGGCTGGTTTCGATCCGCCGGATCGCCGCATGACGCTGAGTCATGATGAAGGCAGTCGTCAGGCACCCGTAGGCCAGGGCGACAAAGTACTCGAGGGGGTGAATTCGATGGACGTCGGTCTGCTGCTCGATTTGCGCGAGCGTTTCGATTTGCCGCGTCGGGAAATCCGCCTGGCCGAGGTTGGCCGATCCCCGTTCCCTTGCGTCCTGAACCCACCGTTTGACTTCGGGTGAGAACGCGGCGATGCAATCCAAAGAGGCTGGCGATCGGTCATGATCGAACGACATGGGTTTCCCTAAGCAAATATGAGTCTTCCTATCTTACCTTATTTGCATGAATTGCCGAACCCTCCGGCCGAATAGGGGGTACGGCTTTGATGTCTCGGCAGCATTTCGTTATAACAGGAGCTTCCTCGGTAGATGATTACCGATCCAAAAGCACACTCAGCGCACGGAATGTAGATAGGACTGTCATGACGCAGATGGATTATTCGGTCGGAGGAGAGCTAGCAGCGTCCGGGATTGCAAGCGAAATCGATGCAGAGGCACTGTATGAAAAGTGCATGACTCTGGCCCATAATCTGTGGTGGAGTTGGCAACCTGAGGTGACCAATTTGTTTCGCGACATCGATCCGATTCGATGGCGGCAGCTGGATCACAATCCGATCGCCCTTTTGCGGGAGTTCACTCCCGACCGATTGTCGATCCGCGCGAGCGAAATGGTTCTGCACAGCCGCGTCAACTACGC